>NZ_JAURWM010000212.1 GCF_030654915.1 Phenylobacterium sp. | reverse complement strand
GCGCCGAGGTCGTCAATGATGGCGAGCGCCGTCAGAAACACCTTGAGGGATACCGGGACACGCGACCCGAGCAAGGACAGAATGCCAAGAGCGAAGGCGATATCGGTGGCGGCGGGGATCGCCCAACCATGTGTCGTCGTCGGGTCGCCGCGTTGAACAGCGAGGTAAACGATCGCCGGAGCGATCATGCCGCCCGCGGCGGCGACGCCGGGAAGGATACGCCGCGACCAGGTCGATAGCTGTCCGTCCAGGACCTCGCGCTTGATTTCCAGGCCAACCAACAGGAAGAACATGGCCATCAGACCATCATTGATCCAGTGCAAGACATCCAGGCCAGCGACCGGGGTATGGAGTGTCCTGAAGTAGACGCTCGCTAGTGGTGAGTTGGCGACGATGATCGCCACCATGGCGACGGCCATGAGGATCAAGCCGCCGGCGGCCTCGCTGACGAAAAAGCTACGCAGCGCTGAGCGCGGTCGTGAATGGCTTGCCATCTATACCCTGAAGCTTGAGTGCGGTCGGTCTACCAGTCGCACTTAGCTGCGTCATTGGGTTCCGAAACCCCGCCGTCAAACACCTCGTGATGTGGCTGCGCGGCCTAGCAAAACGGCCGCTGAGGCCGGCAGTCCGTCGCCTGATATTCGCATGGGCGGCCAGCACCACTGGACGCTATTTGGACTGGGGGCTGGACGCTTTTGCGTCCAGGAGGCGCCAATGGTCGAAGACGGCGGGCGATTGAGCCTTCAGAGAGTCGCGTAGCTGCTCCATCGGAGCTTGGGTCTCTCGAATGCCGCCGCGGGTAGGCCTGTCAACATCAATGATCAGAAGGAATGACATGCCAAGTAACGCCAGCATGATGGCTGCTGACCCCCGTCCGCGTCGTCCCACGAGGACGTAGCCAAGGACGGCGGCGGTGACCACGATATAGATGATCAGGACGACGAAGACCTCGGTGGGTACGTGAACCATGCGAGCCGCCTTCCGGGCGGTGTCGAGATCAATAAGGGCGTTCATCGAATCCACGTAGGCGCTCGAAAAGTCGAGATCCTCGATTGTCACGAAAGCCGAAGCGGTCGCGGCCCAAAGCTCAGTGATGAGCCGGTCATTTTCTTTGAGAAGCGGCGCGTTTCGGCCCGGCCCGGCTTTGGCCAGAACGAGGCGATTGTCCGTATATTCGACGAGAAGCCGAGACAGGCGGGTTCGGTGGGGTTCGCCGAGGAGCTGAGAGCGTAGATAGGCGGTGCCGATGGCGTTAGCCTCCTCGACGACCAACGCGCGTCGGGTCTCATACCGGTCGACTGCGAGCGCAAAGGTGAAGCCAAGCAACAGCGCCAGCAGGCCCAACACCGCCGACACGACATAGGTCTCTTGGCCGTCCTCGACATCGTTGGCTGCGGCCTTGAACCGATCATGTCGCTCGCGAAGTTTCGCGCCGCCAATGACCGCAAGCACCATCAGGCCAAGCCCGACCGCGCCTAAGACCGCCAAGGGTGCGCTGTCCACCCAGCTTGTGAGAAGGTTCATGGATGCCTCCGCAAAGCACTGTGTGGCAGGTCAGTTCGGTGAAATACGGGCTGAAACCCTCAACCCGACCCGAAAAACTGCTAGTAGGCGGATCCTGGCGGGCAGAGCGGTCGCAAGAGGTGAGCTCTCATCGCGCCGGGTTCCGCGCATGGCGAGGTCTGGTGCTCGGCGGCGTTACAAGCGCGCCCGGAACGACCTCCTGCTCCTGGGCCTACGTCGCAGAAGCTCACAGGACGACCTGGGCCATCACCAGGGTTAGGCCGAGCGTGGCGATATTCCAGCTCAACGTGCGCAGCCAGGGGATGCCCCAGACATAGAGCGGGAGGTAGATGAAGCGGCCGGTCAGATAGAGCACCGCGCCCGCAGCGCTGACCGGGCCGGCCTCGCCGAGAGCATCGACTATGAGCGCCGCAGCGACGAAAATTGGAAACGTCTCAAGAAAATTGCGTTGTGCGCGGTCCAGCCGACCTGCAACGCCGATGCGTCGAACGTCCTCGTCGCGCGGCCCGACGGTGTAGCGATTGCCCGCCTGAGCCTTGAAGCTGAAGGATGCGGCCGCCATGTGGACGAGCCCGAGCGCCATGGCCAAATAAAGGCATCAGAATTCAAGAGGCACCATTTGTTCTCCAGATGAGAATCGGCAGTCCAATACTGCCGTCCAACGCCCGTTCATACATAATCTCGTGATGTATGGGCGCGGATGGAGAGAACAGGGTTGTGACGCCCGGCCTGAGGTGTCAATCTCTTGTCATGACCTCGCGCGAGGCAACCTCTCGCCGAGGCGCTGTTCGCCGCAATTTGCTTCGACTGTTCTGGGTTTTGTTGATTGCGGTGGGCTTCGCCGCGGCCTCCATGGCCGCCGCCCCACGGAGCGGTCGCCTCGCCGTCGTGCTGCACCTCGACGGCGTACTTGGTCCTGCAAGCGCTGACTACTTCGCACGTGGACTTGCCACGGCCAGGAGCCGCGGGGCCGTGGTCGTCGTATTGCGCTTGGACACGCCTGGCGGCCTCGACACCTCCATGCGCGAGATGATCAAGGAGATCATCGCCTCGCCGGTCCCGGTCGCAACTTATGTCGCGCCGGGCGGCGCGCGCGCCGCGAGCGCTGGGACGTACATTCTCTTCGCCAGTCATGTCGCTGCCATGGCGCCTGGCACGAACCTTGGGGCGGCGACCCCCATTGAAATCGGCGCTCTTCCCGGACTGCAACCGCGCGAGACGCCGGTGACGCCCGGCGCCAAGGGGAGCCCGGCGGCGCCAAAGGCAGAAGCGCCGCAGCCCGCGGTCGACACGGTGAAGGCCAAGGCGATCAATGACGCTGTGGCCTATATTCGCGCGTTGGCGGAACTGCGCGGACGAAACGCCGACTGGGCGGAGCGGGCCGTACGGGAAGCTGCAAGCCTCGGCGCAGCCGCGGCGGCGCGGGAGAATGTGATCGACTTCACCGCGCGCGATGTCGCCGAAGTTCTGAAGAAGACCGATGGCCGCAGGGTCATTGTGGACGGCGCGCTGATGACCCTTTCGACGGGCGGCTTGGCCATCGAGGAACTCCGCCCTGATTGGCGTCACCGGCTGCTGGCGGTGCTCGCCAACCCCAATGTCGCGCTCATCCTGATGATGGTCGGAATCTACGGCCTGCTGTTTGAATTCATGAACCCAGGATCGCTCTATCCGGGCGTGATCGGGGCGATCAGCCTCCTCGTCGGGCTATACGCTCTGGCCATTCTGCCCGTGAACTACGTCGGGTTGGCGCTGGTTCTCGTTGGGATCGGGCTAATGGTCGCCGAAGCCTATGCGCCTTCGTTCGGGGTGCTCGGCATCGGGGGTGTGGCGGCCTTCCTGCTGGGCGGCATGATCCTGATCGATACGCAGGCGCCCGGCTTCGCTCTCTCGCTTCCGCTCCTCGCCAGCCTGGCGGCGATGAGCCTCGCCTTCAGCCTGCTGGTCCTGAGGCTGGCGTTTGTCTCGCGTCGCCGGCCCGTCGTGAGCGGACGCGAGGAGATGTTGAACGGCTTCGGGCGGGTCCTCGACTGGGAAAACGGGAGTGGCCACGTTTTCACGCGCAGCGAGCGTTGGCGCGCGGTTTCAGACGCGCCGCTTACGCCCGGAAATCGGGTGCGGACGTTGGCGATCGACGGCCTCACCCTGACAGTGGCGCCGGACGATCGCGACGATCCCCTTTAGCCGAGGAGCATTTTCAATGCTGACCACTCTCGTCGTCTACGTTCCCATCATTATCCTACTGTTGGTCGTGTTCGCTGCGGCGATCAAAATCTTGCGCGAATACGTGCGTGGCGTGGTCTTCACTCTTGGGCGTTTCACAGGGGTGAAGGGACCCGGGCTCATTCTGCTGATCCCCTTCGTCCAACAGATGGTTCGCGTCGACCTGCGCACCATCGTTCTGGATGTTCCCGCCCAGGACGTCATCTCGCGCGATAACGTGTCGGTGAAGGTCAATGCTGTGCTCTATTTCCGCGTTATCGACCCCGAGCGCGCGACCATCCAGGTCGAGAACTACATGCAGGCCACCAGCCAACTCGCCCAAACCACCTTGCGCTCGGTGCTTGGCAAGCACGACCTCGACGAGATGCTGGCCGAGCGCGACAAGCTCAACAACGATATCCAGGAGATCCTCGACGCCCAGACCGACGCCTGGGGCGTCAAGGTGGCCAACGTCGAGATCAAACACGTCGACATCGACGAGAGCATGATCCGCGTCATCGCTCGTCAGGCCGAGGCGGAACGTGAACGCCGAGCGAAGGTCATCAGCGCCGAGGGCGAGCAGCAGGCCGCTCAGAAGCTATATGAGGCCGCTGTAATCCTTGGCCAGCAGCCGGAAGCCATGCAGCTACGCTATCTTGGCGCGCTCTCCGTCATCGCCAACGACCGTAGCAACACCATCGTGTTTCCCTTCCCGTTGGAGGTCGGAGCAGCTCTGTCGGGGTTTGGTGCTAAGAAATAGGCGGGCTAGCCGCCGAGCAACCGGCCGGGCCGATATGCCCACGGTCGGCGGCGCGGCCTTCCGTGCGGATTGAAATCAAGCCATCGACATAGGACAATCGGGTGGTTCTGTCGGGTCCCACACGAGACGGAATGCGCCGGCCTCAACGGGGGGCGAGGTCGACGCGCTTTCTAGGCGTAGCCACTGAACTGCGGGCCTGTTCCCGGCCAACTGGAATGCTACGAACGTGACGCGCGCCCGCCCGTTCGACGCGTCAGCGCTTTTCGGGCCATGTACATCCGTTGCCGAGCGCCGACAGCATTCCGTCGGACCTGGTAGCGCGAATATGGGCATATGTGGCTCCGCCATTAGTGGGAGCCCGGCGACGGGAGCCAAGCTCTGTTGTGGCGCCCGACCTTGTCGATGAGGGACTGTGTTGCGCTGTTCACGCTCGTCACCTCGACCACGGCGCCCTGCCGGCGGTACCGAAAAATGACCTTGTCGATGGCCGCGACGCCGGTGAGGTCCCAGATGTGGGCATCGGAGAGGTCGATCTCGACCCGCTTGGGGTGTCCATGGTGCTCGAAGCTGGCCGCGAACAGGTCCGCCGAGGCGAAGAACAACTGACCTGCGACGACGTAGCGGAGTTCACCTTCGGGCGCGGCGGCCTCGCGCACCTCGATGGTCTTTCCGACCTTGCGCATGAAGAATACCGCGCTGAGGATCACGCCGAGAACGACGCCCTTTGAGAGGTCGTGGGTCGCCACGACTGTGGCCGTGGTTGCGATCATGACGATCGAGGACTGCAACGGCGTCGACCGTAGACGCAGTAACGAGCTCCAATCGAACGTACCAACGGAGACCATGATCATCACCGCCACCAGGGCGGCCATGGGAATGCGCGCCACCCAATCTTGAAGGACCAAGATGAGGAAGAGTAGGAGCAGCCCGGCCCACAGGGTGGAAAGGCGGCCCCGGGCCCCCGATGTGACGTTAATGATCGACTGACCGATCATCGCGCAGCCGGCCATGCCGCCGAAGAGGCCCGAGGCGATATTGGCGACGCCCTGGCCGCGGGTTTCGCGATCTTTGTCAGACGGCGTATCGGTGATGTCGTCGATCAGGTTTGCGGTCAGCAAGCTCTCAAGAAGGCCCACGAAGGCGAGCGTCGCCGAGACGGGCGCGATGATGGCCAGGGTCTCCCAGGTCAACGGGACGCTCGGTAGATGGAGCATTGGCAGTGTGGTCGGCATCTGCCCCATGTCGCCGACTGTGCGAACATCGATGTTGGCGAGGATGGCGAAGACGCTGAGCGTCACAATAGCTACCAGGGCCGAGGGAACGGCCTTCGTGAGCAAGGGGAAGCCGTAAATGATCACCAGCCCGGCGCCGACCATGGCGAGGGTTTGCCAGTTGGCGCCGATCAACTCCGGCATCTGGGCTAGGAAGATGAGGATGGCCAGCGAGTTGACGAAGCCGGTCATCACGCTTCTCGATACAAACTTGATGTAGCGCCCCAGTCTCAAGACGCCGATCACGATCTGGAAGGCGCCGCACAGGATTGAGGCCGCGAAGAGATATTCCAGGCCATGCTGCCTGACGAGCGTCACCATTAGGAGGGCCATGGCCCCCGTGGCGGCTGAGATCATCGCCGGACGGCCGCCGACGAAGGCGATCGTCACGGCGATGATGCACGAGGCGTAGAGCCCGACGGCGGGATCGACCCCGGCGATGATCGAAAAGGCGATCGCCTCTGGGATCAAGGCCAGGGCGACAACCGTGCCCGCAAGCAGGTCACGGCGGGGATTGGCGAGCCATTGCTGGCGCGCATTGGCGACGAGCGACATGGGAACTTGTAATCAATGATCGTCGTCTCGCCTCGAAAGGCCGAAGATCTACGACGGTCAGGTTTCCCGGGGGATCGGCGCCCAGGCTAGCCACCCGGGTCGACCCCGAGTCCAAACGAGGGTCCGTGATGCGGGGTGACGCCTGCTATTGCAAGATCAGATTGTTGATTGCTTCGCAGACTAGGTCCGCTCGCGCCTGCCGCGCGAAATGTCGGCCCGTCGATAAACCGCGTGCGCTCTGGAAGCGCTTGGGCCGCGCGATGAGGGGGTGGCCAGGGGCGTTGATCAAATCTCGATGAGCGGTGGGACGATAGCGCCCCTCGGCGCTAGGCTAGCAATATGAGCGGACCCGACGAGAATATGACCCGCTGGGCGCGGGAGCGACGCGAGGAGCGTCAGGAGGCGAATAGTCACCAAGTCTACGTCCGATGTGACGGCGAGACGAAGCAGCCGTTACTCGGTTGGGGCGGCATAACTCTGCAGTCTTCCGACAACGTGCGCGGCTCCCGCGACCTGGAGATCGATCTGCGCCCCGTCCTGCTTGGCCTCGTGGAAGTCCGGGCGCTCTTGTCTACCGAGCCGATTTCGGCCGGGAGGGCGCACACCAAGAAGGCCTACCTGTACACTACGCCTAACGCCCTGCGCGAATTGGCCAAACAACTTCTCGACACGGCCGATGCAGCCGATGAGTTGCGCGTAAGGCCAAAGCCGGTGCGCTAGCGCGCGAGTGGGCGGGCCGCCGCCTAAAGACCACCGGCGCGCACCAAGTGCAGCATTGTGGTCAGCTAGCGGCCGGAGACCCGATAGGCCGGCGCAAGTGTCGCCGTGACGGGCTTGTCTTGGTGACGCAGAGGCGCTGGCTTGGCCAACGTGACCCCACGAAGCGATGGGGGAGGGGCGTGTTCTTCCCGTTTTCGCTCTGCGGCCGCTGCGGCCTCCGGTTCGAGGGGCGAAGGAAGTGATGCCGCCGATTGTTGAGCAGACGGATCCGATCGGAGCGCGAGTTTCAGCAGCCGTGGCGCCTCCACCGCCCAGAACCGGTCCTCTCGGGCCTTGTTTGACCTGGGATCGGGCGGCGGCGGGTCGCGGTGGCGGTCGCCGATCATTCTTGCGGGCAAGTTGGGCCAGCGCGTCGCGTCAAGCTTGGCGCCGTCGAGGATGATTTTGGTGAGTTTCTCCTGCGTGGTCCG
>NZ_JAURWM010000209.1 GCF_030654915.1 Phenylobacterium sp. | reverse complement strand
GAGGCCTCGGGCTCGACCTTCATCACCAGCGAGGACTGGCTGGAGCATCCCGGCTCGGTCGGCCGGGCGGCGCTTGGCGTCCTGCACATCTGCGACGAGGACGGCGAGGAGTTGCCCGTCGGCGAGACCGGCCTGGTCTATTTCGAGCGGGAGGCGCCGACCTTCGAGTATCACAACGACCCGGGCAAGACGGCCTCGGCCCGCCATCCCAAGCACGCCAACTGGAACGCGCTGGGCGACGTGGGCCACCTGGACGGCGACGGCTACCTCTACCTCACCGACCGCAAGGCCTTCATGATCATCTCCGGCGGGGTGAATATCTATCCGCAGGCGATCGAGGACGCCCTGATCACCCATCCGAAGGTCGCCGACGTGGCGGTGTTCGGCATTCCCGACCCCGAAATGGGCGAGGCGGTGAAGGCGGTGATCGAACCCGCCCCCGGCCAGGCCGCCAGCGACGACCTGGCCGCCGAACTGATGGCCTACGCCCGCGAGCGGGTGGCCCACTATATGGCGCCTCGATCCATCGACTTCATCGAGGAGATGCCACGCCTGCCGACCGGCAAGCTCTACAAGCGGGTGCTGCGCGACGCCTATTGGCAAGATCGGAAGATTTGAAGGCAGGCCGAACAAGGCTCCGGCCCGAGCCGGCGCTTTGGGGCTTTCACAGCGCGTCGTGGTCTCTAGGGTGGAGCTATTGGGGCCTGATTTGCCCACCTGCTCATTGACCGAGACCCTTCATGCAAATCATCGATTTCGAATGCGACACGCCAACCAAGGAAGCTGTCGAGGACACCGTGCGCCTGATCCAGTCGGGGCGCGGCTTCGACAAGGAGGGCTATGCCCAGCAGATGGCGCCCGGCTGGGCCGCCCAGATCGGCATGAGCCTTGAGGAATTCAACGAGGCCAAGGCCACCGAGGGCCTGACCTCGCTGGCGCTGAAGCTGTGCGACGTGGACATGACCCGGGCCATGAGCCACGCCGAGGTCATCGAGATGCTCGACAAGGCCGGGGTGGCCAAGGCCTGTATCGGCAACGCCGGACGCCGGGCCAGCAACGAGGACGTCGCCAAGTTCGCGGCCGAGTATCCCGACCGCCTGATCCCCTGGTTCCGGGTCTGGGGCGAGGAAGGCGAGGCCGGGGTCGCCAAGCTGGAGCACGGCGTGCGCGAGCTGGGCGTGAAGGGCTTCGAGGTCTCGTCCTATCGCGAGGGCCGCTACATCAACGATCCGGCCTACTGGCCGTTCTTCGAGAAGTGCGTCGAACTGGATATCCCGGCGCGGATCACGGCGGGCCTGCACCTGCTGTCGGACCGGCCCTATGACTACGCCCATCCGAAGTACCTGGACGAGGTGGCGGTGCGCTTCCCGACCCTGCGGATCATCGCCGGGCTGTCGGGCTGGCCGTGGGTCGCCGAGACCTGCGCCATCGCCTCGCGTCACCAGCACCTCTACATCGACTTCGCCTGCCGACGGGTGAAGCACATGCTGGCGCCAGGCGCGGGCTATGAGGCGCTGGTCTACTACGGAGCCCGCAACCTGCAGGACAAGATCATCTTCGGCTCCGGCTGGGGCACGCACATGATCCCGCTGGCGCAGCTGGTGTCGGAGACCGACGAACTGCCGCTGAAGGACTCGGTGCGCGCCAAGTGGATGGGCGGGAACGCCGCGCGGGTCCTGAAGTTGGGCTAAATGGCCTGGAACTCACCTTTCCTCCCCCATTCATGGGGGAGGGGGACCGCGAAGCGGTGGAGGGGGCGTGACTGGGCGCTGAGCTTGAGGCTCGCCCCCTCCACCACCCTGCGGGCGTTCCCCCTCCCCCGCTTCGCAGGGGAGGAAATGGAGGCTGGGGCAGTCAAAGTCCTCCTCACCCGGGCAATCAGCCGGGAGCTCCCCCAGAGGGGGAGCATCTGGCGCATTTGCCTGTTGTCCACGCTGCTGCTCGCCGCCTCGCCGGTCGCGGCGGCCGGGCTGACGGAGGCCCAGGTGCGTGACTTCGCGGGGCGTCAGGAAAAGGCCTGGAACGCCCGCGACCTGACGAGCTTCTTCGCGATGTTCACGCCCGACGCCGTGTTTATCGACCAGACGCGGACGCCGAAGGGCGAGCTGATCCCGTATGGCCAGAGCGACCGGACCAAGGCCAAGGCGATGGCGGAGAAGTTCCTGGCCGGCTCGACCTCGATCGAGCGCGGGGTGATCGACAAGGTGGTGATCGCGCCGGACGGCCGCAGGGCCGTGGTCACCGGCCGCGAGATCACCACGATCCAGACCGGCGCGCGGACGCGGAAGGTCTGCGCCGACACCCAGCAGACCCTGGTGCTGAGCCGCGGCGCGATCCGCTCGAAGGGCCAGACCGACACCGTGACCCGGTGCCGGTGACATGTTCCATCCCCGCTCGTCCCGGCGAAGGCCGGGATCCAGATGGATGGCTCGGAAGTGGGCGCTACGGGCTCAGAGTTTATCCAGTCTGCCACTATCCATGAGATCTGGGTCCCGGCCTTCGCCGGGATGAGCGGGTCTGAGTGCGGACCTTAGAGCAGGTGGTCGCGCCGGTGAGCGGCCAGGCGCCTAGGTCACGGGTCATCGAGGGATCAAAAGCCACGTGCGTCCAACCAGTCAGTGACCGTCTTCACGGCGGTGGGCAGGAGGTCGGGGCGCTCCATGTAGTAGTGGTCGGCGTCTTTGATATCGACGTAGGTCTTGTCCTTTGAGCCCAGCGCCTCGAACAGCCGCCGCGCGTGGCTGGGCGTGCAGGCCAGGTCGGCGGTGTTGTTGATGGTGAGGGCGGGGCAGCTGACGCCGGCGCCGTTGATCACGCCGTTGGCCCGGCTTTCGTCATAGCTCCACTGGGAGAGCCAGGAGCGCAGGGTGGTGAAGCGGCCCAAGCCCACCGGCCCGTCATTGGCGATTCGCGGCTCGCCGAGATAGCAGGTGTAAGGCCGGCGGTCGGAGGGGTCCTGGGTCGGGTCGGTCCAGCGCACGTCGGACATCGTGCCGTAGACCACGAAGGGCCGTTCCATGTCGGGGTCGCTAGCCTTCAGCTCGGCCAGGGTCTGTTTGGCCCGCGCGGTGATGCGGCGATTGCGCTCGATCTGGGCGGCGCGGAACCGGGCGACGAAGGCCTGGCTATAGGGCGGCTGGTTCGGGCAATCGGGGTCATAGATGTTCAGTTCCCGGTCGCGTTCGAACGGCCGATCCTCGTCCAGGATCGAGGGGTCGATCCACTCGGTCATGGTGACGGAGCGGCTGATATGGGCGGCCAGCAGCAGGATGGCGTCGGCGGGCTGGAGGTTCGCCGCCACAAGATCGACCGGGTCGCCGGCCGGGGTCTGGGTGATGGTCGGATGCTCGGCCTGGTCCTGGTTGATCAGCGACAGCGTGCCGCCGCCGGACCAGCCGCCCTGCACCACCTTTTCGTAACCGAACCGCTGCTTTAGGTCGGCGATGC
>NZ_JAURWM010000206.1 GCF_030654915.1 Phenylobacterium sp. | reverse complement strand
CAGGGCAGATTTGGGCGCCGTCCCGCTCAGGTCAAGCCTGATGCACCCGGTCATCGCCACACTGCGGTCACGCTTCGACGAGACTTTGCGAACCTGGAAGTCACTTCCCATCTAAGGGGTCACGATCCCCTAGCCCTGGAGCCCACTATGCGCACCCTGCTTCTCGCCGCCATCGCGGCCCTGGCGCTGACCGGGTCCGCCAACGCCGCAGATCCGCTTTCCACGGTCTCGAGCGTCGAGGTGAAAGTCAGCCCTGAACTCCAGAAGAAGGCCGCCGAGGACTACGGCGTTCGCGACGTTCAGCGCCTGGCCGACGAACTGAAGAAAGACGTCGAACGCGAACTGCAACGCACCGGTCTGCTGGCCGGCGGCCGAGTTGAGCTGACCCTGGTTGACGCCAGGCCGAACCGGCCGACCTTCAAGCAGCTCGGCGACCGTCCTGGCCTCTCCATCGAGAGCTTCGGCACCGGAGGGGCGGTCATCGAGGGGCAAGCGATATCGGTGGACGGCCACGTCACCCCTGTTCGCTATGACTGGTACGAAAGCGACATCCGCCAGGCCCGAGGTTCGACCACCTGGTCAGACGCCGAACGGGCCATCGACCGCTTCGCGTTCCAGCTCGGCCGCGGCAATGTTTACGCGCGTCGATAACACCGATAGGTCTTGCCTCGCAGAACGGCGCGCTGTCTGATCCGCGCCGCCCACCGGAGCCTTGTAAGCCGGGCGCTTTAGGGGATGAGTGAGATGACCGCGCAGGCGGACCGGCGTTCCAACTGGACTTTGGCGGCGCTCGCCGCTCCCTGTCTGCCACTGGCGGGCCTTGGCCTGCCGCTCGTGGTCTACCTCCCCGAATACTACACCAACGAGCTTGGCCTCAGCCTGGCCTCGGTCGGCGCCGCCTTTGGGGCTGTACGCCTGCTCGACATGGCCTTCGACCCCTATATTGGCGGCGTGATGGACCGTACCCGCTCGCGCTTTGGGCGGTTCAAGCTGTGGTTCGCGATCAGCGCGCCGATCCTGATGCTGGCCTCCTACATGCTGTTCATGGCCAAGCCCGGGGTCAGCAGCCTCTATCTCTGGCTCTGGCTGCTGGTGGTCTATGCCGGTGTCTCGATCGCCGGCCTGTCGCAGCTGGCCTGGGCCGCCGTGCTGTCGCCACAGTACGATCAACGATCACGGATCTACGGTTGGTGGCAGGCTGGCAACGTCGTCGGCATGATCCTCGTGCTCACCCTTCCTGCCCTGCTCCCCCTCCTAGGCTTCAAGGGGCACGGGTCCGGCGTGCAGGCCATGGGGTGGTTCATCGTCATCCTGATGCCCATCACCGTCGCGCTCGCCCTGTGGAAGGTGCCTGAGCCGCAGGTGGTATCCGAGGTCAAGAAGTCCGGCTTCCGCGAATACCTCGCGCTCTTCAAGCGTCCGTCCGTGGTCCGCATCCTGGTCGCCGATCTGCTGATCGGCACCGGCCCGGCGATCACCGGCGCGCTGTTCTTCTTCTTCTTCGGCCGGGTGAAAGGCTTCAGCCACGCCGAGGCCAGCCTGTTGCTGCTGATCTACTTCGTCGGCGGCCTGGTCGGCGCGCCGCTGTGGACGTGGCTCTCTTACAAGATCTCCAAGCACAAGGCGCTGGCCGTCTCCGGGATCGTCTATGCGGGCCTGACCATGTGCTCGCTGATGATTCCCCAGGGCGCGATGCTCCCGGCGGCGGTGCTGATGTTCATGATCGGCGTTCCCTACGCCGCCGGCGCCTTCCTGCTCCGCGCCATGATGGCCGACATCGGCGACGAAGAGCGGCTGGCCAGCGGGGTCGACCGCACCGGCCTGCTCTACGCGATCCTATCCGGTACGGTGAAGATCGGCTCGGCCGCGGCGATTTTCATCACCTTCCCGCTTCTCCAGTTGATGGGCTTCGACCCCAAGGGCCAAGGGGTCGACACTGGCCTTCAAGGCCTGGCCGTGCTCTTCGCCGCGGTGCCCGCGGGCATGTCGATCGTGGCCAGCTTCATCGTCTGGGGCTTCCCGCTCACCGCCGAACGCCATGCCGAGATTCGCGCGGGCCTGGCGGCGCGGGATATGAAGGAACCGGGCCTGGCCGAAGCCGCGCCCGAGATGGGCTCCGAGCCCCTGCTGACCAAGGAAGTCAATGTCGCTGTCCGCCCCGCCGAGTGACGAGAAGCCCATCGACCGGCTGATCGCCATCATGGCGAGGCTGCGCGATCCGCAGACCGGGTGCGCCTGGGACCTGGAACAGAACTTCGCGACCATAGCGCCCTATACGGTTGAGGAAGCCTACGAGGTCGCCGACGCCATCGAGCGCGGCGATCTCTCGGATTTGCGCGAGGAACTGGGCGACCTGTTGCTTCAGGTCGTCTTCCACAGCCGGATGGGCGAGGAGCAAGGCGCCTTCGCCTTCGACGACGTGGCCAACGCCATTTCCGAGAAGATGATCCGCCGTCACCCGCACGTCTTTGGCCCGGAGAGCCAGCGCACCAGCGCCGAGCAAACCCACGCCTGGGAAGTCATCAAGGCCCAGGAACGCGCGACCAAGGGCAAGAACAAAAGCCTGCTCGACGATGTGCCGACCGGCCTTCCGGCCCTGACCCGGGCGGTGAAGCTGACCGCGCGCGCGGCCCGCGTCGGCTTCGACTGGCCCGACGTTTCGTTCATTTTCGACAAGCTGCGCGAAGAGACTGCCGAGTTGGCGGCGGAAATCGAGGCCGACAACAAGGCCAAGATGCGCGACGAGCTGGGCGACATCCTGTTTGTCTGCGCCAATCTGGCGCGCAAGCTCGACATCGAGCCGGAGGACGCCTTGCGCTCCACCAACGCCAAGTTCGCACGGCGCTTTCAGTTCATCGAGGCCGAGCTAGCCGCGCGTGGCAAGACGCCGGCCGACTCCGATCTGGCCGAAATGGACGTGCTCTGGGACGCCGCGAAGGCGGCCGAGAAAGCCGGCTAACCCACCCGATGTCGTCATGGCCGGGCGTGACCCCGCCATGACGAGCAATCGAGAAGCCTATAGCGGGCTGAGATCGACCTTCGGGAACAGCTGCTCGAACTGACCCAGGGCCTGAGGTTCCAGGCGAACGGCAAGCCGCACCCCGCCTTCATCATCTTCGATCCGGTCCAACACGCGGCCGTGCCGGTAGAGCCACGCCACCGCGGCGCCCTGGGCCGGCGTCGCGTAGACCGAGACCGGAGGGGCGTCGTCCACCAGGCGAGCGATGGTCTCGAGCAGAGCCTCGCACCCTTCACCGCTCACCGCCGACAGCAACACGGCTGGCGGATTGGACCGTCGCGCATCGCCTTCGAGATGCTCGCGGGTTTCCTCATCGACCAGGTCAGCCTTGTTCCAGACCTCGACGAAGTTGCGGTCGGCGACCTCGATCCCCAGGCGAGACAAGACGGCGCGCACGTCGGCGGCCTCGGCGTCGCTGTTTTCACTGGCGATGTCGCGGACATGCAAGATCACGTCGGCCTCCTTCACCTCCTCAAGGGTGGCGCGGAAGGACTCGACCAGTTCGTGCGGCAGGTCGGAGATGAAGCCCACCGTGTCCGACAAGATCGCCGGCCGCCCGTCGGGCAGGTTCAGCATCCGCAAAGTCGGATCAAGCGTGGCGAACAGCATGTCCTCGGCCACCACCTCGGCATTGGTCAGCCGGTTGAACAGCGTCGACTTGCCGGCGTTGGTGTAGCCGACCAGGGCCACGGCCGGGAACGGGTGGCGCTGGCGCGCGCCACGTTGAAGGTTCCGGGTGCGACGCACCTCGACCAGCTCGCGCTTCAGCTTGCTGATCTTCTCGGCCAACAGGCGACGGTCGGTTTCGATCTGGGTTTCACCAGGACCGCCCATCACGCCGAAACCGCCGCGTTGGCGTTCAAGGTGGGTCCAGGTCCGAACCAGGCGCGAGCGCTCGTAGGAGAGCCTGGCCAGTTCGACCTGCAGGATGCCTTCGCGGGTTCGGGCACGGCGAGCGAAGATCTCGAGGATCATGCCCGTGCGGTCCATGACCTTGACCTGCCAGGCCTTTTCCAGATTGCGCTGTTGGACCGGCGTCAGGGCGTCATCGACGACCGCGACGTCGACATCAAGTTGGAAACAGAGTTCCCCGATCTCGATGACCTTGCCGCTGCCGAACAGGGTCGCGGGCGTGCGCTTACGCAATGGCGCGGTGATCGCATCGCGGATTTCGAGATCGAGGGCCTCGGCGAGGCCGACGGCCTCGTCCAGGCGCGCCTTAGCGCTCCGGGGCGAGCCGCGGGCGTCACGTTCGGGATGGATAACAAGCGCCTTTTGAGCAGGCGCTTCACGGTCAATGGACTTTGAGGTCAATCCGCTTCGTCTTCCGCGGGCTCATACAACTGAACAGGTTGAGCCGGCATAATGGTGGAAATGGCGTGTTTGTAGACGAGTTGCGACTGGCCATCCCGGCGCAGCAGCACACAGAAATTGTCGAACCAGCTCACGACGCCTTGCAGCTTGACACCATTCACAAGGAAAATGGTCAGCGGCGTCTTGGACTTACGGACACTGTTCAGGAACGTGTCCTGAAGGTTTTGTTTCTTTTCGTTATTGGACATGGCTTGTCGCCCTTTGTTCTGGTTCGGAGGGCAAGACGCCCCCCACACACACGAGTGAGGCTAGACCGACCCGCATCACGGGCGCAATCGCGCCTGTCAGTCAGATGGCCGTGGCCCTCGCCCGCTCGATATAGAGGCGACGGAGCTTCATCGCCACCGGTCCGACCACGCCGTCCCCAACAGGTTTGTCGTCAACAGCGATCACCGGCAGCACCAGACTACCGGCGCCGGTGATGAAAGCCTCCTTGGCCGCCACCGCCTCGGCCGGGGTGAAGGGGCGTTCATCGACCTTCACACCCTCCTCGCGGAGCACGTCCAGCAAGGTGTAGCGGGTGACGCCCCGCAGTATGTTGGCGTTGGTGTCGCGGGTCCGCAGCGTACCCTCAGCGTCCACGATCCAGGCGTTGGAGGACGACCCTTCGGTCACGAATCCGAGCTCATCGACGAACCAAGCCTCGGCGGCGCCGCGTTCCTTGGCGGCCTGCTTGGCAAGCGCATTGGGCAAGAGGCCAACGGTCTTTATGTCGCACCGCCCCCAGCGGTTTTCAGGCGTGGTGATGACCTTAACGCCCTTGGCGGCCTTGGCCTCGCTCGCCGCCCGGTCGACGGCCGAGACCGTGATCACGACGCTGGGTGGGACCGGGTGGTCAGGAAAGGCGTGACTACGTGTGGCGACTCCGCGTCCGACTTGCAGATAAACCAAGCCCTCGCTGACGCGGTTCTGCCGGACGGCCTCGCGCAGCACGATGGTCAGCGCCTCGCGGCTCATCGGCATCGGAATGCGCAGTTCGCCGAGGCTTCGCTCGAGGCGCGCGAAATGCCCCTCGGGATCGGCCAACTTGCCGCCGAACAGGGCCCAGACCTCATAGACCGCGTCGGCTAGCTGATAGCCCCGGTCCTCGATGTGGACCACGGCTTGTCCGTGCCGAACGAACTGGCCGTTTACATAGGCGATACGCCCCAACTTACGCGTCCTCTTCTTCCAACGGCCGGGCGCCCGAAAGGCCCAGCGACTTGAGTTTCCGGTGCAGGGCCGAACGCTCCATGCCGATGAAGGCGGCCGTGCGGGAGATATTGCCCGAGAAGCGCAGCATCTGGGCGTTCAGGTACTCACGCTCGAACACCTCTCGCGCCTCGCGCAGCGGCAGGGCGATGATCTTCTCGGCGCCCATGTTCGACGGCTGATCGGAGATCGCCGCATCGCCCGGCAGCATGTCGGCGGTAATCGCCTCGCTGGGATCACCGGCCGCCAAGATCAGCATGCGCTCGACGTTGTTGCGAAGCTGGCTGAGGTTCCCCGGCCAGGCCCGCACCTGCAGGGTAGCCAAGGCGTCATCGGCCAGGCGGCGGCGCGACATGCCGGTGGCCTCGCAGATCCGTGTGATGAAGTACTCGATCAGCTCTGGGATGTCTTCGCGGCGCTCGGCTAGGCCGGGGACGCTCACCGGCACCACGTTCAGGCGGTGGAACAGATCCTCACGGAAACGACCGGCGGTGATCTCCTCGCGCAGGTCGCGACAGGTGGACGAGACCACCCGGACATCGACTTGCACGTCAGCATCGCCGCCCACGCGCCGGAAGCGTTGCTCGACCAGGACCCGCAGGATCCGGCTCTGCGTCTCACGCGGCATGTCGGCGACTTCGTCGAGATAGAGCGTGCCGCCGTGAGCGCGCTCGAACACGCCGATCTTGGCCGGACGGCCGCCCTCAAGCTCTTCGCCGAACAGCTCGGAATCGACCCGTTCTGGGGTCATGCCGGCGGCGCTGATCGCCACGAACTCGTTGCGCGCACGCGGGCTGGCGCCGTGGATCAACCGCGCCACGGTTTCCTTGCCCGAACCCGGGGGGCCGGCGATCAGCACCCGGCTGTTGGCCGAGGCCAGTTTGCCGATCAGGCCGCGCAGTTGCTGGGTGACGACCGACTTGCCGATCAAACCGTCCGGCTGGATCGTCTGGGCGCGCAGCCGACGGTTCTCGCGCTTCAGATTGCTGGTCTCCAGCGCCCGCTCGACGCACAGCAGCAGCCGGTCGGACTTGAAGGGCTTTTCCAGAAACTCGTAGGCGCCGCGCTTTATGGCGCTGACGGCGGTTTCGATATTGCCGTGCCCCGAAATCATGATCACCGGGATGTCGACATCGAGTTCCTTGACCAAGTCAAGCAACTCCAAACCATCCATTCCGCCGCCCTGCATCCAGATATCGAGGATCAACAGGGCCGGTTTGCGCAACTTCACGGCCGCCAAGGCGCTTTCGGAGTCATTCGCGGTACGGACCGCATAGCCCTCGTCCGACAAGATGCCGGCCACCAACTCGCGAATATCGGCCTCGTCGTCGACCACAAGAACGTCAGCCGCCATCATATCACTCCTGCGTCTTGAGCCGCGCCAAGCGCCAGCTCGGTGTCGGCCAGGGCTTTCGCCTTGGCCGCCGTCGGTAGTTTCAAGATCGCCAGAGCGCCCTGGCCCTGAACCGCATCGGTCAGAATCAGTTCGCCACCGTGATCTTCGAGGATACGTTTGACGATGGCCAAACCCAGCCCCGTGCCCTTTTCTCGAGTGGTCACATAGGGCTCGGTCAGGCGATCGCGGTCCTTGTCGGGCAACCCCACCCCATTGTCCTCGACCTCGATCTGCACGCCCTGATCACTGCAGATCAGGCGCGTGACGATCCGGCCCTTCGGTTGCGGCGAGACCGCCGTCCGGGCCGAGACCGCCTCAGCAGCGTTCTTCAGCACATTGGTCAGGGCCTGGGTGAGCATCCGGCCGTCGGCGACCACGGTCACCTCCGGTACGGGATCGGCCAGTTCGACAGAGATGTCGGGGCTCGCGACGCGCTGGGCGAACACGGCGGCGCGGATCAACTCCGCGCCGTCCTGGCTCGCGAACTTCGGCGCGGGCATCCGAGCGAAGGACGAAAACTCGTCCACCATCCGACCGATCCCATCGACCTGCCGCACGATCGTGTCGGTGCAACGGTCGAAGATTTCCAAATCTTCCTCGGCCACATCCTTGCGGAACTTGCGCCGCAGGCGCTCGGCCGAAAGTTGGATGGGCGTCAGCGGGTTCTTGATCTCGTGGGCGATACGGCGGGCCACGTCGCGCCAGGCGGCGTTCCGCTGGGCCGAGACCAGCCGGGTAATGTCATCGAAGGTGAGCACCAGCCCCCCTTCGGAACGACTGGCCCGAACCCTCAGCCGGTGAGTTTCGCGGGAGCGGACGACATCGACCTCTTCTTCGGCCTCGCCTGCGATGTCGCCATGTTCAGCGATGGTCACCAGTTCGGGCGCGACTTCCGACAGTTTGCGGCCATGAACCTGGCCAGAGGCTAGGTCCAGCAGCACGGCGGCCTGGCGGTTGATCGCTGAGACCCGGCCGTCGGCGTCCAGGCCGATGACCCCCGCCGACACCTCGGACAGCACCGTCTCGATGAATTGCCGACGCTCTTCGGCCTCGTCCCCGGCGCGCTTCAAGGCCTCCTGCTGCGCCTGAAGATCATGCGTCATGCTATTGAAAGCACGAGACAAGACAGCCAACTCCTCTGGATCCTTGTCAGCATCGACGCGGACGTCCAGGTCGCCGCTCGCCACGCGGCCCGCGGCCACGACCAAGCGCCCGACCGGGGCCGATATCGCGCTGGCCGCGCCCATGCCGAGCCATACGGCGCCGACCAGAACCAGCATGGCGGTTTCCATGTAGGAAAGCGCGAAAACCCGTTGAATTCGTTGACGGCTCTCAGCCGCCTCGCGGTATGCGGTAACCGAGTTCGAGGCGTCCTGCAGCTGACTGACGATGCCCTTCTGAACCGGCCGGGTGACGTACAGATAAGCGTCCGGATAGGCCGACAGCTTGTAGAGAGCCCGCGTCAGATCGGTAGAGACATAGATCACCGCGTCTTCATCGGCGGCGGCGAAGCTCGCCAGCGGCGGCGCCAGGAACTTGGGCGCATCGACAGCCTCGGCCCGCGCCAGGATGCGGCCTTCCCGATCGATCAGATAAGCGGCTGGAAAGGCGTGATAGGACGCCTGATAGGCCAGGAAGTGACTGAAGGTGACTGGGCTGGCCTGCAGCGCCGGCGCGGCGCGGTTCAGGTCCTGCGCCATCTGGGACACATGTTCTTCGACGAATCGGGTCTGATCCTCGACATACGAGCGCATCACCGTGGCGGAGTTCTCCACCACCGTCTGGACCCGTTCGGAGAACCAGTTCTCGACGCCCCGATTGACCAACACCGTATAGAACAACGCCACCACCATCGCCGGCGCCACCGCCGCCAGGGCGAACAGGGTCACGAATCGCAGGTGGAGACGCGCCGCCGGATCGCTCGAGCGAGCCTTCAGCATTCCCATGATCCGGAAGCCGACCTGAGCGGCCAGGGCCAGGATCAGCACCAGGTTGAACGCCAGGATGGCCAGGATGTTCTTGGAAGCCGGCGCCAACGGACCGGTCTCGGGCGGCGACGCCGCCAGCAAAATCGCCACCGCGGTCAGCAGCGCGGCCAGCGCATATCCGCCGCCGAGCACATAGCGCGACTGCAAGGCCCGCCATAGCCGCGCGGCGGGCGTCATTTCAGGTCCGCCATCGTGAACTAGGGACGCCATGATCAGGGGACCCTAGCGAAAACTGTGCCCAGAATTCAACAGAGATGTGGCGCAGAAACGTCAGTGAAACCAGATGTGATGACAAGCGCCTGCCGGCGCGCTATCTGTAAGGCGATGATCCCCTCGGCCAGTCAATATTCGTTTTGGTATTTTAGCTATTCCGATGCCGCTGGCGGAGGAAGGGGATCGCACGACAGGACCAGCCTGTCGTAGTCCGAGACCCAACAGCCGCCAGTCACCTGGCGGCTTTTTTCATGCCGCCGTGTGACGCTTTTCCTGGAGCGCACCCGTGCCAGACCTTACCGACGATCTTCGCATCCTTGACATCAAGCCCCTCGACGCGCCCGCCGAGGTGATGGCCCGCCTGCCGGCCGGCGCGACCGCCTCGGCGACCGTGGCCAGCGCCCGGCGCGCGATGCACGACATCCTCCATGGCGACGACGACCGCCTGATCGTCGTCATCGGCCCCTGCTCTATCCACGACCCGGCCGCGGCCATGGACTATGCCCGCCGGCTGGTCGCCCAGCGCGCCCGGTTCGCCGGCACGCTTGAGATCGTCATGCGGGTCTATTTCGAAAAGCCGCGCACGACCGTCGGTTGGAAGGGCCTGATCAATGACCCGCACCTGGACGGCACGTTCCGCATCGATGAGGGCCTACCCCTGGCGCGCAAGCTGCTGATCGAGGTGGGCGAGCTCGGCTTGCCGGCGGCGGTGGAGTTCCTCGACGTGATCACGCCGCAATACATGGCCGACCTGGTCAGCTGGGGCGCCATCGGCGCGAGGACCACCGAGAGCCAGATCCACCGCGAAATGGCCTCCGGCCTCTCCTGCCCCGTCGGCTTCAAGAACGGCACGGACGGCAACCTGCGCATCGCGGTCGACGCCGTCAAAGCCGCCAGCCAGCCGCACCATTTCCTGGCGGTCGGCAAGGATGGTCGCGCCTCCATCGCGGCCACCCGAGGCAATGTCGACAGCCACGTCGTTCTCCGCGGCGGCAAGACCCCGAACTATGACGCTGCCGGCGTGGCGGCGACCTGCGCCGAACTGGGGTCCAGCGGACTGCCTGAGTATCTGATCATCGATGTCAGCCACGCCAACAGCGGCAAGAAGCCCGAGAACCAGCCGGCTGTCGCGCGCGACGTCGCCGGTCAGATCGCGGCCGGCGACCAGCGTATCGTCGGGGTCATGGTCGAAAGTCACCTGGTGGCCGGCCGCCAGGATCTCGTGGCTGGCCAAACGCTGACCTACGGCCAGAGCATCACGGACGGCTGCATCGACTGGGACACCTCGGTCGAGGTCCTGGAAGACCTGGCCATGGCGGTCGAGGCCCGCCGGCGAGCGCATCAGACGCTCGCCGCGAACCCCGCCAGCGTGACTGGGGCCGCCTAGCGGCGGCCTCGGCTCATCTCGACGCCAAGGTCCTGGATCTTCTTGCGCAGGGTGTTGCGGTTGAGGCCCAGGATCTCGGCGGCGCGGACTTGATTGCCGCGCGTGGCCGTGAGGGTGAGCTGGATGAGGGGACGCTCCACCTCCTCCAGCACCCGGTCATAGAGCCCGATCGGCGGTATCCCCTCCGGCTGCTCGGCGAAGTATCCGCCGAGGTGGCGCTCCACCAGGGTGGCCAGGGTGACCGGTCCCTCGTGCCCGGGGATGGCCGGCTGATGGTCGGCCAGTTCGCGCTCAACGATCCGAGCGCTAATCAGGTCCTCGGCATAGAGCGCGCAGATGCGGCGGATCAGGTTCTCCAGCTCGCGCACATTGCCCGGCCAGGCGTGCAGCTTCAGGCGTTCCAGCGCCGCGGCGTCGATGGTCTTGGACGGCAGGCCCTCGCGGTTGGCGCGCAGCAGGAAGGCCCGCGCCAGGTCCGGAATGTCATCCGTGCGGTCCCGCAGCGGCGGCAGGCGCAGCGGCGCCACGTTGAGGCGGAAGAACAGGTCCTCGCGGAACAGCCCCTGTTGGATCAGCGCCCGAAGATCGCGATTGGTCGCCGCGATGATCCGTACATTGGGCGGCCGGCCGGTCCGAGGATTGATCGACTGCTCGGAGCCGTCGATCACCCGCAGAAGACGGGTCTGAGCGTCGAGCGGCATATCGCCGATCTCGTCCAGGAACAGGGTGCCGCCGTCGGCGTCCACCAGCTTGCCGTAGTCGCCGTCGTCGCGGCCGAACAGCTCAGCCTCCACCCGCTCGCGCGGCACCGCGGCTAGGTTGATCACCACGAACTTGCCGTCCTTGCGACGGCCCATGTCATGCAGGGCGCGGGCGACCAGCTCCTTGCCGGTGCCGCTCTCCCCCAGGATCAGCACCGTCAGGTCCGCGCCGACCAGGCGGGCGATGGTGCGATAGACGTCCTGCATCGGTCCCGAGCGGCCGATTAGCGGCAGGCGCTCGTCACGCACCGCGCGGGCCTGGGCCTTCGAGGCCTCGGCGTCGGCGGGCCGAGACAACGCCCGGCGGGCGGCGGCGGTCATGTCGTCCAGATCGAAGGGCTTGGAGATGTACTCGAAGGCGCCCACCTCGGCGGCGCTGACCGCCGTCAGCAGGGTGTTCTGCGCACTCATCACGATGACCGGCAGCTTGGGCCGCTCCTTACGGATGCGCGGCAGCACGTCGAACACGTTCTCGTCGGGCATCACCACGTCGGTGACGACTAGATCGCCCTCCCCGTCAGAAACCCATTTCAGCAAGGTGGTGGCGTTGCCGGTGGCGCGGACCTGATAACCCAGCCGAGTGAAGGCCTGGCTCAACACCAATCGGATCGAAGCGTCGTCGTCAGCGATCAGGATCTTCTTGCTGGCGTTGGCGATAGCATTCATGCCGGCATATCCTCTTCAGACGCGATCGGCAGCAGCACGCGGAACGTGGTGCGGCCAGGTTCAGATTCGAAATCGATCAGGCCGCCGTGGCCCGCCACCAGCTTGGCCACCAGCGCCAGGCCCAGCCCGGCCCCATGGCTCTTGGTGCTGACGAACGGCTGGAACAGGCTTTCGCGAATGTGGGCCGGCACCCCAGGGCCATTGTCCTGGACCTTGATCTCCAGCGGCGCGCCCCTGAGGATTTGCCCCTTGGCCGCGCGTACCTTCACCCCGTGGCGATAGGCGGTGCGAACCGTGATCGCCCCCCGGCCGTCGCCGCGCGAATGAGCCGCCTCGGCGGCGTTCTTCACCAGGTTGAGGAATATCTGGATCAGCTGATCCTCGTCGCCAAAGGCCGGCGGCAGCGACGGGTCGTAGTGATCGCTGAGTTGCAGGCCATCGGCGACGCCGTTGGCGGCCAGCGCCTTCACCCGGTCGAGGACCAAGTGGATGTTGATAGGCCGGCAATCGGGCAGCGCGTCGTCGGAGAAGGCTTCCATCCGGTCCACCAGTCGGCGGACGCGGTCGGTCTCATCGACGATCAACTGGGCAAGAGGCGCATCCTCGGCCCGGGCGCTGGACTTCAGCAACTGGGCGGCGCCGCGAATGCCGGCCAACGGGTTCTTGATCTCGTGGGCCAGCATATGGCCTAGACCGACGATGGTCCGCAGGCCGGCCTGCTCGGCTCCGGTCCGCTCGCCGCCGAGCGCGCCGCCCTTGACGTGGAGGGTGAGGAGGATCGAGCCGTCGCCCAGCGGGGCGGCCGCGCCGTCCGCTTCGAACGATGGATGACCGAACAAGCTGATCTCCACGCCGCGCTCGCGGACCCGGACGCCCTCTTCCACGGCGCGGTCGAGCAAGGACACCAAGGCCGATCCTGGCGGCAGAGCCGCACCAAACCGCCCGCGCATCAACAGGCCAAGGCCCTGGCCGAACAGCGCCTCGGCCGCCTCGTTGACCGCCACCAAGGCCCCGTTCGGATCAACGACCAACGCCGGTTCCGGCGATAGGTCGAAGGCCGCCGCCTTCAGCAGTTCGAGCGCACCGTCCGAGAGCGCGCGGTTCTGACTGTTCATGCCGCCATCTTCCTATCGGGATCACGCCACAGAGCGATCAGGCCAGCCTCGACCTCACCTGGCTCATCGAGGCGGCAAAGGGCCGAGCGGGCGCCACGCCGGGCTTGGGCGTCGCCGGGCCAAGGCGCGTTCTCGACATAGGCCGCCAGGTGCTTGCGGAAAATCCGCAGGCCCAGACGGTCGCCATAGAACTTGAGACTGTCGCGGAAATGATCCAGGGCGATGGTGAGCCGCGCCTCGACGTCAGGCTCCACAAACTCCCGCCCAGCCAGCTCGGCCTCGATCTGGGCGGCGATCCAGGGGCGACCATAGAGGCCGCGCCCGACCATGACCGCATCGGCGCCGGACGCCGCCAGCGCGCGCTTGGCGCTGTCGCCGCAAACAATGTCGCCATTGACGATCACCGGGATCGACACCGCGTCCTTGACCGGGCGCACCGCGCTCCAGTCGGCGGCGTCCTTGTAGAACTGCGAGCGAGTGCGACCATGGATGGTCACCGCCTTGGCGCCGCGAGCCTGCGCCCGCGCGGCGATGTCCGGCGCATTCTTGGAGATTTGGTCCCAGCCGAGCCGCATCTTCACCGTCACCGGCACGTCAACGGCGTCGACCGCCGCGGCGATCACGCGCTCGGCCAGCTCGGGATCGCGCATCAACGCCGAGCCGGAGAGCACGCCGGTGACCTCCTTGGCGGGACAACCGAAGTTCAGGTCGATGATCTGCGCCCCGGCCTTGGCCGCCAGGCGCGCGCCCTGTGCGATGTGCGCTGGGTCATGGCCGACCAACTGCACCACCATCAAAGGGAGGCCCTCGCCCACCGCGGCGCGGCGCACCACATCAGGGCGTCCCTTGGCGAACTCGTCGCAGGCGACCATCTCAGTGGCCACATAGGCCGCCCCCAGCTTGCTCGCCGCCATGCGGAACGGCAGGTCGGATACACCGGTCATCGGCGCGAGCCACGCGCGCCCCCCGACATCCACATCCCCGATCGTGAGCGAGTTGCTCATTTAGTAATCACCCTCATCGCCTGCGTTTTAGGCATATTGTACCGTGCCGTAAAGCCTAGACACGCTGGGCATGAGCCCTAAACAAGCCGCATGACCTTTTCAGCCGTCATCGTCGCCGCAGGCGCTAGCACCCGCGCCGGACCCGGCGCCCCCAAACCCTGGCGCAGCCTAGGCGGGCGCTCGATTTTGAGCTGGTCGATCGACGCGCTGACGGCGGCCGGCGCGACGCAGATCGTGGTCGTCGCCGCGGCCGAACGAGTTGCGGAGGCCGCCCAACTCCTGGCGGGAACCCCGAACGCCCACGCCGTCGCTGGCGGCGCGACTCGAGCCCTGTCGGTCCAAGCCGGCTTGGCCGCGCTGACAGCCCAGGCTGACACCCCGGTGCTGATTCACGACGCCGCGCGCCCCTTCGTCTCCCGCGCCCATATCGAGCCGCTGCTGGCCGCCCTCGCCTCCGCCGATGGCGCCGTTCCGGCCCTGCCCGTCGCCGATACGCTCAAGCGCGGCGCCGACGTCATCGAGGCTACGGTTTCACGCGAAGGCCTGTGGCGCGCCCAAACGCCGCAGGCCTTCCGGTTCAGCACCCTGCGGGACGCCTACGGCTCTTGGCCGACCGACGCTGAGCCCACCGATGACGCCGCCGTGGTCGAGCGAGCCGGTGGTCGAGTGGTGATGACGCCCGGCGATCCCATTCTGATGAAGCTGACCTATCCGGAGGACTTCGCCATGGCCGAGCGTCTCGCCGCCACCTCGCGGATCACCCGCATCGGCCAAGGGGTCGACGCCCATCGCTGGGGACCCGGGGCCGCTGTCTGGCTGTGCGGCGTTAAAATCGACCACGATCACACCTTGATCGGTCACTCCGACGCCGACGCTGGCCTGCACGCCCTGACCGACGCCATCCTCGGCGCGATCGGCGAAGGCGACATCGGCGAGCACTTCCCGCCCAGCGACCCGCAATGGAAGGGCGCTGCCTCCGACCGCTTCCTAATCCACGCCGTCGAATTGGTCGCCGCGCGCGGCGGCCGCATCCTCAACGCCGACGTCACGCTGATCTGCGAGCGGCCGAAGATCCGGCCGCATCGCGACGCCATGCGTCAGCGGTTGGCCGACCTGATGAACCTGCCCCTCGACCGCGTCAGCGTAAAGGCCACCACCACCGAGGGGATGGGCTTCACCGGCCGCGAAGAGGGCCTGCTGGCCCAAGCCGTGGTTCTTGTGGACACTCCAGCCTGACGCCTTAGGGCAGCCAGTCGTAGCGCTCCTTCATCTGAGCATAGAGCGCGCCGACCAGGTTCATGTAGTCGTCGGTCCAGGGCCGGGCGAGCGTCGGATTGGTCGCCTGCCAGCGCTTGTCGGCCTCATAGGGCGCGAGGGCGCTTAGCTGCCGGGTGACGATCATGGCGTCCTCGGCGGACTCCCACAGCGGCGGACTGCCCTCGGCGGCGCTGTGCCTCTGCATCAGCGAATACCCACCCGCGGCCTCCGCCACCGCCATCGCGGGACCGCGCAATTCGAGGTTCCGGTTGGACAGGTGGAGGATCAGGACCCCGTCCGGCTTCAGCTTGGCGAGATAGCCCTTCATGGCCTCGACCGTCAGCAGGTGGGCAGGCACCGCGTCGGACGAGAAGGCGTCGATGAGCAGCACGTCAAACGTGTCGTCCGGCTGTTTGGCCAAGGTCAGCCGCGCGTCGCCGAGGACGTAGTCGATCGCCCCCTTGGCGCACTTGGTCGTGTAGGTGAAGTGCTTCGGATCGGTGGAGATCTTGATCACCATCGGATCGATCTCGAAGAAGGTGAGCGCATCGCCCGGCCGGGTGTAAGCGGCGACCGCCCCGGTGCCGAGGCCGACCGCGCCGATCCTCAACGGCCTGGCGTCCTGAGAGCGACGCGTGAAAACCTGCCCGATCGGGGTCTCTGGCGCATAATAGACCAGGGGCCGACACTCATAGTCGGGATGCTGGGCCTGGGCGCCGTGCAGGGTGGTGCCGTGCGACAACATCTTCACCTGTCCCTTCATCCCAGGAACCGGCATTTCCGACTGCCGGACCACGCCGAAGAAGCTGCGCCAGCTGTTGCGGACATCGACCCGATCGCCCACCGCCTCAGCCGCCAGCGACAACACGACGATCAAGCCGAAGAACACAATCATCCGCCGCCGCACGAGGAAAGCGCAGACCGCGGCGCCGCCGAGCAGCAGCCTGATGACCAAACCAACCCAGTCGTCCGTGCCCCAGAAGAGCGCCACAACCGGCGCGACGCATGCGGCCACCACGCCGAGCGCGAAGGTCGCCCAGCGCCACGGCTCGACAGGCCCGATACCGGGCCGTGCGAGACAGGCAAGCGCCAGGACCAGCGGATACTCCCAGACATTCGTGAAGATGACCGGGGCCAGGAAGGCGTTGAACGACCCGCCGACCACGCCGCCGAACGACATCCAGAGATAGAATTCGGTCAGATGCGCCGGGTTGGGACGGCGCGCGACCATGGCCTGGTGGCACATCAGGGCGGTGAGGAAGAAGGCCGCCAGGTGCACGAAGACCTGCACCGCCAGGTTCGTCTGCCTGAACGGCAGGATCACGACGCAGGCGGTGATTGCGGCGGCCTGCAGGAGCAGCGTCATCTCCCGCGAGATGATCGGCTTTTCCGAGAAGGCTATGATGAAGGTGGTGAGATAGAGCGCCAGCGGGATCACCCACAGGAATGGCGCGGACGCCACATCGGTGGTGATGTGGGTCGTGACTCCGAGCATCAGGCTGGACGGGATCGCCGCCAAGGCGACCCAGACGGCGCGCTGCTTCCAGGTCGGCGCTGGGCCTGCGTCGGCGGCCGGCCCCTCAATGGCCGCTGCGCGAGCTCGCGAGACAAACAGGGCGAGCGTCGCCATCAGCAGGATGAAGCCGCCATAGCCCAGGGTCCATCCGAAGGTTTGGCCCCGTAGCGTCGCCAGCGGTTCGACCGCCGCGGGATAGGCGAGCAGCGCCAGCAAGCTGCCCATGTTGGAGGCCGCATACAGCACATAGGGCTCAGCGCCGGTCTCGGCGTGGATGGTCCGCGCATGCCAAGCCTGGACCAAGGGGGCTGTGGCCGAAAGCACGGCGAACGGTGCGCCGACCGACAAAGTCAGGACACCCAGCAGCCAGAGCGAGGGATGGTTGGAGGACGGCTCCCCGACCAGGCCGCTGACGTGCAATGGCAGAACCAACGCCGCCGCCAGCAGCATCCCGAGATGGATGATCGCCTGGGCGCGGACCGAACTGACCTTCTGCAACAGGTGCGCATAGCCGTACCCGGCCAACAGCGCGGTCTGGAAGAAGGCGATCGAGGTGTTCCAGACCGACGGGCTACCGCCCAGCAGCGGCAAGACCAGCTTGGCGACCATCGGCTGGACCATGAACACCAGCCCGGCGCTGGCGAAGATCGTCACGGCGAACAGCGCCGGCGAGATCGAGGCGGCGGGCCGCTCGGCCCCTTCTAACGTGCTCATGATCTCGAATCGGGTTGTGTGTCGGGTGGGCGCGATGTTGTGGTCTGCGCCTGTCGTTGCCTAGAGCCTGTCGGAGTCGCGCCATGTTTTCCCTGGAAGTCGAAACCCTCGCGCGGTTGCTGATCGATGAGGCCCGGCAACGCTCGCTGCGGATCGTCACGGCCGAGAGCTGCACCGGCGGCCTGGTGGCCGCCGCAATCTGCGCGATCCCCGGCGCGTCCGACGTCTTCGAGCGTGGGTTTGTCGTCTATACGAACCGCGCCAAGCAGGAATTGCTCGGCGTCCCCGGGGACTTGATCGCCGATCTAGGCGCCGTCTCGGAACCGGTGGCGCGGATGATGGCTGAAGGCGCGCTAGAGGCCTCCAACGCCCACGTCGCCGTCTCAGTCACCGGCGTCGCTGGTCCAGGCGGCGGCACCCCGATGAAGCCGGTCGGCACAGTCCACATCGCCACCGCGCGTGCGAACCAGGCGCTAATGCACCGCGCCGAGTTGTTCGATGGCGAAACTCGCGCCGAGGTTCAGGAGATGGCGGTGCGCTCGGCGCTACAAGCCTTGCGCGACCGAATGGTCTAGGCGGCCCTACCGCCCGTAGAGCGCCTGGGCGCGGGCCTCGAAGCAGCTCATCAGTTTGTCCACCGCGTGGTGGAAATTCGCGGCCAACATTCCCGACAGCAGCCGGGACTTGAACTCAAAATCGATGTCGAACTCGATCCTGGTCCCACCCGCGACCTCTACGAAACGCCAGCGGTTGGCCAGGTGCTTGAACGGCCCGGAGAGCAGTTGCACGTCAACCTGGCGATTGGCGGCGTCGCGGCGTACCCGGGTGGAGAACTTCTCCTTCAGGAAGGCGAACCCGACCCCGGCCTGGGCGTCGACCAAGCTGACCCCCTCGCCTTCCGAGCGCGCGTTCCAGGTCCGCATGGACTGGATCCACGGCACGAACTCCGGATAAGCGTCGACGTTGCCGACCAGCGCAAAGAGCTGGTCGGCCGTGTAGGGCAGGATTTTCTCGATGTGGTGACGCGGCAAACCCTAGGCCGCCGCGTCCTTGGCGAGGCGCGCGGCCTTCAACCTGGCGAAGTCCTCGCCAGCGTGGTGCGACGAGCGTGTCAGCGGACTGGCCGAGACCATCAGGAAACCCTTGGCTCGCGCGATCTCTTCATAGGCCTTGAACTCGTCAGGCGTGACGAACCGGTCGATGGCCGCGTGCTTGCGGGTCGGCTGCAGGTACTGCCCGATCGTCAGGAAGTCGACGCCGGCCGAACGCATGTCGTCCATGACCTGCATGACCTCTTCCTTTGCCTCGCCAAGACCAACCATCAGGCCGGACTTGGTGAACTGGTTGGGGTCGCGTTCCTTCACCCGCTCAAGCAAGCGCAGCGAGTGGTAGTAGCGCGCGCCGGGCCGGATCGAGAGGTAGAGCCGTGGGACGGTCTCGAGATTGTGGTTGAAGACATCAGGCCGGGCGTCGATGACGATCTCGGCGGCCGAGGACGGCTTGCGCAGGAAGTCCGGCGTCAGAATCTCAATGGTGGTGCCCGGCGCGGCCGCGCGGATCGCATGGACCACGGCCGCGAAGTGCGCGCCCCCGCCATCGGCAAGGTCGTCGCGGTCCACCGAGGTGATGACCACGTGCTTCAGGCCCATCTTGGCCACGGCGTCGCCGACGCGCGCCGGCTCCGTGGGATCCAGGGCGTTCGGCTTGCCGGTCGAGACGTTGCAGAAGGCGCAGGCGCGCGTGCAGATCTCGCCCATGATCATCATGGTGGCGTGGCTCTGGCTCCAGCACTCGCCGATGTTGGGGCAAGCGGCCTCTTCACAGACTGTCACCAGTCCGTGGGTCTTCACGATCTCGCGGGTGGCGTTGTAGCCGGCCGAGCCAGGCGCGCGAACGCGCAGCCACTCGGGTTTGCGCAGGATCGGGGTATCCGGGCGGGATTGCTTTTCGGGGTGGCGGGGTCGTGATCCCCCGATGTTGTCGATGACTGTCGCCATGAGGCCTAGATCGGCTTTCTGGTCCTCCGGATCAAGGCGTGATTGAGCGGCCCTGCGCCGCATGCTCAAACTTCGCCATGGTTCGTGCGTCCCTGCTTGCCGCTCTTCTCCTTGTGCTCGCGGCGTGCAGCCGCGATGGCGCCTTGGGCCCATTCGCCGAAAGCCAGGTTCCGCCAGCCCTGACGCCGCGTTTCTATCCGCCGGAAGGCTGGGTCTGGGGCTTCATCGGCGTCGGCGACAAGCCGGTGCAACGCTATGGGGTCGGCAGTACGCGGCGTGTTCCGACCGCCACGGTGATCGTTATCCCCGGCTACGGCGAAACCGCCGAGATGTGGTTCGAGACCGCCTCGAACCTGATCGACGACGGCTATACAGTCTGGATCCTGGACCGCGCCGGCCAAGGCGGCTCGGGCCGCTATGTGGCCCCGCGCGACCTGGGCCATGTCCCCTCCTTCGATCCCGACGTCGCGGCCCTGCGCGAATTCGTCCGGGTGGTGGTCAGGCCCGCGCCAGACACGCCGCTGGTGCTGCTGACCCACGCCGACGGCGTGGTCGTCGCGCTCAGCGCCGTGCGCGCCGGCATGAAGGCCGACGGCGTCATCGCCTCTTCACCTCAATTGGCCAAGGCCGATCCGGGCCGGCGTCTGTTAGGGGCCGTGCGGCGGAGCGACGTCCCACCGGCCGGTTGGAAGTCCTGGAGCCGCAACACGCCCGATGACCACGCGGCCGGCGCCACCCATGATCCCTGGCGGGGTCAGGTCGGCCAAGCCTGGCGAACCGGCAATCCCGACCTGCGGATGGCGGGACCAAGCCTGGGCTGGACCAAGGCCTATGAGGCCGCCAGCCGCCTGACCGAAACCGGGGCGGCGCAGACGCGGCTCCCTGTGCTGATGCTCAACCCCACGAAAGACGCGAGCGAGCTGTGCCGTCGCCTGCCCCAGTGTCGTGTTGAACCGATTCTTGAAGCCCGATCCGCCTTGCACTTGGAGGCCGACCGTTGGCGCGATCCATGGCTGAAAGCGATCACCGCCTTCATCGAAACACGGCCGAAGCAGGACGGTTAGAGTCGAAATTCGCTCGCTTTGCCAAGGCCTTAGGCGCCCACGCTAAGACGTGATAGGCGCTGCGCCCTCACGCCGTGTAACATATCTTTTCAATGCCGAGCGCGACCGATAGGCTCGCGCTCAACAAGAACGGCGAGACGTTCGGGGAGGTTTTCGCCTTTGTCGGTTTCATTTGATACGCGTGTGTCTGAGCGTGGTCTGTTCGATGCGCTCATCGACGCCCGGAGCACCTACGGCGCCAAGAAGCCGATCCTGGAAGACCAGGAACGCAATCCGCTCAGCTATACCGACTTGATCCGAGCCGCCTTCGCGCTCGGCCGCAAGATCGCCGGCATGACCAGCCCGGGCGAGCGCGTGGGCATCATGCTCCCGGCCAGCTCCGGCGCGGTGGTGACCTTCTTCGCGCTGCATGCCTTCGGCCGCATCCCGACCATGATGAACTTCACGGCGGGGATCCGGAACATCAAGGCGGCTTGCGAACTGGCCGGGGTTAAGCGGGTGCTGACGTCGCATCGGTTCATCGAGCAAGGCAAACTGCACGACATCATCGACGCGCTCGAACCGATCACGACGATCACCTATCTCGAAGATGTCCGGCAAACGATCGGCCTCGCCGACAAGGTGTTCGCTGCGGCGGCCGGCAGCTTCCCTAGGCGTTTCAGAGCGCCGACCAAGCCCTCTGACCCCGGTGTGATCCTGTTCACCTCGGGCAGTTTCGGCGCCCCGCGCGGCGTTGTGCTGAGCCAAGCCAATCTGATCGCCAATGTGGAGCAGATCGCCGCCCACATCCCCCTCGACCCGTCGTGGGTGATGTTCAATCCGCTGCCGACCTTCCACTGCTTTGGCCTGACCGGCGGCGTGCTGCTGCCCCTGCTGAAGGGAATGAAGGCGTTCGAGTACCCCTCGCCGCTGCACGTCAAACAGATCCCGCCGCTGATCAAGGACACGGGCGCGGCGATCCTGTTCGCCACCGACACCTTCCTGAACCAGTACGCCCGCAACTCCGAGCCGGACGAACTGTCGGGTCTGAAGTTCATCGTCTGCGGCGCCGAGAAGGTTCGCGAGGAAACCCACAACCTGATCCGCGACCGTTTCGGCGACGTGCCGGTGCTGGAAGGCTATGGCGCGACGGAGGCCTCGCCGGTCATCGCGGTGAACAAACCCACCGACAACCGTCGCGGCACGGTCGGCGGTTTGTTGCCCGGCGTCGAGACCCGGCTTGAGCCGGTCGAGGGCATCCCAGGCGGCAAACTCTATGTGCGCGGCCCCAACATCATGTCGGGCTACCTCAACGCCGACGGCGTGATGGAAGAGCCGCCCGGCGGCTGGCACGATACCGGCGACGTGGTCGAGATCAGCCACGACGGTTGGATCAAGATCCTCGGCCGCGTGAAACGCTTCGCCAAGATCGGCGGTGAGATGGTCTCCCTGACGGCCGCCGAAGACATCGCCATCGCCGTCTGGCCCGAGAGCCGCCACGCGGTGATCGCCATCCCCGATCCCAAGAAGGGCGAACGCCTGGTGCTGGTCACCGACCGTCGCGGCGCCGAAACCGGCCCGCTTCTCGCCCATGCCAAGACCATTGGCGCGCCTGAACTGGCTGTGGCGAAGAAGGTCATCAAGGTCACCGAGATCCCGGTGCTCGGCACCGGCAAGACCGACTATGTGGCGATCATGCGGATGGTGGAGGCCGAGGGCGGCCGCGCATCCTGATCTCTCAGGAGATCGCGCGTCGTCAGGACGCGCGGAGGAGCGACAAAACATGCCGAACCTCGACGTCTGGGCGCCGCGGGTGCTCAGCCTTCTGCGGATCATAGCGGCCCTGCTCTTCATGGAGCATGGCTTGATGAAGCTGTTTCATTTTCCAAGCCCCCAACCGGGCGCGCCCGATCCGCTGCCGATGATCCTGATGGCCGCGGCCTGGATCGAGGTGATCGGCGGCGGCCTGCTCGCCCTGGGCCTCTTCACCCGCGCCGCGGCGTTTGTCTGTTCGGGTCAAATGGCGGCGGCCTACTTCATGGCGCACGCGCCTCAGGGTTTCTGGCCCGCGCTCAACGGCGGCGAAGCAGCGATCCTCTACTGCTTCGTGTTCCTGTATCTGGTCTTCGCCGGCCCCGGGATCTGGAGCCTCGACGCCCTGGTTCGCAAGCGACCGTAGCTCTCACGCGTCATCCTACGGTCGTCTGCAAGACGATCCGAAGGATGACGATCAGTGGGTCAGATATGCAGAACCCGACCGTAGGCGTCGAGAGACGCTTCGTGCATCGCCTCGCTCAGGGTCGGGTGCGGGAAGACCGTGGCGAACAGTTCTTCCTCGGTGGCCTCCAGGGTGATCGCCAGGGTAAAGCCCTGGATCATCTCGGTGACTTCCGCGCCGATCATGTGGGCGCCGATCAAGGCGCCCGTCTTTTCATCGAAGATGGTCTTCACGAAGCCGTCCGTTTCACCCGAGGCGATGGCCTTGCCGTTCACCTTAAAGGGGAAGCGGCCGACCTTGGCGGCGATGCCCTGCTCCTTGGCCTGAGCCTCGGTCAGGCCGACCGAGGCGATCTGCGGACTCGAATAGGTGCAGCCCGGAATCGGCGAGGTCAGGTTGCTCGGCTTCAGACCGGCAATGTGTTCGATGCAGTGCACGCCCTCGTGGCTCGCCTTGTGGGCCAGCCAGGGGGGACCGGCGAGGTCGCCAATCGCGTAGAGGCCCGCCACCCCCGTGCCGCCGTGGCTGTCGGTCACTACGTGGGTCTTCTCGATCTTCACGCCCAGCGCTTCAAGCCCCAGGTCCTCGACATTGCCGACAATACCGACCGCGACGATGGCCACGTCGGCCGACAAGGTCTCGGCCTTGCCGCCGACTTCCAGCTCGATGGCGACGCCGGTCTTTGACTTCGTCAACTTCTTGACGCTAGCCCCGACCCGGAACTTCAGGCCGCGTTTTTCGAAAGCCTTGTGAGCGGTCTTGGAGACCTCTTCGTCCTCAACGGGCAAGATGCGCGGCAGGGCCTCGACAACCGTCACCTCCGAACCCAGCGCCCGGTAGAAGCTGGCGAATTCGATGCCGATAGCGCCCGAACCCACGACGATCAGCGACTTGGGCGCCGCCTTCGGAACCATGGCCTCGCGATAGGTCCATACGCGCTCGCCGTCCGGCTCCAGGCCGATGGCGGGGATGGTGCGAGCGCGGGCGCCGGTGGCCAGGATCACATGCTTGGCCTGGACGCTGCGCGAACCGCCGGCCTTCAAGGCCACGACGACCTTCGGGGCGCCCTGCCCCTTCTCGAGCTTGGCTGTGCCTTCGATCACCTCGATCTTGTGCTTCTTCATCAGGAAGCCAACGCCGGAATTCAGCTGGCTGGCCACCTTGCGCGAACGCTCGATCACCTTGGAGAAGTCGAAGCTCGCCTTCTCGATCTTGATCCCGTAGTCGGCCAGATGGCTGAGATTCTCATAGGCCTCGCCGGATTTCAGCAGGGCCTTGGTGGGGATGCAGCCCCAGTTCAGGCAGACCCCGCCCAGCGCTTCACGCTCGACGATGGCGGTCTTGAAACCAAGCTGACTGGCGCGGATGGCGGTGACATAGCCGCCCGGGCCAGAACCGATGACGATGACGTCGAAATCCATGTGACTAGCCTCAGACGATCATCGTGATGGGGTCTTCGATCAGGACCTTGAAGGCCTGCAGCCAACGCGCCCCGATGGCGCCGTCGACCACGCGGTGATCGCAGGTCAGGGTGACGCTCATGACCGTGGCGATCGCCAGTTGGCCGTTCTTCACCACCGGCCGCTGCTCACCCGCACCGACCGAAAGGATGGCGCCCTGGGGCTCGTTGATGATCGAGTTGAACGACTTGATCCCCATCATGCCCAGATTGGAGATCGAGAAGGTGCCGCCCTGGAATTCCTCGGGCTTCAGCTTCCGGGTCCGCGCCCGCTCGGCCAGGTCCTTGGCCTCGACGGCGATCTGGGCCAGGCCCTTGGTCTCAGCCTTGCGGATGATCGGCGTGATCAGGCCGCCGTCAATCGCCACGGCCATGGCGATGTCGGCGTTGTGGTGCATGGCGATGCCTTCAGGCGAATAGGAGGCGTTGGCCTCCGGCACCTGCTTCAGCGCGACGGCGGCGGCCTTGATGACCAGATCGTTGACGCTGACCTTCACACCCTGCTTCTCCAGCATGGCGTTGATCCTGGCGCGCCCGGCCAACAGGCCGTCGATCTCCAGATCGATGGTCAGCGGGAAGTGCGGCACGTCGCGGAAGCTGTCGCTCATCCTCCGGGCGACGGTCTTCTTCATCCCGTCCAGCGGGATCAGATCGTAGCTGCCGTCTGGAATTCCCATCTGGGCGAGGCTCTGGACCTGACGTGGCGCGGAGGCCGCGCCCCCGACGGCCGCAGGCGCCTTGGCCTGGGGTGTCGCGCCTTCGACGTCGCGCTTGATGATCCGGCCGCGCGGCCCCGACCCCTGAACTTGCGAGAGATCCAGGCCCTTCTGCTCGGCCATGCGGCGTGCCAGCGGCGAGGCGAAGACACGCTCGCCCGCAGCCCGTGCCGGCGCGGCGGCCGCCGGCTTGGCAGCAGTTACTGCCTCGGCTTTCGGAGCGTCCGCCTTGGGCTCGGCCGCTTTCGGGGCTTCGGCCTTGGAGGCCTCGTCCTTCACCGGAGGCGGCGCGGAACCGGCATCTTCACCGGACAGGCGCGCGATCGGCGTATTGACCTTCACGCCCTCGGAGCCTTCGGCCACGAGGATGTCTTCGACGATCCCCTCATCGACCGCCTCGACCTCCATCGTCGCCTTGTCGGTCTCGATCTCGGCGATCACCCCCCCGGAGGAGACCTTATCGCCCTTCGTCACGGGCCACTTGGCGAGCGTGCCCTCCTCCATGGTCGGAGAGAGCGCGGGCATCAGGACATCGATAGACATGGGTCGTTTCTCAGGCGCTGAGCAGGACGGGGGCCGAGGCGGCGAAGGAGCGAACGGTCATTTGTAGGTGACCGCCTTCACCGCCTTCACGATGTCCTCCACCGAGGGCAGCGACAGCGCCTCCAGATTGGCGGCGTAGGGCAGCGGGACGTCCTTCTGGTGCACGCGCGCCGGCGGGGCGTCGAGATAGTCGAAGGCTTGGTCGACCACCCGGGCGATGACCTCGGCGCCGACGCCCATCGGGCCCCAGCCTTCCTCGGCCGTCACCAGACGATTGGTCTTCTTCACGCTCTCGACGATGGTTTCGTGATCGAGCGGACGCAGGGTGCGCAGGTCGATGACCTCGGCGTCGATACCTTCAGCCGCCAGCTGTTCAGCGGCCTTCAGCGCCATGCCGACCATCCGCGAGTGAGCGGTGATGGTGACGTCCTTGCCCTGCCGGCGAACCTTGGCCTTGCCGATTGGAACAACCCAATCGACATCCTCGGGAACGTCGAACTCCTGGCCGTACATCATCTCGTGTTCGAGGAAGACGACCGGGTTCGGATCGCGGATCGCGGCCTTGAGCAGCCCCTTGGCGTCGGCGGCGTCGTAGGGCGCCACGACCTTCAGGCCAGGAACCTGGGCGTACCAAGCCGAATAGTCCTGGCTGTGCTGAGCGCCCACACGGGCCGCGGCCCCGTTCGGACCCCGGAACACGACCGAGCATTTGATCTGGCCGCCCGACATGTAGAGCGTCTTGGCGGCGGAGTTGATGATGTGGTCGATCGCCTGCATGGCGAAGTTCCAGGTCATGAACTCGACGATGGGCTTCAGTCCCGCCATCGCCGCGCCGACGCCAAGGCCAGCGAAGCCGTATTCGGTGATCGGGGTGTCGATGACGCGCTTGTCGCCGAACTCCTGAAGCAGATCGCGCGAGACCTTGTAGGCGCCCTGGTACTGGGCGACTTCCTCGCCCATCAGGAACACCTT
>NZ_JAURWM010000200.1 GCF_030654915.1 Phenylobacterium sp. | reverse complement strand
CGACTGGAGATGTGGTTTGACGAACCCTCGTCAGCCCAGGCCGCGCTCGATCGGCTCGTCCGCGCTAAGACCCGCCGGGGATACTTACAGTCGCCGCCCTCGCCAGCCTTCCCGTTTCAGGACGTCCCTAGATGCGCCGCTTGTTGTCACTCCTTTTCGGCTGGATCTGCGTCGGCTGCCTGATCGTCGCCATCGTCTCAGTGGCGATCGGCGACATGGCCGGCGCGATCGCTCCAGGCTTCAGCGCCGTGGTCGCCTGATGGCGTCCGCATTGTTCGGCCCCCAGTCTGCGCAGACCGGTCCGGCCCCACGCCCGCGCAACCGCCGGCCGCTAACGCGGCGGCGAAAGCCAAGGCCACGGCCAAGCGCCAAGCCGACGACCGTAGCCGGCGCGAGGAAGAAGTCGCGGACTGGGACCGCCGCAATAACGAGGAGTTTTAGCTTTCAGGGCGTCGCGACGTACGGCCGCTCACCACAACAAGATCGTGCCCGGGAACCTGCCGCGTGCTCGAAAACCGGCGCGTCGGGTCACCCCAGGCCTTCCAGCAAGCCCTCCGCCTTTGCCTTGAGTGCGTTGAGCGGCGGTCGCGTAGCGAGCCATTGCCCGAACGCCAGGATGTGACGATGATCGGACGCCGACCAATCTTCTACCCGGGCCAGTTCCGAGTAAATCGTCTGCGCCTGCCGGCGCGGATCAGGCGCGCTACCCATCGTTCGGCGGAGCTTGTTTGCTGTCTGGAGCGCTTCGCCGCGACTGAGGGTCATGCCGATTCCCGTTGGTTCTGGCACCTCCTTACGGAATTCACCGACGACGCGGAAGAGGGCGATGACACCTCAAAAGGCGCCCGTCAGTAGCGGGCCCGTAGGAGCCACGACAGCGGCGGGACCGAGCACGGCCGCCGGCCGCTATCCGAATTCGAGGGGAATTGGGGGGCGCCCCCGCTGGAAGGGGTTAGCCGAGATCGGGGCTCAGGCGTAGGGGAAGGCCTTCCCCCCAAACAACGCCACACATCCTATGCCAGAAGACGTTACAGAGCCAACGCCTTGACCAGATCGTCGTGCTCAAACGCGCTCTCCATGCGCCGGATCTCCGCCGGCCGCGCGCCGGCCGCGGCGGCCACGTCCCGCCACCCTCGGGTCACCTGGGCCACCTCACGGACGATGTCCCGCGCCTCCGCGTCGCTAAGGGAGAACAATCCGGCCACCGACAGCACCAGAGCCAGGTCACAGGTGCCGTCATCAGGATCGATGGTCGTGGTCAGAATGTGCGCCTTCACGTCCACCGGCGTCGGATTGAGGTCATAGGCCGGCGACAGCTTCCAAGCGCCGTCCCACGGAGCTCGCTGAAGGTCGCGCCCTGCAGCTGGCCACCTATGGGGCCATCGCCGATCCGGGCACCGCGACGCCGGCGCCCGGCGCCTACTACCTGTTTAACCAGCGACGGCTAATTGGCCCGGTCGGCGCCGTCGTGTCTGACGAAGAGGTCGAGGCGGCGC
>NZ_JAURWM010000199.1 GCF_030654915.1 Phenylobacterium sp. | reverse complement strand
CCGCGCCGACGACAAGGGCGTGTTTGTGATGCTGGACGCCGCCGCGCCCACGCGGCTGTTCTCCAGCCTGCCGGAAGGCGTGCGGGTCGACCGCCTGGGCCTGGTCGAGGTCATCGAGGCGGTGACGGAGTTCCTGGGGTCGCCCACATCAGGTAGCGGCGAAGCATAGTGTGTGATCCCGGAAGCTGCGCAGCAGCTGTCTGGGACCCATGGACACCTGATGGCGGCAAGACGTGGCGCGGCCTGGCTTCTTTCCACCAAGTCGGCGCGAATGGTTCCGGACAAGCGCGAAGCGCTTTCCGGGATGACACGCATGGCTGTGTCCGCTCTGCTAGTGCCCCGCGCTCTTCGAGAAGACGTTGATCACCACCACGCCGGCCAGGATCATGCCCATGCCGATCATCGCCGGCAGGTCTAGCTTCTGCTTGAACAGCACCCAGGCGATGGCGGTGATCAAGACGATGCCGACCCCCGACCAGATCGCATAGCCGACGCCGACCGGCACGGTCTTCATCGAGTGTGACAGGCACCAGAAGGCGAACGCGTACCCGATGGCGGTGATCAGTGAGGGGCCTAGCTTGGAGAAACTGTCGGAGGCCTTGAGCGCGGTGGTGGCGATCACCTCTGCGACAATGGCGAGGCCCAGCCACGCATAACCGTTCATTTCGTTCCTCTGACGCTCCCAGGGCGGGCCGCCAATGTGGGCTGGTTCGAGGCTGGTGGCCACGCCTCGCGTCTCCTTGACTTGCGTCCGGGGCCGCGCGGGTGGAAGCATGACCAGGTCGGGGTTTCCGCGCCCGTTTCCAAGACGGGCGCCTAGGCTTGGGAGGACGGACCATGGGCAGACCAGGTTCCGGCTCGACACGCGCCATCGCCCTTGTGGGGGCGCCGGGAGCCGGCAAGACAACCCTTTTGGAAGCCATGCTTTTCGCCAGCGGCGCGATCCTGCGCCAGGGCGAGGTGGGCGCGAGCAGCGTCGGTGACGCCAGCCCGGAGGCGCGACAGCGAGGCCAGTCCACCGAGCTGAACATCGCCGGGTTCGAGTTCATGGGCGAGCGCTACGCCGTGATCGACTGTCCCGGATCGCCCGAGTTCGCCGGGGCCGAGGACTACGTGCTGCCGGCCGTGGACCTGGCGGTGGTGGTGGCCGATCCCAATCCGGTTCGCGCCGGACTGCTGCAGCCGATCCTGAAGGCGCTGGAGGATCGCAGCGTGCCGCATGCGGTCTTCGTCAACCGCATTGATCAGGCGCGCGGCGGCCTTGACGAATTCATGGCGACCCTGGCGCAGGCTTCCACCGCGCCGCTAGTGGCGCGCCAGATCCCGTTGGTCGAGCAGGATAAGGTCACTGGTTTCGTAGACCTCGCCCTGGAAAGGGCCTTCGTCTATCGGCCGGGCCAGGCCTCGCAGCAGATCGACCTGGTGGGCGATCTGGCGGCGCAGGAGGCCGATGCGCGCTTCCATATGCTCGAGCAGTTGGCCGACTTCGACGACGACCTGATGGAGCAATTGCTCTCGGACCTCAATCCGAGCCGCGATGCGGTGTTCGCCGACCTCGTGGCCGACTTCCACGGCGGCCTGATCGTGCCGGTGTTCTTCGGCTCGGCCTTGAACGGCTTCGGCGTTCGGCGGCTGCTGAAAGCGCTGCGGCACGAAACGCCCGACGTCTTGGTCGCCGCTGGACGGATGGAGCTCGATGGTCCGTGCAGCTATGTCTTCAAGACCTCGTTCGCCGGCCAGGCGGGCAAGGTCGCCTATGCGCGGGTCATGGGCGGCGAGTTGACCGATGGCGACGAATTGACCGCCGAAACCGGCGAGAGGTCCCGGGCGGGTGGGCTGCTGGCGGTCTCTGGGCTCAGCACCCGTAAGATCGGCAAGGCCCATCCCGGCGACGTGGTTGGGATCGCAAAGCTGGAGACGGCGAGCGCTGGTCAGGTGCTGTCGATGGACGGCAAGCCCCGCCGCTGCGCCATGCCGGTCGTCCGCGTCCCGACGCTTTATGCGATGTCGATCGCCGCCAAGGACCGCAAGGACGACGTGCGGCTGTCGGCGGCGCTGGCCAAGCTGGCCGAGGAGGACCCGACCCTGGAGGTCACCCTGGATCCCGAGACCCAGGAGACCCTGATCTCCGGTCGCGGGGAGGCCCATCTTCAGGTCACGGTGGAGAGGCTACGCCGGCGCTTCGGGCTGGAAGCGATGACCGAGCCGCCGAAGGTCTCCTACAAGGAGTCCGTGCGTAAACCGGTCACCCAGCGCGGCCGCCACAAGAAGCAGACCGGCGGCCACGGCCAGTTCGGCGACGTGGTGCTCGAGATCAAGCCGCGCGCTCGGGGCGAGGGCTTCGCTTTCTCGCAGAAGATCACCGGCGGCGTGGTGCCCCGGCAATGGATCCCGTCGGTCGAGCAGGGTGTGCGCGACGCCCTGGAACGCGGGCCGCTTGGTTTTCCGGTGACCGACGTCGAGGTTGTGCTGACCGACGGCTCCTATCACAGCGTCGATTCCTCGGAGATGAGCTTCCGGGCGGCCGGCCGGCTGGCGATGAGCGATGGGTTGCGGGCGTCCGCGCCCTATCTGCTTGAGCCGATCGAGAAGCTGACCATCCATGCGCCACAGGCCTCGACCTCGAAGATCACCCAGGCGGTCTCGGCGCGGCGGGGCCAGATCCTTGGCTTCCAACCGCGTGAGGGCTGGAGCGGTTGGGACGACATCGAGGTCTGCCTGCCGCGGTCGGAGCGCCAGCACCTGATCGCCGAGCTACGCGGACTGACCCAAGGGCTGGGCGACTTCACCGCGCAGTTCGATCACATGGCCGAGATCCCCGGTCGGCTGGCCGAGGAGATCGTCAGGCGTGAACGGCCGGCGGCGTAGGGGCCAGGTCCCAGCGGGTGTCATCCCGGAAGGCCCGCAGGGCTTGTCCGGGATCCATTTTCGCCGTTCGAGCCGCAGGAGGCGAGGTCTCGCCATAACGAGATCCTTCAGGTGTTCATGGGGCCCGGTCTTGCTTCGCAAACCGGGATGACACCCTCGACTTAGTGCTTGCCGCGATCGCGGCCGAAGTTTGGTTCGGCGCTTTCCTGGCCCGCGGCGATGATGCCGCGGCGGATCTCGCGAGTGCGGGTGAAGAGGTCGTGCAGCTTGTCGGCCTCGCCCCAGCGGATGGCGCGCGACAGCGCCTGCAGGTCCTCGGTGAAGCGGCCAAGGATTTCCAGCACAGCGTCCTTGTTGGCGACGAAGACGTCGCGCCACATGGTCGGGTCCGACGCGGCGATGCGGGTGAAGTCACGGAAGCCGCCGGCCGAGTACTTCATCACCTCGGCCTGGGTGACCTCCTCCATGTCGGCGGCGGTGCCGACGATGTTGTAAGCGATCAGGTGGGGCAGGTGGCTGGTGACGGCCAGCACCAGGTCGTGGTGACGGTCGTCCATCTGGTCGACATTGGCGCCCAGCGCGCGCCAGAATTCCGACAACTGGCCGACCGCC
>NZ_JAURWM010000195.1 GCF_030654915.1 Phenylobacterium sp. | reverse complement strand
AAGTACAACCGCTTCCACACCACAGCGCTGTGCTCGCCCACCCGCCAGGCCCTGCTGACCGGCCGCAACCACCACTCGGTGGGCATGGGTGGCATCACCGAAATCGCCACCGGCGCGCCCGGCTACAATTCGATCCTGCCCAACACCGCCTCGCCGATCGCCCGGACCCTGAAGCTGAACGGCTACGCCACCGCCCAGTTCGGCAAGTGCCACGAGGTCCCGGTCTGGGAGACAAGCCCGGCGGGTCCCTTCGACGCCTGGCCGACCGGAGGCGGCGGCTTTGAGTACTTCTACGGCTTCATCGGCGGTGAGGCCCACCAATGGTACCCGTCGCTCTATGAGGGCACGACCCCCATCGAGGTCGAGAAGACCCCAGAAGAGGGCTACCACTTCATGGCCGACATGACCGACAAGGCCATCGCCTGGGTCGGCCAGCAGCAGGCCCTGATCCCCGACAAACCGTTCTTCATGTACTTCGCGCCGGGCGCCACCCATGCCCCGCACCATGTGCCCAAGGAATGGGCCGACAAGTACAAGGGCAAGTTCGACGCAGGCTGGGACAAGGCGCGCGAGGAGACCTTCGCCCGGCAAAAGGCGTTGGGCGTCATTCCCAAGGATTGCGAACTGACCGCCCGGCACAAGGAAATCCCTGCCTGGGACGACATGCCCGATGACCTCAAGCCGGTCCTGCGTCGGCAGATGGAGGTCTATGCCGGTTTTCTCGAGTACGCCGACCATCATGTCGGCCGGCTGATCGACAACCTTGAGAAGCTCAATCTGCTCGATGACACGCTGGTCTACTACATCATTGGCGACAACGGCGCCTCGGCCGAGGGCACGCTGAACGGCACCTACAATGAGATGATCAACTTCAACGGCGCCGCGGCGCTGGAGACGCCGCAGTTCCTGATGGACCGCATCGACAAGCTAGGCGGCCCAGAGTCCTACAACCACTTCGCGGTGGGCTGGGCGCACGCGATGAACACGCCCTACCAGTGGACCAAGCAGGTCGCATCGCACTGGGGCGGCACACGCAACGGAACGATCGTTCACTGGCCTGCCGGCATCAAGGGCCAGGGCGAAGTCCGCACCCAGTTTCACCATGTGATCGACGTCGCCGCCACGCTGCTGGATGTGGCCGGAATCCCCGAGCCGCTATCGGTGAACGGCGTGCAGCAGACGCCGATCGAGGGCGTCAGCATGGCCTATTCGTTCAACGAAGCGGCCGCGGCCGAGCGCCATGAGACCCAGTACTTCGAGATGTTCGGCAACCGGGGCATCTACCACAAGGGCTGGACCGCCGTGACACGCCACAAGACCCCATGGCTGCTGATCGGCGAGAAGGTGCCTGCCTTCGACGACGACGTCTGGGAGCTCTACGACACCACTAAGGACTGGTCCCAGGCCAAGGACCTCTCCAAGGAGATGCCGCAAAAGCTGCATGACTTGCAGCGCCTGTGGCTGATCGAGGCCGTTCGCTACAACGTCCTGCCGATGGACGATGATGTCGGGCGGCGACTCAATTCCGACCTCGCCGGCCGACCTGTGTTGATCAAGGGCAAGTCCCAGATCCTGTTTGGCGGGATGGGGCGCCTGTCCGAGAATTCAGTCGTCAACATCAAGAACAAGTCCCACGCCGTAACCGCCGGACTGACCGTTCCGGCCGGCGGCGCCGAGGGTGTCATCATCGCCCAGGGCGGCAACATCGGCGGCTGGGCGCTCTACGCCAAGGGCGGAAAGCTCAAGTACTGCTACAATCTGATGGGCATTCAGTACTTCTACATTGAGGCCGATAGCGTCCTCTCCCCTGGCGATCATCAGGTCCGCATGGAGTTCGCCTACGACGGCGGCGGCCCGGGTAAGGGCGGGACCGCGACCCTCTATGTCGACGGCGAGAAAGTCGGCGCGGGTCATGTCGCGGCCACCGCCGCCATGATCTTCTCGGCGGACGACGGTTGCGATGTCGGCCGCGACACCGGCGCCCCGGTTTCCGAGGACTACGGTGCTCATGGCAACGCCTTCAACGGACAAATCCGGGGCGTCGAGATATCCATCGATGAAGCGAGTGAAAGCACCGACCACCTGGTCTCAGCCGACGACGCCATCCGAATGGCCATGGCTCGGCAGTAGCGACCAAGGAAGGCTGACAGGGCTAGGCTCTCGCCCTGTCAGCCACCAAGTCACGCCTTTCCCGCGGCCCGCCGAGCCAGGGTGATGATCTCCGGGCTCGCATCGCTCAGCGGGCTACGGTCCCAGTCGCCGAACTGGGCTTGGATCTCCATCCCGGCGTCGGCGAGGAAGGCGGCCAAGAGGTCGGCCTGGATGAACCGCAGCGTGCTGCGGCTGACCTCGACCTGGTCCCAATCGGGACTGCTGAAGGTGTGGCTGAACGAGACGACGTCGCCGTCGAACGGAACCTCGACTTGCCGGCTCATCCGCACGGTGCGGCCGTCAGGGTCACTGACCTGCGCTGCATGCTCGGGGTTCCAACGCTCCCACTCGCGCACTTTCGGATTACGGGTCTCGAAAGCGAAGCAGCCGCCGGGCGTCAAGGCCGAGGCGATCGCCGCCAGCGAGGTCCGCAAATCCTGGTCCTCGATCAGCACCTGAAAAGCGTGACCGGTCATCACCACCAGGTCGAACTCAGCGCTCCAGGCGCGCGACGTCAGGTCGCCCAGCACCCACTCGATGTCCGAGCGCTTGCGCGCCTGCTCGATCATGCCGGCGGCTGGATCCAGGCCGCACAGCCGCCCCTGATGCCCGGCCTTACGCGCCTCGTGCAGCATCGCGCCTGTGCCGCAGCCGACGTCGAGCACCGCGCCGGCCGCCATCACCATCGGCATGTAGAAATCGAAGTCGTCCCGCCGCTCGCGAGGACAAAACGAGTCGTACAAGGCGGCCAAGGTGGTGTCGGCGAACAATCGATCGGCCATGTCGTCCATCCGTCAGGCGAAGAGCCGGCGAACTGACAGCAACCCGCAAAGGAAGTCGAGCCGCCAACCGACGCCCCACGCCAACAGTTGCCGCTGGCCCACAGTCCACCTACCCGCCCCCCGATGACCGTGCCTTGCGATCTCTCGGCGGCGAGGCCTCAGCCGCCCATCACCTTGGCGCGCAGCCGGCGCATGCCGCCCAGCCAACGATCATAGTCGCCAGCCTTGCGCTGCATGTAGGTCAACACCTCGGCGTGCGGCAGGATCAGGAACTTCTCTTCCGCCAGTCCGGCGATGACGCTCTCGGCCACCTCGTCCGGCGTCAGCACCCCGTCCAGGCTCTGGGGTGAGCCTGAGCCCCCCTGGCGCAGCATCGCCGTATCGACCCCCTGCGGACACAGGATCGAGACCTTGATCCCCTGGTCGCCATGAGTGATCGCCAGGGACTCAGCGAAGCCCACCGCCGCGTGCTTGGTGGTCGAATAGACCGCACCGCCGATCTGCGAGAGCAGCCCCGCGGCCGAGACCGTGTTGAGGATGTAACCCCCGCCCCGCGCCGCCATGCCCGGCGTCACCGCGCGCGCTGCATGGACATGGGCCATGACGTTCACGTTCCAGGCGCGTTGCCACACCGCGTCGGGCGAGGAGGCGGCGTTGCTGCGGTCCGGGTCGCCGTCGCCGACCCCGGCGTTGGAGACGAACAGGTCGATGCGACCGTGCCGCGCCTCGATATCGGCGACCATCGCCGCCATCGCCTCGCCGTCCGTCACGTCGAGCGCCACCGCCTCGCCGCCGATCTCCTGGGCGACCGCCGCCGCCCCTTCGCCATTGCGGTCGACGACGACCACCTGGGCCGCGCCGGCCTCGGCGAAGCGCCGGGCCAGGGCCGCGCCGATCCCGTCGGCGCCGCCCGTGACGACGACGACCTTGTCTTTCACGTCCATGTCTTGATCTCCCTTGCCCGCGGGCGTCAGCCCGCGTCGGCGTATCCGGCGTATGAATGCTTCAGCGTCGCGTGGTTCAGCAGCATCTCGGCCACCTGCCGCTGCCCGCTCGCGTCGAAGATGCGGGTCCGCACCCAATAGGACTCGGTGCGCTTACTCTCGGCCAGGGCCACGATCTCGCGGCGCAGCACATAGTCTTCGCCCACGAACAGCGGCCCGTCGATCAGCCGGATCTCCTGGTCAGCGAACAGTCCCACGGCCGGCCCCTTGACCGGAAAGCCCGCCAGCCGGCTCGAATGCTCGGCCAGGACACTGATCATTTCTAGTGGGATGATCGCGCGGCCCCACGGCGAGGCCGCCGCATCGGAGTACCAGGGCGAAGTCTCGGTGATCGCCGCCAGCTTCTGGTTCAGGCTGAACGGATAGAGGGCGCCCATGTGCTGGTCGGCGTCCATGCGGACATGCTCGTCCACCGCCCCCTTCATGCCGACGTGTAGGTCTTCCAGGATCAGCAGCTTCTCGGGCGGGCGCAGCGCCGCCATGCGGCGCTCCAGCAGCGTCGGGCCGGCGTCTGGGCCGATGCTTGCGCTGGCCTCCAGCACGGCTGTGCCGTCGGCCTTTTCGGCCCAGACCCGGGTCATGGTCGCGCCGTCGGCCGGAATCTCGGCGAAGGCGCGAACCTCTTCACCCTCGACCACCATGTTCAGATAGTGGGACGAGATGCAGCCCTGCTCGAACCAGGCCTTGCCCCAGATCTTTTCGAGCAGCGGCGGGAACAGGCTGAAGTGGGTCGGCCCCTCGATCGGCCCGGCGCGGAAGCCCAGCTTCTCGGCCATCGAGTCGTCGTGGATCGAGGCATGACCGCCATATTCCTGGTCGCCAAGCATCTGCCGGGGACGCCGCAGGGGGCCTGCCAGCGACAGTGTCGTATCAAAGGTCATGATAGGTCCTACTTCGCCGCCGCCAGGCGATCTTGGGTCTTCAATTCAAAGTCGCTGGCGTCGTGGCGCTCATACAGCTGGGTCGAGGGCTCGCCCCAGGTGCGGTTGACCATGCGGCCACGCTGCACGCCCGGCCGTTCGGCCAGTGCGTCGGCCCAACGCTGAACGTGTTTGTAGTCCTGCACCGACAGGAACTCGCCCGCGTCATAGAGGACGCCCTTGGCCAGCCCGCCGTACCAGGGCCAGATCGCCATGTCGGCGATGGTGTACTCGTCGCCGGCGATGTAGCGGTTCTCGGCTAGCTGGCGGTCCAGCACGTCCAGCTGGCGCTTTACCTCCATGGCGAAGCGGTCGATGGCGTATTCGATCTTGGTCGGCGCATAGGCGTAGAAGTGGCCGAGCCCGCCGCCCAGATAGGGCGCGCTGCCCATCTGCCAGAACAGCCACGACATGCACTCCGCGCGCTTGGCCGGGTCGGTGGGCAGGAACGCGCCGAACTTCTCGGCCAGGTGAACGAGGATCGCGCCGGACTCGAAGATCCGGATCGGCGTCGGGCCGCTGCGGTCCATCAATGCTGGGATCTTGGAGTTGGGGTTCACCGAGACGAACCCGCTGCCGAACTGGTCGCCATTGCCGATATTGATCAGCCAGGCGTCGTACTCCGCGCCGCCATGGCCGAGCGCGAGCCGTTCCTCCAGCATCACCGTGACCTTGATGCCGTTCGGCGTGGCCAGGGAATAAAGCTGGAACGGATGGCGGCCGACCGGCAGGTCCTTGTCGTGGGTCGGCCCGGCGATCGGTCGGTTGATGCTCGCGAACCGGCCTCCATTTTCCTTGTTCCAGGTCCAGACCTTCGGCGGCGTGTATTCCGGTGTGTCGGTCATTCGTCGGGCTCCAGGCGCCAGCTCGAAACATACGCATCCACCCCGGTGGACGCCGATCCGGCTGGGCGATTCAAATCGGGCGAATAACCAAGGTGGGCCAATCCCCGCCGGGCGCCAAGGCCGGCGTTGGGCGTCAAGCGCGAACCCACCCCACCTTTCTACTTGCGCGATTAAGCCGGCCGCCACAACCTCGGCCCATCCGAATAGTCGGGTGCGCGCGTTGGAGGATTGCTTGATGTCACGTACCGCAGCATGGGTCACAGCGGCCGCCATCCTTCTGGCGGCCGGTTGCGCCAGCAACAATCCGGACCAGCAGAGCGCTTCGAACGCGAACCGTCAGTGCTTCTTCGCCAGCAGCGTTAACAGCTTCGCAGCTGTGGACACACGCACCGTCAATGTTCGCGTCGGCGCTGATGTCTATCGGCTGGATCTGATGAACTCGTGCCGCAACGTCACCATGAACCAGCGGATGAGCCTGGTCTCGCGGACCGGCTCGTCCGTTTGCACGGGCCCCAGCATGGGCACGACGCTCATCACCCGCGGCGTCAACGGCCAGCAACGCTGCCAGGTCCGCAACGTCACGCTGCTAAGCCCCGCGGAAGTCGAGGCCCTGCGCCCCCGCGACCGGCCCTAGCCGCCTAAAGAAGACCGGCGCGCTGGCCGATGACGGCGATAGCGATGATGATCAGGACCACCTGGATGATCCAGTTCAGCGGTGACGGGATCGGCATCTTCTGCACTGCGTACAGGGCCAGGGCCAGAAGGACGACGACGACGAGGATAAGGATCAGAATGGACATGCGAACCTAACCTCCACCATGGAGGAAGGTTCCATCAGCGCGGCAGGTCTAGGTTCCCGCGCTCGACACATAGCTAGCTCTTGGCGCGAATGGACTGAGGTCATGACGAACAAGACGCCCCTCCTCTCAGGCGGCAACCCTCAGATCGCCAAGGGCGTGGGCGACGCTCCGGTCCAAGCCTATATCGCCGCCATGCCCGGCTGGAAGAGCGACCTTGGGCGCCGGCTCGACGCACTGATCGTCGGCGCCGTCCCCGGCGTAGCCAAGGCTGTCAAATGGAACTCGCCGCTGTATGGGGTCGAGGGCGACGGCTGGTTCCTCAGCCTCCATTGCTTCACGCGTTACGTCAAAGTGGCCTTCTTCCGGGGCGCCGCCCTGGACCCGATCCCGCCCGGCGCGTCCAAGAGCAACGACACCCGCTACCTGGATATTCATGAGAACGACGAACTCGATGAGGCCCGGTTCACCGCCTGGGTGAAGCAGGCCAGCCGGCTACCCGGCGAGCGAATGTGACCACGCGCTCATCCCTCGGAAGGCGACAACCATGTCCCTCGGAAGGCGACAACCATGACTGACGCTTCGAGCGAGCAAGAGCCCGTCCCGCCCTCCCGATTGATCGACGCCAAGATCAAGGAACTGGGCGATTGGCGCGGGCAGACGCTCGCCCAGCTCCGAGCTCTGATCCAGCGGGCCGACCCCAAGGTGGTCGAGGAATGGAAGTGGCGAGGGGTTCCGGTGTGGTCGCACGCTGGAATGATCTGCACCGGCGAGACCTATAAGAGCATAGTGAAGATGACCTTCGCCAAGGGCGCTGCGCTGCCCGACCCTTCAGGCCTCTTCAATTCCAGCCTCGAAGGCTCGACCCGGCGCGCTATCGACCTCCACGAGGGTGAAGGCATCGATGAACAAGCCCTGGAGGCCCTCATCCACGCCGCCGTGGCGCTGAACACCTCGGCGCGCGCCGGCAAACGCTGACGCGGAAGTCGCCAAAGCGCCTAGGTCGTCCGGCCCGTGATCGCGGCCGCCGCCAACCGCCCTGCGAGGTGCGCATGAGTCAGGGCGGCGATGGCTCCGGCCATCAGCCCCGCCCAAAGCAGCATCCAGAACTCGGCCAAGCTGGGTCCAAAGGCCTCGCGCATGTAGTCGGTGACCGGCGGATAGGCGTAGATCGCCACCCAGAACTCGGACTGCACCTTGGCTGCGACCGCGGCGCCGAGCAGCGGACCGCCGACCCGCCAGGCAGCGAGAAATGCGAGGGAGCGCGGCGCGCCCAGACCCGGCTCGCGTCGCAAGCGCCGGAGCGCCAGAAGCCAGACCACAAAGCTGGCCGCGACCACGGCCCACAGCAGAACCGTCACGAGTTGTACGTCCGGTGAGGCGCTAACGAAGGTCATGGCCAGCTTGCGTCCGCAGCAGAACGACGGATCGGCCGCGCTGGCCCCCGTCGCAACAGACGCCAGAGCCACGGCAAGCGGCCAAATCAAGACCCGCGTCATGTCCCCACCTCCAAGCTTGACCACAACTGGAGGTTATTTCTCACCGATGTCAATTCCGGGAGCGAGGGGCCTCGCCCCCGCTGAACACCACTGGCTCAGGGCTGGGGCGTTGGACACCAGCAGCTCCGCCCAGGCTTCGGCTATGGCTTCAACGGCGTGGTGTTCACCGATCCGAAGGCCGCCGGGATTCCGGTCGGGGTCGGAACTTATCACTGGGACGGCGCGGCCGGGACCTGGTTCTGGGTCGATCCTGCGAACGACCTGATCTTCGTCGGCATGGTCCAACTGCTTTCCGAGAAGTCTCCCGCCCTCCAGGCCACGACGCAGACACTGATGGCCAATGCGATCTCGCAGCCAGGCCATCAGGCGCCAACGACGTCATAGGGACCCGCCAGGCTTCCAGCGCGAGGTGAGCACGGCCGTAACCAAGATCGGCGCCGAGGAAGCGCCCCGTTAGTCCTCGCCCCACATCCGCAGCAGATTGCCGATAGTCTTGTCCAGGAGAAGAGCCGCCTCTTCGCCGTCCTGGCCTTGCCGGACGCGCTCCAGATCGAAGAGCAGCTCCCGCTGGTCGGCGCGGCGGACCATGCTCTGCACCCATCCGACGCAGGCCAGCCGGACGCCGTGCGTGACCGGCGTGACCTTGTGCAACTGGCCGGTCGGATAGAGCACCGCCGAGCCGGCCGCGGGCCGAAACTCGCGCTCGCCCGCCAGGTCCCGCAGCAGCAGGGCGCCGCCCTCATAGGTCTCCGGGTCCGACAGGAAGAGGGTAAAGCTGAGGTCGGTCCGCAGCGGCCAGCCGCCGTCGTCGTACATCGCGGCGTTGTCGACATGCAGGCCATACTGCTGGCCTGGCCCATAGCGCGAGAACATCATGCGGGACCAACGCGCGGGCCGCACCAGGGCCTTGAACGTCGGATGAGTCTCGAGCGCGAGCCGCACCTTGCGACCCAGGTCGATCACGCCCGGATCGTCCCCGCGCGCCTGCTCGTTGCGTTTCACCTGTTCGGCGGCGGGTCCCGCGGTCGCGCGGCCGTCGCGAAACGGGGCGCTCGCCAAGCCTTGCTGAACGGCCGCCAGCTGTTGTGAATTCAGGATGTTTGGAACGATCAACCTAGGTCTCCTAACCGGCCACGCCGGGCGCCGATCCGAGACGACTTCTCTCATCTTCGGAACGGCCACAGCAAGGCCGCCTGGCATCCAAGGGCAGGACGGGCCTTGCCAGATCTGCGCCGGGCTCCCATCTGGTGGGCGCGGACCGGGCCCCTCTGGTAGCCGCCGGCTTTGTCGGCGGTTATGATGTCGGACGCATCACGTCACAACGTGAGGCCGGCCCTGAAGCTGTCGCGCCTCCATCGCTCAGAAGGATGCCCGATGCCCCTGCTCCTATGCCCCAACGACGACACCTCCATGCAGACCGTGGACCGCGCGGGCGTGCAATTCGATATGTGCCCCACCTGCCGCGGCGTGTGGCTCGACCGTGGCGAACTGGAAAAGCTCATGGCGGCTGGGGCTCAAGGCCCCGCGCCGGCTCCCGGCGTGAGCGCGCCGCCTCCCGCCGCCCAGCCACC
>NZ_JAURWM010000301.1 GCF_030654915.1 Phenylobacterium sp. | reverse complement strand
GGTCGTGACGAACAGCGCCGGAATGATCGCGAAATACTTCGCGACGTCGTTGGCGATCGAGAAGGTCGTCAGCGAACCGCGTGTCATCAGCAATTGCTTGCCGATCTCGACGATCTCGATGAGCTTGGTCGGGCTGGAGTCGAGATCGACCATGTTGCCGGCCTCGCGGGCCGCCTGGGCGCCGGTCTGCATGGCCACGCCGACGTCCGATTGCGCCAGGGCCGGGGCGTCGTTGGCGCCGTCGCCGCACATGGCGACCAGTCGCCCCTTGGCTTGCTCCTCTCGGATCAGGCGCAGCTTGTCCTCAGGCGTAGCCTCGGCGAGGAAATCGTCGACGCCGGCTTCGGAGGCGATGGCCGCGGCGGTGACCGGGTTGTCGCCAGTGATCATCACCGTGCGCAGACCCATACGGCGCAGGTCCGCGAAACGCTCCTTCACATTGGGCTTCACCACGTCTTTCAGGTGGATGACCCCGACCAGGACGCCGTTCTCACTGACCGCCAGCGGCGTGCCGCCCGAGCGGGCGATGCGGTCCACCGCCGCCGACAGGTCGGCCGGCACTTGTTCAGGTTTTAGATCCAGGCTGCGGATCACGGCGTCTACCGCGCCCTTGCGCCAGGATTGACCGTCCGCGTCCAGGCCCGACTGGCGTGTAGTGGCGGTGAACGGGATTAGGGTCGCGCCATCGGGCGCTTCCAACTCCAGGCCCTGGCTGCGGGCCAGGTCGACGATGGAGCGGCCTTCGGGGGTCTGATCGCCCAGCGAGGCCATCAGAGTGGCGCGCATGGCGACTTCCTGGCGGACACCGGGGGCGGCGATGACCTCGGTGGCCATACGGTTGCCGAAGGTGATGGTGCCGGTTTTGTCGAGCAACAGGGTGTCGACGTCGCCGGCGGCCTCGACCGCGCGACCGGAGGTGGCCAGCACATTGACCTTCAGCAGCCGGTCCATGCCGGCGATGCCGACCGCCGAGAGCAGGCCGCCGATGGTTGTCGGGATCAGGGTGATGAACAGCGCGCCCAGCACCATCGGCGGCAGGACGATCCCCGAGTACTTGCCGAGGCCGAGCAGGGTGGCGACCGCGATCAGGAAGATCAGGGTCAGGCCGGCCAGCAGGACGGCGAGCGCGATCTCGTTCGGCGTCTTGCGGCGGTCCGCCCCCTCGACCATGGCGATCATGCGGTCGAGGAAGGTGTTGCCGGGTTCCGAGGTGATCCGGATCTTCAGCCAGTCGGAGACCACCGTGGTGCCGCCGGTGACGGCCGAGCGGTCGCCGCCGCTTTCGCGGATCACCGGAGCGCTTTCGCCGGTGATGGCGGCCTCGTTGACCGAGGCCACGCCCTCGATGATCTCGCCGTCGGCAGGTATCACGTCGCCGGCCTCGACCAGGACGATCTCACCGACCCCCAGCTTATGCGCCGGGGTCGGGACGATGGTGCCCGTCACGGTGTCGACGATCAGCTTGGCTTTGGTGGTGACGCGGGTGGCGCGCAGGGAGTCGGCGGCGGCCTTGCCGCGACCTTCGGCGATGCTCTCGGCCAGGTTCGCGAACAGTACCGTCGCCCAGAGCCAGAGCGCGATCTGGATCTCGAAACTCCAGTCGCCGCCGGCGAACATTTCAGAGACGGTCGAGGCCGAGGCCAGCAAGGCGACGATCCAGGTGGCGAAGATCACCGGATTGCCGGTCAGCTTGCGCGGGTCGAGTTTCACGAGGGCGTCGCGGGCGGCGCGGCCCAGCATGGCGGGCGATAAGCTGCTAGCCAGGGTGGACGCCTTGCGGCGGTTTTCGCCTTGCGGAACGTAAGACGCGGTCATTGTCAGATGCCTCGAAGGATCAGCGTGCGGCCAGCGTCGTCAGCACTTGGAAGTGCTCGACGATTGGGCCTAGGGCGAGGGCAGGGAAGAATTGCAGGCCGCCCAGGATCAGGATCACGCCCACCAGCAGGCCAACGAATTGGCCGCTGTCGGTGGGCAGGGTGCCTGCGGAGGGGGCGAGCTTGGGCTTGGCTGCCAACGAGCCGGCGATGGCCAACACGGCGATGATCGGCACGAAGCGGCCCATCAGCATGGCCAGGCCGAGCGTCGTGTTCCACCAGGGCGCATTGGCGGTTAGGCCGGCGAAGGCCGAGCCGTTGTTCGCCGTCGTGGAGACGTAGGCATAGAGGATTTCCGACAGGCCGTGGGGGCCGTGGTTGAGCAATCCCTCCAGCGCCGTGGGCAAAACCGCGGCGATGGCTGAGAAGCCCAGCATCGAAAGCGGGATGACCAGGACCGCCAGCATGGCCAGCTTGATCTCCTTGGCCTCGACCTTCTTGCCCAGATACTCCGGCGTCCGGCCGACCATCAGGCCGGCGACGAATACCGCCAGCAGGGCCATGACCACCATCATGGCGATGCCGGAGCCAATGCCGCCGGGCAGGATCTCGCCCAGCATCATCAGGAACATCGCGATCCCGCCGCCGAGCGGCATGAAGCTGCCGTGCATGCCGTTGACCGAGCCGTTCGAGGCGCCCGTGGTTTGGGCGGCCCAGGCGGCGGTGGCGCTGGCGCCGAAGCGCATCTCCTTGCCTTCCATGTTCTGGCTGGAGTCCACGCCGGCGGCGACAAGCGCCGGGGCGGCTTGAGTCTCGGCCAGATAGATGCCGGTCGCGCCGGCGGACAGCAGGATGGCGGCGGCGATCACCAGGGCGCGGATGTCCTTGCCGGCCAGGGCCGAGCGGCCGAACGCGAAGAAGGCCGCCCAGCCGAGCACGTTGATCGAGACGGCGGTGAGGAAGTTGGTCAGCGGAGTCGGGTTCTCGAACGGGTGGGCGGAATTGACGTTGAAGATGCCGCCGCCGTTGATGCCGAGTTGCTTGATGGCCAATTGGCTGGCGACCGCGAACATCGAGATCTTCTGATCGGCGCCTTCAACAGTCGTGGCCATGGTCGAGGCCTGGAGGGTTTGCGGCACGCCGAGAGCCGCCAGCACCAGGGCCAGGACGATGGAGCAGGGCAGCAAGACGTAGAGCGCGGTCCGCACGAGATCGGCCCAGAAGTTGCCGACGCCCTCGCCGCGGTGCGCGACGAAGCCGCGCGCCAGGGCCGCGGCGATGGTCGCGCCAGTGGCGGCGGAAACGAAGTTCTGCACCGTCAGCGCGGCCATCTGGCTGAAGTGCGACATGGTGCTTTCACCGCCATACGACTGCCAGTTCGTGTTGGTCACGAAGCTGACGGCGGTGTTGAAGGCCAGGTGCTCCGACACGCCCGGGAACCCCTGGGGGTTCAGCGGCAAAACGCCTTGTAGGCGGATGATCGCGTAGACGAGGACGAAGCCGACCACATTGAAGGCGAGCAGGGCCGCCGCGTAGGAGAACCAGGTCTGGCTCTTGGTCGCGTCCACGCCGCAGCCGGCGTAGACCAACCGCTCCACCGGCTTAAACACCGGGTCGAGCCAGGTCCGCTCTCCGTTCCAAACTCGGGACATATAGACGCCGAGAGGCCAGCCGAGCCCTATGGCCACGGCCAGCGTCAGGGCGATCTCCGCCCATCCTTGCCAAGTCATTTCAGTATTCCGTCAGAAGCGGTCAGGGCGCAGCAGCGCCGCAAGCATGTAGACGGCCACGGCGATCGCGCCGGCGGCCCAGAGCAGGTCCACGAACATTGTCAGAGCCGCCGTAGGCCAATGGCGAAGGCCGCGAAGAGCATGAACGCCCCCGCGCCTAGGCCGAGAAAAATGAGGTCCGCCACGGTGATGTCTCCATAGCCTTATGGTCAGGCTCGGAAGATGGCGCCGCGGCTCGTCAGGTTTCGAGACGAGTCCGGCGGGCGGCGCATAAGGGAGTTATAAAGACGCAGCTCAGGCGCCTCGTCCGTCGACCTCTTAGGTGTGATGCGGCCGCAGGCGTATCCGCGCCACCAGGCTCAGGGCGCCTATGGCGTAGAGGCTGGCCAGGACGATCTTGGAAATCCTGACCGTGAACAGCTCTTCGGCTCCGCCGGGCAGCGGCGTGATCGCTAGGCCCAGGATCAACAGGAAGGTTCCGAACGCAAGGGCGTAGACCGGGGCCATCGGGCCGCCGCGAACGAGCCGTCCGCCGAACCAGAGACCGGCCAGAAACACGGTCAGGAGAAACAGCAGCAGGCTGTCCGATAGCAGGATGAACTGATGGGCGAGGACGGCGAGCACCCCTCCAAGCAGATTGGCCAGCAGGATGGCAAGCGCCAGGCGGCGACTGTGGGCGAGTTCGATCTCTCGTAGGAGATTGATGGTGATCATCAGGATGACGATGTTGTTGATGTCGCCCCGGACGATGAAGGTCGCCAGCAGGGGAAGAAGCACCAGGGTGTCGGAAATCGCGACCTGGGCGGCATGGGCGGGGGGCAAAGCGATCGGAGCCGGTGCGCCGCCCGCTTGAGCGGTGCTCGGCGGGGTCGGAAACAGGGCGTAGGCGATCCAGATCGTGATGATCGCGGCGATGCTGCTCCACAACAGGAAGTCCGAGAAGTCCCGCGCCACGTCGAGCGAGATGGTCGCGATCAGCGGCACGCAGCAGAAGGCGATCTGGACCAGTAGCACCGCGATCGCCGGCGTGCCTCGCCTCTGGCCATAGAAGGACCAGCAGACCACCAGACCTACGGCCGCAAGCAATACGATCGGCGCTCCCATCAG
>NZ_JAURWM010000180.1 GCF_030654915.1 Phenylobacterium sp. | reverse complement strand
CTACAAGCCGTTCCGGTATCCGTGGGCCTATGACTTCTGGAAAAAGCAGCAGCAGGTCCACTGGATGCCTGAAGAGGTGCCGCTCGGCGAGGACCTCAAGGATTGGGCCGCCAAGCTCAATGACAAGGAGCGCAATCTCCTCACCCAGATTTTCCGATTCTTCACCCAATCGGACGTCGAGGTGAACGACAACTACATGGAACGCTACAGCCGCGTCTTCAAACCCACCGAGGTGAAGATGATGCTGGCTTCGTTCTCCAACATGGAGACGATCCACATCGCGGCCTACGCCCTGCTGCTCGAAACCATCGGCATGCCCGATAGCGAGTTCACGGCCTTCCTGGATTACCAGGAGATGCGCGACAAGCACGACTACATGCAGAAGTTCGGCGTCGACTCGAACGCCGACATCGCCCGCACCCTGGCCATGTTCGGCGGCTTCACCGAGGGGCTGCAGCTGTTCGCCAGCTTCGCGATGCTGCTGAACTTCCCGCGCCACAACAAGATGAAGGGCATGGGCCAGATCGTCTCGTGGTCGGTGCGCGACGAGAGCCTGCATTGCGAAGGCATCATCAAGCTCTACCACGCCTTCAACGCCGAGACCGGCGCGGTCACCAAGTCGGTGGCCGACGACATCATCGACTGCTGCAAGACCGTGGTGGGCCTGGAAGACGCCTTCATCGACCTGGCGTTCAACGCCGGCGAGGTCCAGGGCATGACCCCGGACGACATCAAGAACTACATCCGCTTCATCGCCGACTGGCGCCTGCGCCAGCTCGGTCTGCCGGAGGTCTACGGCAGCGTGAAGGAAAACCCGCTGCCCTGGCTGCAGTCGATGCTCTCGGGCGTCGAGCACGCCAACTTCTTCGAGGCCCGCTCGACCGAGTACTCCAAGGCCGCGACCAAGGGTCAATGGCACGGCGACGCCGGCGTCTGGGCCGCCTTCGACAAGACCCTCGCCCGGCGCGGCGACGTCCCGGCGGAGTAGTAAAAACCCCGCTCATCCCGGCGAAAGCCGGGACCCATGCGGGCTTTCAATGCTGGCGCGGCGTCAACTCAGCTTAGGTCCCGGCTTTCGCCGGGATGAGCGAGTTGGGGCTGCTACCCCTTCACCGCCAGCACATGCAGCCAGGTCCGCTGCACGCCGTCGAAGCCGCCGCCCTGGCCGGTGGTGACCTCTAGCGGCTCCCACGCCCCTGCCGAGGCGTAGGCCGCCCGCAGCCGTTCCTCGCTAGGGAAATTGTAGTAGCGGCCCAGGCTGTCGCGGTCCCCGCCGTCGCCCGACTTGAAGCCGGCATAGAACCGCCCGCCCGGCCTCAGCGCCCGGTGGACGCGAGCCAGCACATCGGCCAGGCCGCCTTCCGGCACATGCAGCAGGCAGGCGTTGGCCCAGACGCCGTCATAGGCGCTGACGTCCTCCAGCTCTTCGAACCGCATCACCCGCACCGGCCGGCCCAGCCGCGCCTGCGCCTGCGCCGCCAGCCCCGCCGAGCCGTCGGTCGGGGTCACCTCGAACCCCGCCGCGCTCATCAGCTCGGCGTCCTGCCCGCCGCCGCAGCCCAGCTCCAGGATCGCCGCCCGCGGCCGCAGCTGCTCCAGGAACGCCCGCAGCCGAACCGGCTCGCCGCGCGTCCGCGCCGCATAGACGCCGGCTTCGCGGTCGTAGAAGGCCAGGGTGTCGGCGTCGTGCAGCGGGGTCGGCGTGTTCATCGGTGCTCCTTCGGGCTGGCCACCACCTCCCACCCCGTCCATTCTGTCGTCAACGCCGATCACGACAACAGAAGGGGGAAACGCCATGACCAATCTCGTTGAGGTTTCCAACGCCGGCCACGTGCGGACCATCCGCCTGAACCGTCCGGAGAAGAAAAACGCGCTCAGCCAGCAGCTCGCCTGGGGCATCGTCGCCGCCATCGACGAGGCCGCGCGCGACGACAATGTCTGGGTGGTGGCGCTCACCGGCTCGGGCGACGCCTTCTGCGCGGGCCTGGATCTCTCGGGCGCCGAGCCCTTCCATCCGGCCCCGCCGATGACCGCCCAGCTCGACGACATCAGCTGGGTCGGCCAGTTCGTGCTCGCCACCCGCAAGCGCTGCGACAAGCCGGTGGTCGGCGGCATCAACGGCGTGGCGGTCGGCGCGGGCCTTGGCCTCGCCATGGCCACCGACGTGCGGCTGA
>NZ_JAURWM010000175.1 GCF_030654915.1 Phenylobacterium sp. | reverse complement strand
CCGCGGCCAAAGGCATGGTTGTCGCTTGGCACGCCGCTCGCGAGCCAGACCGACTTGCGATTTCGTCCGAACGAGGCGATCGCACGTTTTCGGAATTGAACGCACAAGCTAACCGTCTTGTCGGGGTGCTGCGGGGCGCGGGCTTAATGCCCGGCGATGGCGTGGCTCTTCTCTGCGTCAATCGCCCCGAATTCGTCGAGACCGTCATGGCCTGCCAACGCGCCGGCTTCCGGCTCACGCCGGTCAACTGGCATCTTACTGCCGGGGAAGTGGCGTATATCGTCGAGAACTGTGAGGCCAAGGCCTTCGTCGCTGACGCAGGACTCGCGGCAGCTGCGGTCCAAGCGGGCCGCACAGCGCCAACTCTACGTATCAAGCTCGCAGCAGGCGGGCCCATCGAAGGATTCGCGTCATACGACACCTTGATTGCGCGGGAGTCCGGCGAGAATGTCCACGATCCCGTTCCGGGCAGTCAGATGCTCTACACCTCCGGCACGACGGGCCATCCCAAAGGGGTCTATCGGGGTAGCGCGCCGGCGGCGTCCTCCCTTTTCACAAAAATGGTCGAGACAGCACAGTTCAATGGTGCCGGTGACGTTTCGGTCGTGACCGGACCGCTCTATCACGCCGCGCCGCTGAGCTTGAATCTCTTACTCCCGCTCTCGGCGGGCGTTCACACTTTACTGATGGACAAATGGGACGCGGAGGAAATGCTCCGTTTGATCGATCGGCATCGCATCACTCATACCCATGTCGTCCCGACGATGCTCAATCGCCTGCTCCAACTCACTCCCGGAGTCCGCGCGAAATATGATGTCACATCATTGCGCTGGGTGCTTCACGGGGCGGCTCCTTGTCCGGTCCATGTGAAGAAGGCGACGCTCGAATGGCTGGGGCCCGTTGTCTTCGAATACTATGGCGCTACCGAAGGTGGTGGGGTTTTCATCGAGCCGGCCGAATGGCTGAACAAACCAGGCTCTGTAGGCAGGCCCACCACAGGGGTAGTCATGCAGATTCAAGATGAGGGCGGTAAGGAGTTGCCGCAG
>NZ_JAURWM010000170.1 GCF_030654915.1 Phenylobacterium sp. | reverse complement strand
TGCTGTGCATGATGGACAGCGTCACCCGCTTCGCCATGGCTCAGCGCGAGATCGGCCTGGCCGCGGGCGAGCCGCCGACCACCAAGGGCTACACGCCGACCGTCTTCACCGAACTGCCGAAGCTGCTGGAGCGCGCGGGCCCGGGTCCGATCCGCCCAGATGGCACGACGGCGGGACCGATCACCGGCATCTTCACCGTGCTGGTGGACGGTGATGATCACAACGAGCCGATCGCCGACGCCGTGCGCGGGATCCTGGACGGCCACATCGTCATGGAGCGCGCCATCGCCGAGCGTGGCCGCTTCCCGGCGATCAATGTGCTGAAGTCGATCAGCCGGACCATGCCGGGCTGCCATCTGCCGCACGAGCGGGAGATCGTGAAGTTGGCCCGCCAGTCGCTGTCGGCCTACGCCAACATGGAAGAACTGATCCGCATCGGCGCCTATCGCACCGGCGCCGATCCAACCGTTGACCGCGCCATCGAGCTCAATCCCGCGCTCGAGGCCTTCCTCGCCCAGGACAAGGACGAGGCCACAAGCCTGGAGGCGAGCTTTGACAGTCTCGCTCAAATTCTGATGGGTGGAACCGCATGAGCTGGGCGCAGTCCCTGGTCAAACTCTCGGCCTATGAGGTCGAGGTCCTGCAGAAGCGTCTGGGCGAGATCGCCGATCGGCGGGTCCAGGCGGAGATGAAGCTGGTGATGCTGGCCGCCGAGGGCGAGGCCGAGGCGGAAAACGCGCGGCGCGACGCCGAGCATGGCTGGTATCAGCTCGGCTTTCTGGAAGGGCTGCGGACGCGCAGGGCGCTGATCCAGGCCGACATCGCCCAGATCCAAATCGAGGAGGCCGGCGCGCGCGACGCGCTGGCCCTCGCCTTCGAGGAACAGAAGAAATACGAGCAGGTCGCCCAGGGCATCCGCATGGCCAGGGCCAAGGAAACTGCTCGCCAGGAGACTGCGGCCTTGGACGAACTTGGCCTGCGAATGGCCGCGCGAGGCTAGTTCAGCGGCGCGCCGCCGGGAGCGGCGGTGCGCGGTGCAGGCGCCTGCACCTGGTCGGCGTCGGCCGCTTGGCGCAGAGCGTGCAGGTCGTCGCTGAGACGGAACAGGGCGACATAGAGTTCGCAGAACGAGCGCCATAGCAGCACCAAGCCCGCCACGACGAGCAGGCCGGCGACCAGGACGGGGATCGCTAGGAGCACCCCGATCCAGCTTTCCTCGCGCAAGGCCACCCCGACGGCGGCCCCGACCGTGCCGAAGGCGATCAGGGCGATGATGCCCAGGCCCGCCCAATAGATCAGATGGATGACCTGATTGGTCATCAGCCGCTCGAAGGTCAGCAGATCCCAGAGGATCGAGCCCCCCGGGCCGCGCCGGGTCTTGGAAGCAGGTGGCCGCATTCGAAATCCAACGCCTAGCGGCCAACAGTGACCGCGCCATAGGCCAAACCGCTATCAGCCGACACGCCGGGCTGCAACGCTCCTGACGATCCGGCCCGGCCGTGAGCTTGCCGGTCAGGCCCGCCACGCGCGCCGAAACGCTGCTGTGCGAAGGCGACAAAATCCGAACCGAACGCAAGCCCGTCTGCGTTTTGGCTCATCACCAGACCTGGCTTGGCCTCTAGATCGCCGTCTTGGCGGAGGCCCATTCGGCGGTTGCTAAGGTCACCAGGCCGCCCGGCGCCGCAAACGATGCCCATATCAGGGGCGTCGTAAACGGAGGTCACCTCGGTGTGCGGGCAAACCGATTCTCAAGCCTGCGAGGCGCAGCCTATGGTCAAGCTTGGGCTCAGTTCAGCGACGCGGCCAATCAAACGATCTGATTGAGCCGCCTGACATTTCTCGCAGAATGCGTGTTAGCCTCCTTCACATGGGAGACGACACACGAACACTGGACGTGACTGGCTGGAGATTGGAGCCGATCTCTGGCGCCGATCGTGAGGTGGTGGAGGTCATCCATCTGCCGCCTGAGCAGGAAGAGTTCGCCGGCAGTCTGGACGAGGTGTTCGGTCGGTTGAACGAAAGCGACGCGGTCGGATTGGAGCAGGGCTTCGCGGTCCTGGAGCCGTCCGGCGAGATCGTGGGGTTCTTCGTTCTGCGCGAGGGTCTGCGTCGCCCGCCCTGGGCGCCGCCGGGCACGGTCAGTCTGCACAGTTTCAGGGTCCGGCCAGGTCTGCAGGGCAAGGGCGTCGGACGTCGTTGCATCGCGCTGCTGGAGGAGTGGTTCGCCCGCGAGCGGCCGGTGCAGCCCCAGCTCATGCTGGCCGTGAACGCTCGCAACACCCCGGCCATCGTCGCCTATCAAAAGATCGGCTTCATCGACACCGGAGCCCGCCACGAAGAGGGCCATGGGCCGCAGTTCATCTTCGCCAAGCCGATGGGCTAGGGGGCTCCCCATCAGTCAGCTTCGCTGACCGCTTGGGGATGGATCGGCGCGGGCCTATGCCCAGGCTAGATCGAACCCACGGTCTTTAGCCTCGCCTTCGGGTGGATTTCGTTCTGGCTCAGCACCGGGGTCTGGCCGCGGAAGCGCTCGATGATCGAGCGGACATAGGGGCGGATCTGCGGGCTGGTGAGCAGGACGGCGCTTTCGCCGGCCAAGGCCGCGCGTTCGAAGCTGTCACGCACCGCCCGGATGAAGTCCTGAAGCCGTGAAGGCGCTAGCGCCAGTTGCTTGTCGTCGCCGGACCCGATCAGGGCGTCGGCGAAGGCGTTTTCCCATTCCGCCGACATGGTGATGATCGGCAGGGCGCCGTCCTCGCCGCGATGGGCGAAGGAGAGCTGGCGGGCCAGGCGTCCGCGCACCTGCTCGACCAGCAAGGTGATCGACTGGGTGTGCGGGGCGGCCTCGCCGATGCCTTCCAGGATCGCCGGCAGGTCGCGGATCGAGACCCGTTCGCGCAGCAGGGCCTGCAGCACGCGCTGGACGGTGGTGGCCGAGACGACGCTGGGGATCAGGTCCTCGACCAGCTTCTTCTGCTCGCTCGGCAGTTCCTTCAGGAGCTTCTGGACCTCGGCGTAGGAGAGCAGATCCGGCATGTTCTCCTTCAGGATCTCGGTCAGGTGCGTGGTCAGCACCGTGGCCGGATCGACGATGGTGTAGCCGCGGAACGTGGCCTCCTCGCGCAGGGCCTCGTCGATCCAGGTGGCGGGCAGGCCGAAGGCCGGCTCGCGCATGTGTTCGCCGGGGATCTCCACCTGGCCGCCGGAGGGGTCCATGGCCATCAACGAGCCGAGCCGCACCTCGCCGCCGCCGCCTTCCATCTCCTTGATGCGGATCATGTAGCCCTGGGAGGGCAGGCGCATGTTGTCGAGGATCCGCACCGCCGGCATGACGAAGCCGAAGTCGGTGGCGAGCGTCCGGCGCAGCGCCTTGATCTGGTCGGTCAGGCGGCGGCCTTCGAGGTCGTTGATCAGCGGTAGCAGGCCGTAGCCAAGCTCGATCTTGATCTCGTCGATCGCCAGGGACTGGCTGATCGGCTCTTCCTGTTCCTGGGCCGGCCCGGTCGGCACGATGTCGATGGGCGCCGGCCTAGCCGCATCCTGGGATCGCTTCCAGGCGAGGAACCCGGCGCCGGCCGCCAGGGCGGCGAACGGAATGATCGGCATTCCCGGGATCAGCGCCAGCATGCCGGCCGAGGCCGAGACCATGCCGAGCGCGATTGGATTCATGGCGAGCTGGGCGACCAGGGCCTTGTCGGCCGACCCGTCGACGCCGGCCTTCGACACCAGGAAGCCGGCGGCGATCGAGATGATCAGGGCGGGGATCTGGCTGACCAGGCCGTCGCCGATGGTCATCAGGGTGTAGGTCGCTGCGGCCTGGCCGACCGGAACCTTGTGCTGCACCACCCCGATCAGGATGCCGCCGATGATGTTGATGGCGACGATGATCAGGCCAGCGACCGCGTCACCGCGCACGAACTTGCTGGCGCCGTCCATGGCCCCAAAGAAGGTCGACTCCTGCTCCAGCTCCTTGCGGCGCTTCTTGGCTTCCTCTTCCTCGATCAGCCCGGCCGACAGGTCGGCGTCGATGGCCATCTGCTTGCCGGGCATCGAGTCCAGGGTGAAGCGGGCGGCGACTTCGGCGATCCGGCCCGAACCCTTGGTGATGACGACGAAGTTCACGATCACCAGGATCGCGAAGACGATCACCCCGATCACGAAGTTGCCGCCCATCATCAGGTTGCCGAAGCCCTCGATGATCTTGCCGGCCCCGTGGGCGCCCTCGTGGCCGTGGCCGAGGATCAGCCGGGTCGAGGCGATGTTCAGCCCCAGCCGGAACAGGGTGGTGACCAGCAGCACGGTCGGAAAGGCCGTGAACTCCAGCGGTCGCCTGATCAGCAGCGAGGTCATCAGGATCAGCACCGAGGAGGTGATCGAGATCGACAGCAACAGATCCAGCATGAACGGCGGGATCGGGAGGATCAGCAGCAGGACGATGCCGATGACGCCGAGCGCCAGCGCGACCTCGCCCTTCATCAACCAGCCGAGCATTTCGCGCGGGGTGGGGCGGTCCGATGATGAAAGTGCCGAGTCCGACATCTTCGGTCTCCACCTCTTCCCCTTCAGGGGGCGAGGTTGGGGTGAGGGGAGCTCGCATTCGGCGAGCACGGCGCCAAGCGCCGCTCCAGTATCGTTCTGGATGAGTCGGGCGGCTTCGTCGCCCCCTCACCCGTTCTCTCCCCGAAGGGAGAGGTCGTTCGTCTAGGCTGCGCTAGCGCCCATCTGCGGCGCCGGCACCGCGACACCGGCCTCGTTGTATTCCTTCAGCTTGTTGCGCAGCGTGCGGATCGAGATGCCAAGGATGTTCGCCGCGTGGGTCCGGTTGCCCAGGCAGTGCGACAGGGTGTCGAGGATCAGCTGCTGCTCCATGTCGGCCACGGTCTGGCCGACGAAGGCGCGGGTGGCCGCCTCGGCGGCGCCGGCCGCGGTCTGGGCGGTGCGGGCGGCGGGATCAGGAGCGGTCAGGGGCTGACCGTCCGGCAGGCGGATGGCGCTTTCCTCGATCTCCGGGCCGATGGCCAGCAGCACCGCGCGGTGCATGGCGTTCTCTAGCTCGCGGACGTTGCCCGGCCACCGATGGGTGGCCAGCCGGCGCTTGGCCTCGGCCGACAGCGGGCGCTCCAGCGTGCCGTTGGCCTTGGCGTATTTGCGCACGAAGTGCTCGGCCAGGGCGACGACGTCTCCGGGCCGCTCGCGCAACGGCGGGAGGCGCAGGTTCTCGACGTTCAAGCTGTAGAGCTGGTCCTCGCGGAAGGTCCCGTCCTTCACGGCCTGGGCCAGGTCGCGGTTGGAGGTGGCGAGGATGCGAATGTCGACCTTCACCGGCTTGGAGCCGCCGACCCGGTCGATCTCGCGCTCCTGGATGGCGCGCAGCAGCTTGGCCTGCAGGCGGGCGTCCATCTCGGAGATTTCGTCGAGCAGCAGGGTCCCGCCGTTGGCTTCCTCGAACTTGCCGATGCGGCGCGCGACAGCGCCGGTGAAGGCGCCCTTCTCGTGACCGAACAATTCGCTTTCCAGCAAGTTCTCGGGGATGGCCGCGCAGTTGACCGAGATGAAGGCCTTGGTGGAGCGACGTGACTT
>NZ_JAURWM010000168.1 GCF_030654915.1 Phenylobacterium sp. | reverse complement strand
GCGCGGCTGGATCGGGACCGGCTCGCTCGGGACTCGCTCGGAGATCGCCGCCGAACTGATCCTCGCCCACGGAACAGATGAGCAGAAGCAGCGCTTCCTGCCGGCCATCGCCTCGGGGCAGATCATCCCCACCGCGGTTTTCACCGAGCCGGAAGCCGGCTCGGATCTCGGCTCGCTACGCACCCGCGCGGTTCGGGAAGGCGATGCGTGGATGGTGACGGGGGCGAAGACCTGGATCACCCACGCGGCCCGCGCCGACCTGATGACCCTACTGGTGCGTACCGATCCCACCTCGAAGGACCATCGCGGGTTGTCGATGTTCCTGGCCGAGAAGCCGCGCGGGACCGTGCAGGCGCCCTTCCCGGCCGCCGGCATGGATGGCGGCGAAATCGGGGTGATCGGCTACCGGGGCATGAAGGAGTACGAGATCGCCTTCGACGGCTTCGCCGTACCGCACGCCAACCTGCTAGGCGGCCAGGAAGGCCAGGGCTTCTCGCAACTGATGGCCACCTTTGAAAGCGCCCGGATCCAGACCGCGGCGCGGGCCATCGGCGTCGCTCAATCGGCGCTCGACTTGGCTCTCGACTACGCGATCGCGCGCCGGCAGTTCGGCCAGTCGATCGCCGACTTCCCCCGCGTGGCCAACAAGCTCGCCTATATGGCCGCCGAGATCCTCGGCGCGCGCCGCCTGGCCTGGTTCGCGGCCGGGGCGAAAGACCAGGGCCGACGCTGCGACCTCGAGGCCGGCATGGCCAAGCTGGTCGCCGCGAGGGTCGCCTGGGCCTGCGCCGACAACGCCGTGCAGATCCATGGCGGCACGGGCTTTGCGCTCGAGCAGCCGGTCAGCCGGGTTCTGGCCGACGCCCGCATCCTGAACATCTTTGAAGGCGCCGGCGAAATCCAAGCCCAAGTCATCGCCCGTCGGATGCTCGAAGGCGCCAACTAGACCGCCCCAAAGGGCGTTCCAAGAGCCCCACGGCGTCGCCTTCCACGCATGACGCGGCGCCGCCCCGACCTATTGGCAGGGTTCATGCGCTTTATGTTTCAGCGTTACACGAGCGCGCTCAGCGATTGAGAGTCTTTCAAACTCTCGTGACTTGTACCGAAAAGACCCAAAACTGGCGGGAAACCACTGGTCTGCGACGTCGCGCCACACGGTCAAGCCGTGCCTCCTGGTCTAAACCGAGGATATATTCGTATCGCGGAACGAGTTCGTTGAACACGATCAACAAAACCCTTCGCTTGGACGCGCCGTGTCGAAGGGCTAAGAGGAACATGTGGTCATGATGACCTGCGACACCGCCGTCCGACTCCCCCCGGGCGGTAGCCAATCCAAAGTTGAAGTGGGTCAGTTCATCGCTGGTCTGCGCGCCGCTTCCCACGCCGGGGCGCGCGTCGCGCAGCGCCTCGTCGAGCTGTTCGAGAGAATTGTGGAAGAGTTTTGCGTAAAGTCCGAACCGCGAACGACCCTGGCTATGACGAGGCTCGTCGCCCGATGAAACACGTTTCTGGCAATATTGAAGCCGCTGGCGAAGCCGAGGTCCGCGTCCCGACCCGTCGCGCCCTGGCCAAGCAACAGACCCGCGCCAAGGTCCTGTCGGCCGCCCGTCGCCTGTTCTCGGAGTCGGGTTACGAAGGCGCCACCATCCGCGACATCGCCGCCGAGGCCGGCATGTCGACCGGCGCGGTGTTCGCCAACTTCGCCGACAAGTCCGACCTATTCCGCGAGATCATGATCGCCGACATGGAGTCGCTGGTCGACGCCATGCGTGACGGCGTCTCGCGCGGTCGCGGCGTGGACGACACCCTGCTGAAGCTCTTCATGGCCGGCTACGCCTTCTACAAGAGCCGCCTGCCGCTGGCGCGCGCCGCCTTTGGCGTTTCCTGGCAGCCTGATCAAGGTGCGGAGCTGCGCGGACTGCCGCCCGTGCAGACGATCCATGATCTCTTCACCGAACAACTGACGCTGGGCGTCGAGCGCGGCGAGCTTTCGCAAGAAGCCGAGGCCAAGCTTCGCAGCCAGATGCTGTTCGATTGCTATCTGGCCAATTTCAACGAAGCCATCTTCGGCGGCTGGAGCCTCGAAGCGCTCCAAGCCAAGGCCAAGGATCAGATTCGCGTGATCTTGGCCGGCGCCCGTCGCGGCTGAAAACTGTCCTAAACTGAGGCCAGGGCGAGATTTGATCCAGCGAGATCAGATCTCGCCCGCCGGCTTGCTCAACAGATCGGGCTTTGGCCCCGCGACGAACTGTCGCATCAATACCCTCAATGCATTCCTGAGCCAGATTCACCGTAACCACTAGGCGGGGAACGCACGCATTCGATGTGGGCCGGGGAACGATCTTGAGCGCACGAAAATCCCAGAAGGAAGCGACACGCCAACGCGTGCTCGACGCGGCCCGAGAGCTGTTCGAAACGCAAGGCTACGAGACCACGACGGTTCGCGAGATCGCCACCCAGGCGGCGGTTTCAGTCGGCAGCGTCTTCACCACCTTCTCCTCCAAGGGCGAGATACTTAGCCAAGTCATGGCCGACCGGCTGGACGCGCTCTATGCCGAGCTTGATCGGGTGGTGCCGCATCTACGCGGCTCGACGCCTGATCGCCTGCGCTCGATCTTCGCGATCCACTACGCGTTCGAGACTCGGCGCACCCGGCTGTTCCTGGCGCACATAGCGGCGGCCTATAACTGGGCGCTCGCGCCCACCAGCCGCCCCTATGGGCGCACCCCGCGCCTCAAGCAGGTGATCCGCGACTGCATCGCCGAAGGCGTCACGCGCGGCGACGTCGGACCTCACATCGATCTCGACCTGGTGGTGGACGCCCTGCTGGCCTCCTACGCCTGGACCTATCGCCTGGCGGCGTGGGATGACGCCGACGCCGAGACCATGAGCGCGGTGATGGACCGCCACATCGGCCTGCTCGCCGACGGATTCCGCCCGCTCCAGGCCTTAAGCCGATAGGCCCGGCAGGCCATTCTGAGTTAAACTGGTCCCATGAACATCTTCACCTACCTCGTTCCGATCAGCCTGGCGGCGGTGACCCTCACCTTGTTCGTCGGGCTCTTCGCGCTGTTCCGGGGCGGCGACTTCGGACGATCCTATTCGAACAAGCTGATGCGGCTGCGCGTGCTGCTGCAGGCGGTCGCGATCCTGGTGCTGGTCAGCGCCGTCTGGTGGCGTCACAACTCCGGCGGCTGACATGGTCACGCTGAATAAAATCTACACCCGCACCGGCGACGCCGGCGCCACCCGGCTGGCCAATGGCCAGCAGGTCTCCAAGTCCTCCCTGCGGGTCGAGACCTATGGCGCGGTGGACGAGACCAACGCCTGCGTCGGGCTGGCCCGGCTGCACACCGGAAGCGACGCCGAGTTCGACGCCATGCTGGCGCGGGTTCAGAACGAGCTCTTCGATCTGGGCGCCGATCTGGCGACGCCGCCGCTGGAGGACGAGACCTACACGCTGCGCATGATCGACAGCCAGGTGGAGCGTCTTGAGCGCGAGATCGACGCGATGAACGCGCAGCTGCCGCCGCTGACCTCGTTCATCCTGCCGGGCGGAACCGCGGCTGCGGCCAATTTGCACCTGGCGCGCACCGTCTCGCGCCGAGCCGAACGCATAGCGGTCGCCCTCACGGAATCTGGTGAACGGGTCAGCCCCACGGCGATGAAGTATTTGAACAGGCTATCGGATTTCCTGTTCGTCGCGGCCCGTCACGCCAATGACCAGGGCCGCGCCGAGGTGTTCTGGAAGTCCGGCGCGACGCGCTAGGGCTTCGGCGCGGGGTCCTGCGCCTTCGCGGCGGGCTTGGCCGGCTCATCGCCCACGGCGCGCGCCTTGGCTGCGTCGGCCTTGGCGGCGTTGCGGGTCTCGTCGTTCTTGATGACCCGGCCGGTGATGTCGGAAATCAGCACTGGGCTGGCGCAGGTCCGGCTCCGCCAGTCCCACCAGTCGCCCGCGGCTTCACACTTCTGGCCAGGCCACACCCAGCCGATGTGATAGGCGAAGGCGCCTGCGCTCAGGATGGCGAAAGCGGCGAGGAAGATCAGCTTAAGCCGGTCGATCGTACGGTTCATGGCGTCGTTCTATTCATCGATTAAGGCGGCTGCTAGCCGTCCCTTTCGCCGAAATTGCGGCGAAGTGTGACCCGCCACTGACTTGCAAAGCGCGTCGGAAGCGTTATGCCGCATCCGACCCATTTTTTCGCAATGCAATTTTGAGGCGCTAGCAACCCATGAAGGTGTTGGTCCCGGTCAAACGGGTGATCGATTCAAACGTCAAGGCCAGGGTGAAGTCCGACCAATCGGGCGTCGACCTCGCCAATGTCAAAATGTCCATCAATCCCTTCTGCGAGATCGCAGTCGAAGAGGCGGTTCGCCTCAAGGAGAAGGGCGTCGCCACGGAAGTGGTCGTCGTCTCGATTGGACCGGCACAGGCTCAGGAAACCCTGCGTCAAGCTCTGGCCATGGGCGCCGACCGTGGCATCCTGATCCAGTCGGACCAGGATCTGGAGCCGCTGGAAGTCGCCAAGGTGCTCAAGGCGGTCATCGCGGAGGAAGCTCCCGGTGTCGTGATCATGGGCAAGCAAGCCATCGATGGCGACAACAACGCCACCGGCCAGATGCTGGCGGCCCTGCTCGACTGGCCCCAGGCGACCTTCGCCTCGGCCATCGAACTGAGCGCTGACACCGCCAAGGTGACCCGCGAAGTCGACGGCGGTCTGCAGACCATCGAAGCGACGCTGCCGGCGATCATCACCGCCGACCTGCGCCTCAACGAGCCGCGCTACGCTTCGCTGCCGAACATCATGAAGGCGAAGAAGAAGCCGCTGGACGTCAAGGAAGTCGCCTCGCTCGGCGTCGACCTGACGCCTCACCTGAAGGTCTTGAAGGTCACTGAGCCCGCCAAGCGCTCGGCTGGCATCAAGGTCGAATCCGCTGGCGACCTGGTCGCCAACCTGAAGACCGCGGGGGTGCTCTAATGGCCGTTCTCGTCATCGCCGATCACGACAATGCGTCGCTGAAGGATTCCACCAACAAGACCGTCACCGCCGCGCTGGCCCTCTCGGGCGACGTGGACGTGCTGGTCGCCGGTAAGGACGCCAAGGCCGCGGCCGACGCCGCCGCCAAGATCGCCGGCGTCCGCAAGGTGCTGCTGGCCGAGAGCGACGAACTGGGCCAAGGCCTGGCCGAAGCTGTCGAAGCCACGGTCCTGCCGCTGATGGCCGGCTACGACGCCGTCCTGACCCCGGCGACCTCGCAGGGCAAGAACTTCAGCCCCCGCATCGCGGCCAAGCTGAACGTCGCCCAGATCTCGGAAATCGTCGAAGTCGTCAGCAATGACACCTTCGTGCGCCCGATCTACGCCGGTAACGCGCTGGAAACCGTCCAGTCGTCCGACGCCAAGAAGGTGATCACCGTCCGCGCCACCGCCTTCGCGGCGGCCGGTGAAGGCGGCTCGGCCTCGGTCGAGAACGTCGCCGCGGGCGCGGCCTCGGCCAAGGTGAAGTTCGTCGATCAGCAACTGGTCAAGTCGGCTCGTCCCGAGCTGGCCGGCGCCAAGATCGTCGTCTCCGGCGGCCGCGCCATGGGCTCGGCTGAAGAGTTCTCCAAGGTCATCGAACCGCTCGCCGACAAGCTCGGCGCGGCGGTCGGCGCCAGCCGCGCGGCGGTCGATGCGGGCTACGCCCCCAACGACTACCAGGTCGGCCAGACCGGCAAGGTCGTGGCTCCCGAACTGTATGTGGCCATCGGCATCTCCGGCGCGATCCAGCATCTCGCCGGCATGAAGGACTCCAAGGTGATCGTTGCGATCAACAAGGACGCCGACGCGCCGATCTTCCAAGTGGCCGACTTCGGTCTGGTGGCGGACTACAAGACCGCCGTGCCGGAACTGATGGAAGCTCTGACCGCCGCCGGCAAATAAACCGCCGACGCGCGACTATTTTACGAATGTGATCAGGGGCGGCTCCGCAAGGAACCGCCCCTTTTTCGTGCCCGACCGCAAGATTTCGCGAGTCCGGCGCGCGCACCGGACACTTGAGTGTTCAAACAATACACGCTGAGCGGGATTGTTCTTTGACTGAGGCGCGGTCGCCAAGCGGTCGCCCCTGCGTCAACTCCGCCTTTCCGCGCCGGAACTACGCTGCGTCGCAGCAAAAGCCTTGGCGGCGGCGCCGTTCCCCATGTTAGAAAGCCGTCACAAGCGGCTGCGGCTGGGACCGCGTCCGTGTCATTCGAGGCAGTTTTCGGCATGGTTCAGATCAAGTCGGTCGGCGTCATCGGCGCGGGCCAAATGGGATCGGGCATCGCGCATGTTTGCGCGCTCGCGGGCTACGACGTGCTGCTGCACGACGTCAGTGAAGACAAGATCGCCGCGGGCCTGTCGCTGATCGAGCGCAATCTCAGCCGGCAGGTGGTGCGCGGCATCATCGACCAGGCCGCCATGGACGGCGCCATCGCCCGCATCAAGGGCGCGCCCGAGCTTCAGGCCATCGGCGCGACCGACATGGCCATCGAGGCGGCGACCGAGAACGAAGAGGTCAAGAAGGCCATCTTCAAGGCGCTGACGCCCCATCTCGGCCCGGACACCATCCTGGCCTCCAACACCTCCTCCATCTCGATCACCCGCCTCGGCGCGGCCTCCGACCGCCCCGAACGGTTCATCGGCCTGCACTTCATGAATCCGGTGCCGTTGATGAAGCTCGTGGAGATCATCCGCGGCATAGCGACCGACGCGCCGACCTACGAGACCGCCGTCAACTTCGCCAAGTCACTCGGCAAGACCACCGCCAACGCCGAGGACTTCCCGGCCTTCATCGTCAACCGCATCCTGGTTCCGATGATCAACGAGGCGATCTACACCCTGTACGAAGGGGTCGGCACGGTCGAGGCCATCGACACCGCCTTGAAGCTGGGCGCCAATCATCCGATGGGCCCGCTGGAACTCGGCGACTTCATCGGCCTCGACACCGTCCTGTCGATCATGAACGTACTCTACGAGGGCCTCGCGGATTCCAAGTACCGCCCCTGCCCGCTGCTCGTGAAGTACGTCGAGGCCGGCTGGCTGGGTCGCAAGGCCGGTCGCGGCTTCTATGACTATCGCGGCGAGACCCCCGTCCCGACGCGCTAGGCGGGGCCTTGGCGCCCAGGTTGGGCGCGACGCCTTTAATCCATTCGACTTGCCTAGCTTCGCCGTCCGATACTCCAGGTGATTCGGACACGCGGGTTCATGCGGCAGTTCACCTCGGTGGCGCTCGGCGCCACCTATCTCTGTCTCGCTCTGATCGTCGCCCTGCTGCTGTGGCGGAACGGTGGAGGCTGGGCTGCGGGCGTCGCCGCCCTGGTCGGCGGGCTCGGCCTTTGCTTCGCGGTGCACGGCCTGATCGCCCAATCCCTGAAGCTGCGAACCCTGCGCAAGGAACTGGAGTCCGTGCGCGACGCCCAGCGGATCATGCTCAGCCAGATGGAATTGGTGGACGCACGGATGAGCGAAGTCGCCGACGCGGTCAGCGACGACGTCAACCGCTCCGAGGCGCTCTCCGACGAAGTCCACATGTTGGAGGACCTCGTCGAGCGCATGAGCCACCGGCTGGAGGAGCGCGTCACCGTCGCCCCGTTCCCCGCCCGCCAGGACGTCGGCGCCCGCGCACGGCAATCGGCCGCCCTGCTTGATACGGTCCGCGCCGCCCTGGCCGAGAACCGCGTCGACCTCTACCTGCAGCCCGTCGTCAGCCTGCCCCAGCGCCGGACGGTCTTCTACGAAAGCTATTCGCGCCTGCGCGACGAGAGCGGCCGCGTGCTGATGCCCGCCGAATATCTGTCGGTCGCCGAGCCCGAGGGCCTGGTCACCTCGATCGACAACCTGCTGCTGTTCCGCTGCGTGCAGATCGTGCGCCGGCTGGCCAAGCAGGACCGCAAGGTCGGGATCTTCTGCAACATTTCGATCGCCAGCCTGGCCGACGAGACCTTCTTCCCACAGTTCCTTGAGCTGTTGGCCGACAACCGTGACCTCGCCGGCGCCCTGATCTTCGAGCTGGGCCAGGCCGCGTTCGACGCGCGCGGCGCGATCGAGGCCCGCAACATGAGCCGGCTCGCCGAACTCGGCTTCCGGTTCTCGCTCGACAAGGTCCACGACCTCGACATCGACTTCCACGACCTGGCCCGCGCCGACGTGAAGTTCCTGAAGGTCAGCGCGCCATTCCTGCTGGAAGAGCTGCTGGAAACCGACGACGGCCTGGTGTTCCGCTCGATGCCCGACCTCGCCGCCCAGGACTTCGCGTCCCTGACTCGTCGCTACGGCGTCGACCTGATCGCCGAGAAGGTCGAGAGCGAGCGCCAGATCGTCGATATCCTGGAACTCGACATCGCCTTTGGCCAAGGCCACCTGTTCGGCGAGCCCCGCGCGATCCGCGACTCGGTCCTGGCCGAGACCGATCCGCCGGCCGAATTCCCGCACCGGACCCAGCCCCGGCGCGCCGGCTCGCGAGGCTGAAACCCTTCGGCGCATTGACCTTCGCCGCCCGGCCCGTTACCGCCCGAGCATGACCGCACCCGCCCTGATCTCCGGCCTGTCGGCCGTGGCCGACCGCTACGACGTGTTGCTCTCAGATGTGTGGGGCGTGATCCACAATGGCCGGGAGAGCTTCCCCGCCGCCTACGAGGCGCTCGCCCGCTGGCGCGCCGAGCGCGGCCCGGTCATCCTGATCTCCAATTCGCCACGCCCGTCGAGCGCCGTGCACGAGCAACTCGATGATCTCGGCGTGCCGCGCGAGGCCTGGTCGGCCTTCGTCTCGTCCGGCGACGCCACCCGTATCCTGCTAAGCGGCCGCGCGCCCGGCCCCGCCTGGGCCATCGGCCCCGACCGCGACTTCGTCCTCTATGAGGGGCTCGACCTGGCCTTCGCCGGTCCTGAGGACGCGGCCTTCATCTCCTGCACCGGTCCCGTCGATGACGAGGTCGAGGGGCCTGACGACTATGAGGCGCGGTTCAAGGCGACGATCGCGCGCGGCTTGCCGATGATCTGCGCCAATCCCGACATCGTCGTGCAGCGCGGCGACAAGCTGATCTATTGCGGCGGGGCCCTGGCCCAGCGCTACGAAGAGTTGGGCGGCCAGGTGATCATGGCCGGCAAGCCGCACGCGCCGATCTACGACCTCTGCCTGGGCGAAGCGCAGGTCCTGCTCGGCAAGCACCTGGACCGCTCGCGGGTGCTCTGCATCGGCGACGCCGTGGCCACCGACGCCAAGGGCGCCAACGACCAGGACCTCGATGTGCTGTTCGTCGCCAGCGGCATCCACGGCGCCGAGACGATTGGCGCTGACGGCCTGGACGCCAGCGCGGTCGAGCGCCTGCTCGCCAAGGACGGCGCACGCGCCACCTACGCCATCGCCGATCTGGCGTGGTGAGCAAAAGCCGCTAACTAGGGCGATCGACGGTCAGGAGTGGTGGGCGTGCAGGGGATTTTCTTCGAGGATCTGACCATCGGTCAGTCGGCCGAAACCACCAAGATCGTGGGCGCGGCCGACGTGGAAGCCTTCGCCGCCGTGTCGGGCGACACCAATCCCGTCCACTTGGACGAGGCCTACGCCATGACCACGCCGTTCCAGGGGCGCATCGCCCACGGCATGCTGTCGGGCGCCTATATCTCGGCGATGCTGGGCACCAAGCTTCCGGGTCCCGGCGCCATCTATCTCACCCAGTCCCTGCGCTTCCGACGGCCGGTGAAGATCGGCGACCCGGTCGTCACCCGCGTCACGGTCCAGGCGCTGGACGAAAGACGCGCCCACGCGACGCTCACTACGATTTGCCAAGTCGACGGCAAGACCGTGGTGGACGGCGAGGCCGTGGTCATGGTTCCGCGCCGCAGCACGACAAAGGCCGATTAAGCCCATGCGTATCGTTCACGGCTGGAAGGGCCTGGAGGCCTCCGATCGCGGGGCCGCCGTCGCGTTCGGCAATTTCGACGGCGTCCATCGCGGCCACCAGAAGGTCATCGCCCAGGCGGCCAAGGCGGCCCAGGCGCTAAAGGCGCCGCTCGGCGTCATCAGCTTTGATCCCCATCCTCGGCAGATCTTCCAGCCGGGCGCGCCGACCTTCCGGATCATGAAGACCGACCAGCAGGCCCGAGCGCTAGCCGCCCTGGGCGTCGAGATTTTCCACGTCCTGCCGTTCGACCGCGAGATGGCCGACCTCACCGACCACGAGTTCGCCGCCCAGGTGCTAGCGCGGGGGCTAGGCGTCCGTCATGTCGCCGTCGGCTTCGACGTCTCGTTCGGCAAGGGCCGCACCGGCAGCCCCGAACTGATGGCGGAGTACGGCAAGGAACTGGACTTCACGGTCTCGGTCGCCGACGCGCTGGGTCAGGGCGACACCAAGTTCTCCTCGACTGGCGTGCGCGAGGCGCTGCGCGACGGGTATCCGGAAGCCGCCGCCTTCATCCTGGGCCGCCCCTTCGCCATTGAGGGCGTAGTCGAGCGCGGACGCCAGCTTGGCCGCACCCTGGGCTTCCCGACCGCCAATGTGGCGCTGACCGACTATGTGATCCCCAAGCTTGGCGTCTACGCCACCCGCACCCGCCTGCCCGACGGCCGCGAGATCGCAGGCGTCGCCAATATCGGGGTCAATCCGACGGTGGCCGGCGAGATCGCGCCGCGGCTGGAGGTCTGGCTGTTCGACTTCGACGAGGACATCTACGACCAAGTGATCGAGACCGACCTGGTCGCCTTCCTGCGTCCGGAAGAGAAGTTCGACAGCCTCGCGACCATGACCGTCCAGGTCATGGCCGACGCCGACCAGGCCCGGGCGCTGCTGCTGCCCGAGTTCTAGCCGCCAAAGAGATCGTCGACGGCGGGCTTGGCCGGGCGCGTTCTCAGTCCTCGATCTTCAGGACCTCGATCTCGCGCGGCTTTTCATCGGGACCCAGCCAGCGGAATACGTCGCCGACCGACAAGCCCATCAGCGCCGCCCCGACCGGCGCCAGCACGGAGATGCGGTTCTCGTCCACATTGGCCTCGCCGGGCAGACCAACGCGCACAGTGCGCTCGCGCTGCAGGACGAGGTCGCGATAGGTCACTTGCGACCCTAGGCGGACGAACTTCAGGCGCCGATCAGCGTGGTCGGAGACGATCGCGAAGCGTTCCAACTCCTCCAGCAGCAGGGTGGCGCCCGGCATTGGCGTGCGCGAGGCCCGGCCGATGGCGGCCAGCTTCTCGAAATCGGCTTCGGTCACCCGCACCTTCGGGCGGGCCTTGGTCTTGGTGGTCATGTTCAGTTCCTTGAAAGAGGGTCAGGCGCCGAGGGCGGCGGCTGGTCGTCGGGTTCGGGGAGCGGCCTCGGGGCGCGCGGAACGGCGGAACCCCAGCGATGAGGCATCCGTATTTCACGCACGGGAAAGATCACCCGCAGTATCTGCGGGAGAGGTTTTCTGTTTCGACACATCACGATGCTCCGCGTGACGAAACGTCACGGCTATCGAGATAGTGATCGCGATTTTGGAGGAAGCATCCCCGAACCCTCGGCGCACAGCCGATATGAGTTCGGGGCTAGTCTCCTTGGACTAGTCGGCCCGCATGGTGCGCTCGGCGCGGCATGTTCATGCAAATACTCATCGCACCTAGATAGTGGGGGGCCGCGTGCCGGAAGTCAAATCACGGGCCGGCGGCGCCCTGGCCGGCCAATGGGGGCTCGCGCGCGGCGGCGCCCTCTGCTACAGCCCAAACATGACTTCGGTTCGGAAAACCCTGCGAATTATCCGCCCGGCGTGACGCCGCCGGACGATCGCTCCAGCGCGCGCCGGGTTCCACCCGTCTAAGTCCCCAAGTTCCGAGCCAAGCTGGAAAGTCCCATGGCCGACGACGCCGAAATGCCTTCGCGCGATTACCGCGAAACCGTCTTCCTTCCCGACACGCCGTTCCCGATGCGCGCCGGGTTGCCGAAGAAGGAACCCGAAATCCTGGAGAGCTGGGCCAAGCTCGATCTCTACAACGCCATCCGCGCCGAACGGCAGCGGGCGGGCGCGCCACTGTTCGTGCTGCACGACGGGCCGCCCTATGCGAACGGCGCCATCCATATCGGCCACGCGCTGCAGAAGACGCTGAAGGACTTCGTGGTCCGCTCGCGCTTCCTGCTCGGCTACGACGTGGATTACGTGCCGGGCTGGGACTGCCACGGCCTGCCGATCGAGTGGAAGATCGAGGAAGAGCTGCGCGGCCAGGGCCGACGCA
>NZ_JAURWM010000166.1 GCF_030654915.1 Phenylobacterium sp. | reverse complement strand
GAGGTCACCGCCGAGGACGGCTCAGTCAGCGTTCTAGAAACCAAGAACATCGTCATCGCCACCGGCTCGGAGCCCTCTCCGCTACCCGGTGTTGACGTCGACCAGAACCGCATCGTCGATTCCACCGGCGCGCTGGCGCTGCCCGAGGTTCCCAAGCACCTGGTGGTGATCGGCGCGGGCATCATCGGGCTGGAACTGGGCTCGGTCTGGCGCCGGCTGGGCGCGAAGGTGACCGTGGTCGAGTTCCTGGACCGCATCACGCCCGGCATGGACGCAGAGACGGCCAAGACCTTCCAGCGCTCGCTGACCAAGCAGGGCGTGCAGTTCAAGCTGGGCTCCAAGGTGACCGGCGCCAAGGCCGGCAAGTCCAACGTCAGCCTGACGGTCGAACCCGTCGCCGGCGGCGCGGCCGAGACCATCGAGGCGGAATACGTGCTGCTGGCCATCGGTCGGCGGCCGTTCACTGAAAACCTCGGGCTCGACAGCGTGGGCGTGGTTCCGGACAAGCGCGGCTTCATCCCGACCGATCACTTCAAGACCAGCGCCCCGGGCGTCTGGGCGATCGGTGACGTGATCTTGGGTCCGATGCTGGCGCACAAGGCCGAGGAAGACGCGGTGGCCTGCATCGAGATCATCGCCGGCAAGTGGGGCCACGTGGACTACAATCTGGTCCCGAGCGTCGTCTACACCTCGCCGGAAGTGGCTTGGGTCGGCAAGACCGAGGAACAGCTCAAGGAAGCCGGCGTCGCCTACAAGGTCGGCAAGTTCCCGTTCAGCGCCAATAGCCGCGCCAAGATCAACCACGAGACCGAAGGCTTCGCCAAGGTCCTGGCCGACGCCAAGACCGACGAGATCCTCGGCGTTCACATTGTCGGCCCGCAGGCTGGCGAGATGATCGGCGAGTATTGCGTCGCCATGGCCTTCAAAGCCGCGAGCGAAGACATCGCCCGCGTCTGCCATCCTCACCCCACGCGCTCGGAAGCTGGCCGTCAGGCAGCTATGGGTGTCGAGGGCTGGACGATGCAGTCCTAGTGATCGTAAGGCGCGCGCAGGTTGGCGATATCGCCGCCTGCGCGGCGTTATACGAGCGCGTCCTGCGCGCGACCTTCACCTGGATCCCGCCCGAGCAGCATCAGGCGGCTGACTTCATCGCCGCCGCTCGGGATGAAGAGGTCTATCTCGCGACGGATGGCGAGCGCTTGCTCGGCGTGGCGAGCCTCTACCGTTCCGACAATTTCCTGCATTCGCTCTATGTCGAGGCGCGCGGCCAAGGCGTGGGCAAGGCCTTACTTGATCATGTTGCTGAGGTAGCCGACGGCCGGCTGCACCTGAAGTGCCAAGTTCCCAACATCCGGGCCCAGGCCTTCTACGCCCGCGAGGGGTTTCGAGTGGTCGAGGAGGGCTGCGATCCGGGTTCTACGGTCGGCTGGGTGAGGATGGGCCGATAGCGAACGGCGTTCCGTGGTGGTAAATTTCGCCGAAGCCATGGAGGAACGATCATGATCGTTTTCGCGCTGCTCGCCGCCGCCATCGCCGCCGCACCACCTCCCAAGCCCTGCCCCGCCGATGGCAGGTTCGAGATTTCCGACCGCTCGCCGGCGCTGCTGCTGCGTCCGGAGGATCGTCGTGGCGCCGCCGGCGCCCGGACCCTCGCCAGCTTGCCGCCCGCCAATATGGAACTGGCCGTAATCCGCTCCGTCGACGGCTGCTCCATCTCGACGGTGGTCCGTGAAAAGATCCAGGGCGACGGCCGCTTCGCAAAGCCGCGCTAAGCGTGCGGATGGGCCTTGGCGTAGGCGCTGAGCAGGGCTTCGGCGTCGACCTCGGTGTAGCGCTGGGTGGTGGAAAGCGAGGCGTGGCCGAGCAGTTCCTGGATCGAGCGCAGATCGGCTCCGGCGCCCAGCAGGTGGGTCGCGAAGGAGTGGCGCAGGGCGTGGGGCGTGGCGCTGTCGGGCAGGCCGAGCCGGCCGCGCAGCTTCTGCACCGTGGCCTGGACGTGACGCGGGCTGAGCGGCCCGCCGCGCTTGGCGCGAAACAGCGGTTCCTCCGGCGCGAGCACGAACGGCACGTCTGCCAGATAGATATCGATGGCCTGCCGAACGGCCGGCAACACTGGGACGATCCGCGTCTTTGAGCCCTTGCCGAGGATGCGTAGCGAGTCCGGCAGCGGGGCGTCGCCGCGCTTGAGCGACAGCGCCTCGGAGATCCGCAGGCCGCAGCCATAGAGCAGGGTCAGCACCGCCTCGTCGCGGCTGGCCTCCCAATCCTCGCGGTCGGGATCGAGCGAGGGCTCGGCCATCATGCCGCGCGCCTGATCCTCGGTGATCGGGCGGGGGGCGCCGGGCCGCACGCGTGGGCCGCGCACCAGGGCGATGGCGGCGTTTGGGGTGTCCATCCGGCGATCGAGGAAGCGGTGAAAGGTGCGGATCGCCGAAAGCGACTGGGACAGAGAGCGCGGCGACAGCGGCTTGTCGCCCTGGCGCAGATAGGCGAGCCAGGCGCGGACCTCGCCGGCGGTGAGCGTGCCCATGGCGCCGAGCGACAGGGCCTCGCCGCGATGGCGCTCCAGGAAGTTTATATAGCGGCCGCCAGCAAAGGCGTAGGCCTCGACGGTGCGCGGCGAGGCGCGCCGCTCCTTGGCCAGGTGTTCCAG
>NZ_JAURWM010000160.1 GCF_030654915.1 Phenylobacterium sp. | reverse complement strand
CCGCCGATCCTGGCGAGTCGCTCAGCGGAAGCGCCTATGAAACCACCGTCCAAGCCTTCCGATCCCAGGCGCTCGGCGACGCCGACCCGCAGCTATGCTCCCCCCACGCCCAAGGTCTCGCGCCAGAAAGCGGCCAAGGTGCTGAGCCCCGCCGAGCGCGCGGCCTTCCTGGCCTCGCGTCCGGACCTCAAGCCTAAGACTTGATGGCCGCGAGCAGGGCTGGGTCGGCCAGGATGACGAGGCCACGGGCCAGGCCGGGGAGCGGATGTGACTTCGCCATCGCCTATCGAACCTCGTCCACCTGGGCCTGGGCGGCTTTCCAATCCATGGCCATGCGCACGCGGCTCCCGACCGCCGGGTGGTCGTAGAACAGGGTCTCCTCCAGCTTGGAGGGGGTGGCGGCGCGGTATTCGATGGTCTTGACCAGGGCCCTGGCGAGGCCGTCCGGCTCGTTGACGTGGGTCAGAGAGTAGCGGTCGGCGTCGACCTCGACGGCGCGGGTGACGCCGAAGATGATCGGCGCGCCCAGCAGGCCCAGCACCGCCAGGATGATGCTGATGGCCGGGAAGCCGGCCGGGTCCGAGAGACCCGTCACGCCCTTGGCTCCGGTCAGCCTGACGACCGGTGCGAACAGACGGTCGACCAGGAAGAAGCTAACCAGGGCGAGGCCGCCAAAGGCCAGGGCCATCCAGATCGCGTGCATGTGGACATAGTGGCCCATCTCGTGGCCGACCACGGCCTTGACCTCGGGCAGGTCGGCCCCCTTGGCGAACATCACATCGCTCATGGCGATGCGGGCGGTCCCGAACAGGCCCGAGACATTGGCGGTATAACGGTTCGACTGCCGCGAGCCGTCATAGATGTAGATCTTGTCGTGCGGCACCCCACCCGCGATCGCCATCGCCGCCACGGCGTCGCGGACCGGTCCGGGCGGCGCCGGCTGGTAGGTGTTGAACAGCGGCTGCACGAACACCGGGGCCAGGACCATCATCACGATGATGAAGCCGGCGACCAGGCCGCCGCCCCACAGCCACCAGCGCCGAGCGGTCCGGCGGATCAGCCAATAGAGCAGCGAGAACAGCAACACGGTCACGATCACGACGATGACGGTGTTCAGGGTCAGCTCACCGAGATAGCCGCCGAGCGGTTGGCTGGTGAGGCCGTAGCTCGCCTCCCGCCACCAGTCCGAATAGATCGTCCAGGGCAGGGTCAGCAGGGTTTCGATCAGGGTGTAGAGCGCGATGAGCGCGGCGACGGCCAGCCAGGGCCGGGCCTTGCGGGCCTCGATCCGCGCGCGAACCCGGACCAGCAGGCCCGAACGCAGGACCAACCAGCCGACCAGGACCGTGACCAGCGCGCCCCACAGCAGCAGCCAGTGGCCGCCCTGGGTATAGGCGACGGCCTTGGCGTGGGCCTGCGGCGGCAGCTGCGCCAGATAGGCGGCGGCCGCCGCGGCGGGATCGAATTGCTGGGCCATGAGCGCCCTCCCCTGTCAGCGGCGGAAGAGGCCAGAGAACCGGTTGTTTGTCAGCCCTTTTACAGGTTCTCGACCGGGCAACCGAGGTCTTCGCAAATGAGGTCGGCCAGGATCTTGCGATGGCAGCCGTGATGGTCGGCCTCGAAGCACAGCAGCGCGATCTTCTTGGCCGACGGCAGGTCCTTGGCGCGGGCCAGTTCGAGCTGAGCGGCGGGCTCGGCCATATGCTCCTCGAAGATGGCGGTCATCTCGGCGATGTGGCCCTTGCGCGCCGCATCCCGGCCAGGTTTGGGCGTGCCGAGCTGGCGTAGGTGCACATAGTCGATGCCGGCCTCGGCGAGGCTGGCGGCCAGCAAGGTCTTGGAAAAGCCCGCGAGCCGCGAGGACGCCACGGCCCGGACATCGACCAGGGTCTCGACGCCAGCGGCCTTCAGGCGGGCGATGACGGCGTCCTGGGTCTGGCGTTCATAGCCGATGGTCGCGAGGGGCTTGGCGCTCATGGGATGAGGATGGGGAGCCGGCGGAGCGGTGGCAAGTGCAGCGCCCAGGTCCTCGCCCGGCCAAAGGCCGGTGGGAGCTACTTCGGACCCGGCTTGGTCGGCGCCTGGTTGGCGGCGTCTTCTCGCGCGCCGCGGACCAGATCGTCGGCGGCGTCGTTGACGGTGCGACGGCTTTCCTGGTGTGAAGTCTCGGCCTCGTCGCTCTTGAGACCGAACGCGCTGCGGGCGGCCTCGCCCTCCTGGCCGAACAGGCTGCGGACGCGCAGTTCCTGCTGGGGCAGCGGGATCTCGAAGCCGCCAGCGCGCAGGGCGTCCTCGATCGCCCAGGTGTAGGCGGCATGGGTTGCGTTGGGACGCTTCACCGCCTCCAGAGCCGGCCAGACGACCAGCTCGAAATTGAGGCCATGCGTCGCGAAGCCGACCAGCCAGACCTGAGTCTTACGCGCGCTGGTGTCCTTGAGGGTGAAAGGTATGTGGTGCGCGGCACGCAGCACAGCCTCGCGCACCTTCTCCTTATCGGCGCCATAGGCGACGATGAAGGGAATGTGCATCCGCCGGGCGCCGTTCTGGTGGGTCCAGTTGGTGACCGGCGCCTCGATCAGGCGGGAGTTGGGGATCAGGACGTCGAGGTCGTCATTGTTGCGGACGCGGGTGGCGCGCGGACCGATCTCGGCCACGATCCCGCGTTCGCCGGTCTGCAGCTCGATGTAGTCTCCGATGCGGATCAGCTTGTCGAACAGCAGGACCAGGCCGGAGATGAACTCCTTGACGATGCCCTGCATGCCAAAGCCGAGGCCAACGCCAAGCGCGCCGGCGAACAGGGTCAGTGACGATAGGTCCAAGCCCAGCGTCGAGAACGCCGCTATGATCCCGAACACCACCAGGCCATAGGTGGCCAGCTTTTCGAAAATGTAGATCGACGGCGCGGCCTGGCTGGCCCGCCCACGGACCCGGCGCAGGGCCGAGGCGACAATGCGCGAGGCCAAGACCGCCAGGGCGATGATCAGGATCGCCGCCGCCAGCCCGCCGACCGTGATCGATGACTTCCCAAGCTGCACCAGCTCAAACCGGCTGAACCGGAAGAAGTCGGATAGGAGCTGCTCACCCATGCGCGGTCAGCCGACCCCGAGTTGGGCCCAGATGGCCTGCTGGTCGAAGTAAGGGCGTTCGGCGGTGATCTTGTCGCTGCCCGTCGCGAACTCGAAGACGGCGGCCATCCGCACGCGGAAACTCTTGCCCGCGCCCTCGATGACCTGGCCCTTCACATGCATCGGGCCGGTATGGGTGCCCATCAGCCAGAACTCGACGATCACCGCATCGCCGTCCTGGTGCAGGGCGATGATCTCGTTGGACTGGTCGGGGAACGGCGTGCGCGAGCGCTTGAAATAGCCGCGAACCGCCTCGTCGCCCTCGATCACCGTACCCTGGCCGAACAGCTCGTAGCGCGGGGTGGCGAAGGTCGCCATCACCGCGTCGAAGTCGAGTTCGTTCTCCAGCCGCATATGGTCGCGAACGGTCTTCTCGCGGGCGGCGCGCAGGGCGTCGATCATTTACAGCTTCTCCGGATAGATCGGCGAGATGTCGACCGGGATGTCCTTCAGGGTGGCGATCACCTGCTCGGCCTGCGGGTCCAACTTGGCGTAGCGGTCGAAGAAGGCGTTCATGCCGGCATAGTCGCCGTCGCCCTGCAGTTTGACCAGTTCGGCGAGCAGACTGGTGATGGCGGCCTGCATGGCGTCGTCGTTAACGCGGAACCGCTTTTGGCCCTCGTCCCAGCTGAAGGCGCCCTTTTCGCGCAGGTAGCCGTACTGCAGCGCCGCCCCGCGGCCGTGGGCCTCGCCCACGCCGAAGCGGGCGGCGCGGAAGATGCCGGCCAGGTAGCTGGCGAACAGCTGCGAGCGCTCGGCCTTGGGCAGTTCGCCCTTCTCCATCATGAAGAGGATATTGTAAGCGCCCATGACGTCGGCCTTGGCTTCCTCAGCCGTGCCGCCGATGTCCTTCAGCTCCGCCGAGACGGTGGTGTCGCGGCCATTCACCTTGATCGAACCCGGGCCGAGGCTGTGCGAGAGCTCGTGGAAGAGCGTCTCCAGGGTCATGTACTTCTTGCTGACCAGCGGAGCCTGCTCGGCGACCAGCACGCGGTCGCCCATGGGCTTGAGGATGCGGTCGTACTTGGCGCCCAGGACATTGGAGAGGATGACCTTCTTGGCGCCCTTGGCCTCGCGGACCCGCTCGTCGTTGGGCAGGTTGAAGGCGATAGTCTGCGGCCCCACGGTGTTGTCGCCTCCGCCGCGCACCTGCTCGGCGACCGCGATGGGTGAAGCGCCGCCGCGCTGGAAGTTCTTGTACTTGTCGGCGACCGGGAGGTTCTCCTCCATGGCGCGCAGGTAGCCCTTGTACTTGTCGAGCGCCTTGCTCTCAGCCGGATCCTTCAGGGTGACAAAGGCCTCAAAGGCCGTCTTCGCGCCGTAGATCTCGTCGGTGTAGGTCTCGTAAGGGCCGATGGCGACCTCGATAGGCGTGCCTTCCAGGTCCATCCAGGCCATCTCGGATTCGAAATAGTCGTTGGAACGGAAGGACTTGGCCCGAAGGGTCAGGAATTTCTTGAGGCTGGGATTGGTGGTGATCGCCGCGGCTTGCTCGAGTAGCTTGGCGGCGGTTTCCAGCTCGGCCTTGTACTCGACATTGTAGGGGATGGTGACGAGCCGGTCGCCCTGGCGGCGGACCACGGTGTAGCCGTCGGTGATCGCCGCCTTCTGGTCCGGATGAGCCGCGAGATAGGCGTCGAGCTGCGCCTTGGTGAAGCCGTCGGGATAGAAGCCGTGGCCTGGGCCCGCGCCCTTGGCCTGCTTGGCGTAGATAACGCTCATCTGGTCGGCGGCCTTGATCAGCAGGTTCACCACCTGCCGCTCCTCGGGCGTCAGGAAGCCCGACTCAACCGGCATCTCGATGCGCGCCAGGCCATCGGCTTGCACGGGCGCGGCAGCCAGGACGACGGACGGAAGGCAAAGGGCCGCGAGCAGCGGGACGACGATCCTACGCATAGGAAAAGGCTCCAGATTCCCCGCGCCATCTGGCGGGACGCGCGGACCCTATCGGCGCGGTTCGCCGTCGTCGAGGATGGTGAGGCGCCGCACGACCAGTTCGTCGATTTCCAATCGCTTGATCCGCGCGCGGCCGACTCCGATCTTGCCAATGGCCAGGCGTCCGATCGCGAGCGCGCCAACCGCGAAGGCTCCGAAGGCGACGGCCCCCAGGGCCATGGCGCCCATCGTGCCGAGGCCGACGGCGCCGGCCGGCGTGGCGCGGGGCGCGACGAAGATCGACTGCGGGCGCGGCCGGCGCGAAGGCGCCTCCACCAGGGTCGCGGGCTCGCGACGGGTGTGCAGTTGCAGCGCCATGTCTCTCTCCTTGTCGGTCAAATCCAGCCTATCTCCTGAGACGGCCGTCCGGCTAGCCGCTCGTCAGGGTGGTCATGACGAGTTCGCGGCTGAAGTCGAAGCCGAGCGCCTGGTAGAGCGCGATCGCCCCGGTGTTGTGGGCGTAGGAATGCAGGAACGGAACCTCGTCACGTGCCCGGATGCGGGCGGCGACCTCAAGCATCAGGCCGGCGGCGTAGCCGCGCCCTCGGTGATCTGGATGAGTGCAGACGCCGCTGACCTCGGTATGACCCGGCGGTCGCATCCGCTCTCCGGCCATGGCCACGAGCTGGCCCCCGACCTTGACCCCGACGAAGCGGCCAAGTTGGTGGGTGCGGGTGAAGAACGGACCGGGCGCGGTCAGGGTGGCGAGCGCCAGCATCTGAGGCGCATCGGCCTCGCTCAGGTCCTCGATGGCGAAGGCCGGTTCGCCCACGGGGTTAGGCTCCTGGGCCACCATCTGCCAGCAGACGGCGCGGCTGCGCACCGCGACGCCAGGGATGGGCGGCGGAGCATCGGCCTCGACCAGCGCGACATCGCCATGGGCCGCGACCAGGGCCGCGAGGTCGGCGATGGACTGATCGGAGGTGTCTGGCGTGGCGGCGAAAAGGCCGTAGTCCGGCGCGAACCGCAGGGCCGAGCCCTGCGCCAAGCTTAGCTGGGATTGCCGCCCGGTGAGCGCGGACCAGACCGGGCGGTCGAGGGGATGAACACTACTCATCCCCTTCCCTAGCGTGAAGCGACCTCGGGTGTCATCCCGGCCAAGCGGTGGCCGGGACAGAGCCCCCTAGCGGTCTTTCTCAATGCCGCCGACGGCGGCTTGGGCGGCGGCCAGGCGGGCGATCGGAACCCGGAACGGCGAGCAGCTGACATAGTCGAGGCCGATCCGTTCGCAGAACTCGATCGAGGCCGGATCGCCACCATGTTCGCCGCAGATGCCGAGCTTGACGTCGGGGCGGACCGCGCGGCCGCGCTCGGTGGCGATGCGGATCAGGTCGCCAACGCCTTCCTGGTCGAGGGTCACGAAGGGATCGCGTTCGAAGATCCCCTTTTCCAGATACGCGTTCAGGAAGCGCCCGCTGTCGTCGCGGCTGATGCCGAAGGTCGTCTGGGTCAGGTCGTTGGTGCCGAACGAGAAGAACTCGGCGTGCTCGGCCAGGTCGCCGGCGCGGATGGCCGCGCGCGGCAGTTCGACCATGGTGCCGACCTGATACTCGATTTTCTGGCCGCGTTCCTTCAGCACCGCCTGGGCGACGCGGTCGGTCAGCACGCGCAGGTACTTCATCTCTTCGCCCTTGGCGACGAGCGGGTGCATGATCTCGGGGATCGGGGCGGTCTTGCCGCTTTCAGCGATCTCGCAGGCGGCCTCGAAGATCGCCCGGACCTGCATCTCATAGATCTCGGGATACGAGACGCCCAGGCGGCAGCCGCGGTGGCCAAGCATCGGATTGGTCTCGTGCAGCTCCTTGGCGCGGCGCATCAGCTTGGCCGCGTCGAGGCCGGTCGACTTGGCCAGGCCCTCAAGGTCGGCTTCGGTGTGCGGCAGGAACTCGTGCAGCGGCGGGTCGAGCAGCCGGATGGTGACCGGCAGGCCTTCCATGATGTTGAAGATCTCGACGAAGTCGTTGCGCTGCATCGGCAAGATCTTGGCCAGGGCCGTGCGGCGGCCGGCCTCGTCGTCGGCGAGGATCATCTCGCGCACGGCGGCGATGCGGTCCTCGTCGAAGAACATGTGCTCGGTGCGGCACAGGCCGATGCCCTCGGCGCCGAACTGACGGGCCATGCGGGCGTCGAGCGGCGTTTCGGCGTTAGCGCGCACCTTCAGGCGGCGGATCTTGTCGGCCCACTCCATCAGGGCGGCGAAGTCGCCGGTGAGTTCGGGTTCGATCATCTTGACCGCGCCGGCCAGGATTTCACCCCTGGAGCCGTCGACGGTGATGATCTCGCCGGCCTTGAAGGTGCGACCGCGCACGCGCAGTTCGCCGGCCTTGCCGTCGATCTGCAGTTCGCCGGCGCCCGAGACGCAAGGACGGCCCATGCCGCGCGCCACGACGGCGGCGTGGCTGGTCATGCCGCCGCGAGCGGTGACGATGCCGCGCGCCGCGTGCATGCCGTGGATGTCCTCAGGCGAGGTTTCGTCACGGACCAGGATGACCGACTCGCCGGCCGAACCCAGGCGCTCGGCCTCGTCGGAATTGAAGACGATCTTGCCGGTCGCCGCGCCAGGCGAGGCCGGCAGACCGGTGGTGATCACGTCGCGCGGGCTGGCCGGGTCGATGGTGGGGTGCAGCAGTTGGTCGAGGCTGCCCGGCTCGACGCGCATGATCGCTTCTTGCTGGGTGATCAGGCCCTCGCTGGCGAGATCCACGGCGATCTTCAGCGCCGCCTTGGCGGTGCGCTTACCGTTGCGGGTCTGGAGCATATAGAGACGCCCCTTCTCCACCGTGAACTCGATGTCCTGCATGTCGCGATAGTGCTGCTCGAGCTTCTCGACGACGGCCTTGAACTGCAGGAAGACTTCCGGCAGCGCCTCTTCCATGGAAGGGGACTTCTCGCCCATTTCCTCGCGGGCGATCTTGGTCAGGGCCTGGGGCGTGCGGATCCCGGCGACGACGTCTTCGCCCTGGGCGTTGATCAGGAACTCGCCATAGAGGCGCGCTTCGCCGGTCGACGGGTTGCGGGTGAAAGCCACGCCGGTGGCGGAACTGTCGCCCATGTTGCCGAACACCATCGACTGGACGTTGACGGCCGTGCCCCAGCTTTCCGGGATATCGTGCATGCGGCGATAGAACTTCGCCCGGTCGTTCATCCAGCTGGCGAACACCGCGCCGATGGCGCCCCAGAGCTGAAGATGCGGATCTTGCGGGAACGGCTTGCCTAGCTCGCGCTGGACGGCGTCCTTGTAGTCGGAGACCACGCGCTCCCAGTCATCGGCCGACAGGCCGGTGTCCACGGTGACGTCGAGGCGGTCCTTATGTTCGTCGAGGATCTCTTCGAACATGTGGTGATCCAGATCGAGGACCACGGCGGAGTACATCTGGATGAAACGGCGATAGCTGTCGAAGGCGAAGCGGCGGTCACCGGAAAGCTCGGCTAGGCCCGCGACCGTTTGGTCGTTGAGACCAAGGTTCAGCACGGTGTCCATCATGCCGGGCATCGAGGCGCGCGCGCCCGAGCGCACCGACACCAGCAGCGGATTGCCAGGATCGCCGAAGGTCTTGCCGGTCAGCTTCTCGACCGTGGCGAGGCCCGTCAGGACCTGGTCCTTCAGCTCCGCCGGGTACTGCTTTTCGTTCGAATAGTAGTGGACGCAGGCTTCGGTGGTGATGGTGAAGCCCGGAGGAACCGGCAGGCCGAGCGAGGACATCTCGGCGAGATTGGCCCCCTTCCCGCCCAGCAGGTTCTTCATTGAAGCGTCACCGTCGGCGCTTCCGCCACCGAAGGAATAGACCCAGCGCGACTTGGTCAGCGTATCGGTCGACATTCCTTGAGGCCTCCTTAGCCCGTCACTTGTGAGAAGTCCGCGACCCGTTCCATCAGATCGCGAACCTGCACGAGAAGACGCAGGCGGTTTTCACGTTCCGCCGCGTTTTCCGAATTTACCAATACACCTTCGAAGAAGGCGTCCACGGGGCCGCGCAGTGCCGATAGAGCACGCATCGCGCCTGCGAAATCCTCGTCCTGCAACCCGCGCGCCACCGGAGCAGCCGCGCCGGCGAGGGCGGCGATCAGCTCGCCCTCTTCCTTCGGCGCGCCGGGCATGCCGATGGCGGGGCCGACGGGCAGCGGGCCCTTCTTCTCTTCGGCCTTCAAGATGTTGCCCGCGCGCTTGTAGCCCGCCAGCAGGTTCGGGCCGTCAGCGCCGGTCAGGAAGCCGTCCAGGGCTTCCACCCGGGCGACGATCCGCACCAGGTCGTCGTCCCCGAGCGCGAAGACGGCGTCCACCAGATCGTGGCGCTTGCCCTGGTCGCGCAGGGCGACCTTCAGGCGGTCGGCCAGGAAGCTCAACACCTCGTCGGCCACCACCGCATAGGGACGGAACTCGTACAGGACGTCGCCTTCCGGCGCCTCGCCGGCCTGGGCCGTGCGGTCGAAGCGGATGTCGAAGTCCTCGTCCGTCGAGACGACGTAGGGCTTGCCCTCAAGCAAGGCGGCCTCGAACTCGCCGACATAGGTCTGGAAGACCTCGGACGGCGCGCGCGACTTCGGGCCCAGATAGCCCGTGGTGCGGCGGGTCGAGACATAGAGCGCGCGGCCCGGATCAACGTAGCAGCGCAGCGACTTGTACCAGTCGGCGACCAGCTCGCGCACCGGGGCGCGGGCTTCGGCGCCCAGCAGAATTCGGATCACGCCGAGCGCGGCGCGGCGCAGGGCGTAGGGGTCGCGCGAGCCCGTCGGCTTCTCGTCGATAGCGAAGAAGGCGGTCAAGGTGTCGAGCTTCTCGGCGATGGCCACGGCCATGGTCACCGGGGTGTCCGGCGCTTCATCGCTGGCGCCGACCGGGCGATAGTGGTCGCGGATGGCGTCGGCGACGACCGGGCTGATCTTTTCCTCACGGGCGTAGTAGCCGCCCATCAGGCCCTGAAGCTCGGGGAATTCGCCGACCATGCCGGTCGCCAGATCGGCCTTGGACAGGCGCGCGGCCAGGACGGCCTTGGGAACATCGGCGCCGACCCGCGGCGCGATGGCGCCGGCCAGGATCTCAAGGCGTTCGACCCGCTCGGCCAGGGTGCCGAGCTTGGCGTGGAAGGTCACGCCGGTCAGCTTTGCGAGGCGTTGCTCCAGGGTGACCTTACGGTCTTCATCCCAGAAGAAGCGGGCGTCTTTCAAACGCGCCGACAGCACCTTGCCGTTGCCGCGGGCGATTTCCTTGCCGCCGTCGGCCGCTTCGATATTGGCCACGGTCAGGAAGTGCGGGGCGAGCTTGCCGCTCACCGGGTCACGGACCGCGAAATACTTCTGGTGCGTGCGCATGGAGGTACGGATCACCTCGGGCGGCAGGTCCAGGAAGTCCGGGTCCATGTCGCCGAGGATCGGGGTCGGCCATTCGGCCAGGCCCGCGACCTCGTCCAGGAGTCCGTCGTCGTCGACCAGTTCCAGATTGCGCGCGAAGCACAGGGTGCGCGCGCCATCCATGATCTTGTCCTTGCGCTCCTCGGGGTCGAGGATCACGAAGTGGGCGGCGAGCTTGTCGCGATAGCTATCGAAGTCCTTCACCTTGAAGGGCTTGCCCGATCCCATGAACCGGTGGCCCTCGGTGATGTCGCCGCTCTCGATCCCGTCGATCGAGAAGGGCACGACCTCGCCGTTGAAGATGAAGACGATGCGCTTCAGCGGGCGCACCCAGCGCAGCGTGCCCCGGCCCCAGGTCATCGACTTGGGCCACGGGAAGCCGCGGATCACCTGATCGAGGATCTCGGCGACGATCTCGGCGGTCGGTCGGCCGGCGCGGTGGATGTGGGCGAACCAGACGCCGTCCTTCTCCACCAGCTTGTCGCGGGTCAGGCCGGTCGAGCGCAGGAAACCCTCGATGGCCGCATCGGGGGCGCCGACGCGCGGTCCCTTGCGGTCCTCGTGACGGTCGCCCTGGGCGATCGGCAGGCCCTCGGCGACCAGGGTCAGACGGCGCGGACCCGAGAAAGTCTTCAGACCTTCCGGCAGCAGGCCCTCGGCGGCCAGGCGCTCGCGGACCATGCGGTCGAAATCGCGCGCGGCCTGCACCTGCATGCGGGCGGGGATCTCTTCAGAGAAAAGTTCGATCAGCAGTTGGGGCATGTTCAGGCCTTCGCCGCCGCGGCGTCGGATTTGACGGCGTTGCCGCCCTCGTTCTCGACCCAGGCCTCGGCGCACATCTTGGTCAGGTCGCGGATGCGGCCGATGTAGCTTTGACGTTCGGCCACGGCGATCGCGCCGCGAGCGTCCATCAGGTTGAACAGGTGGCTGGCCTTCAAGACGTGGTCATAGGCCGGCAGCACGGTGCGCTGGCCTTGGGGACCACGGCCCTCGAGCAGGCGCGGCACCTGGCGCTCCATGTCCTCGAACTGACGCTTCAGCGTATCGACGTCATAGAGGTGGAAGTTGGCTTCCGACTGCTGGCGCTCGTTCTCCAGGAACACCTCGCCATAGGTCATCGGCGCGGGCCCGTCGGGATCGTTGAACGCCAGGTCCGTGAAGTGGTCGACGTTCTGGATGTACATGGCCAGGCGTTCCAGGCCGTAGGTCAGCTCGCCAGCCACCGGCCAGACATCAATGCCGCCCACCTGTTGGAAGTAGGTGTATTGCGTGACTTCCATCCCGTCGCACCAGACTTCCCAGCCCAGGCCCCAGGCCCCGACGGTCGGGTTTTCCCAGTCGTCCTCGACGAAACGGATGTCGTGAAGGCGGGTGTCGAGGCCGATCGCCTCAAGCGAACCCAAATAGAGTTCCTGCAGGTTGTCGGGGTTCGGCTTCAGGATCACCTGGTACTGATAATAGTGCTGCAGACGATTGGGGTTCTCGCCATAGCGGCCGTCGCCGGGCCGCCGCGACGGCTGCACATAGGCCGCCCGCCAGGACTTGGGCCCCAGCGCGCGCAGGACCGTGGCCGGGTGCAGGGTGCCTGCGCCGACCTCGATGTCATGCG
>NZ_JAURWM010000156.1 GCF_030654915.1 Phenylobacterium sp. | reverse complement strand
CGGATAACCGTATTTGGTAAGAAGCTCTCTTACTTCCATCTCTACCAGTTCAATTAATTCTTTGTCCTGAACAACATCAACCTTGTTTAAAAACACGACCATTGCCGGAACATTAACTTGTCTTGCTAAAAGAATATGCTCTCTGGTCTGGGGCATCGGGCCGTCAGCTGCGGAAACTACGAGGATCGCGCCGTCCATCTGCGCCGCGCCGGTGATCATGTTCTTCACGTAGTCGGCGTGGCCGGGGCAATCGACGTGCGCGTAGTGACGGTTCGCCGTCTCGTATTCCACGTGCGCCGTGTTGATCGTGATCCCGCGGGCCTTCTCTTCCGGAGCCGCGTCGATGTCCGCATAGGCCATCGATTTGGCGCCGCCGACCTTCGCCAGCGTGAAGGTGATCGCAGCCGTCAACGTCGTCTTGCCATGGTCAACGTGACCAATCGTGCCGATGTTGCAATGCGGCTTATTGCGTTCGAACTTTTCCTTGGCCATCGGGGTCCTGCCGGCGTTTGAGAAAATCAGGGTTTTGGAGCGGGTAGCGGGAATCGAACCCGCATATTCAGCTTGGAAGGCTGCTGCACTACCATTGTGCTATACCCGCCGCTGAAGGATGCGCGGGGTCGCGCCAGTCTCCTAAAAATTCACGCTCTGAGTGCGTGGTGGGGGAAGCAGGACTCGAACCTGCGAAGGCGTACGCCAGGGGATTTACAGTCCCCCCCCTTTGCCACTCGGGACATTCCCCCAGCGCGCTCAGAGCCAGATCGAAGCCTGGACAAGTCACCCCGCGTTAAGCGAAGAACCTGCCCGGTCCCCAATTTGGAGCGCGTCTTATAGTGTCCTCCCCTCCCGAACGCAACGCGCCCTGGAAGAGTGGTAAAAAGGGAGGTCAAAGACCCTTCAACCGCAAGCCAGACAACAGTTTCGACGATTGGCTATGGGGCTGGCACGCCGTCAGCGCCGCACTTACTAACAAAAAAAGATTGGCCCCCCAGCGCCTTTTGGCCACCTCGGACCGGGCTCGAGAGATCGAGTCGCGGTTCGGCCGATTCGGTGTTTTGGAGGTCGTGGACAGTCAGTTCCTCGGTCACAACCTTCCCCAGGGCGCTGTCCACCAGGGTGTCGCCCTAAAAATCCCGCCGCTCGATCCGGTCGGTCTCGAGGACTTCGAGGCCAAGCGCGGCGCGACCCTCCTTATGCTCGACCAGATCACCGACCCGCAGAACGTCGGCGCGATCCTGCGTTCGGCCGCGGCGTTCGGCGCCTCAGGCGTCATTCTGCAGGACCGGCACACGCCTAAGCTCACGGGCGCACTCGCCAAGGCCGCCGCCGGCGCCGTTGATCAGATCGACACCGCCTATGTGGTCAATCTCTCTCGCGCGCTCGAAACCCTGGCCGATCTCGGCTGGCGGGCGGTCGGGCTAGACGGCCACTCCGACAAGGCGCTCGAGCAGGCGCTCGACGGCGCCCCGACCATCCTCGTCCTAGGATCAGAAGGCGAAGGCCTGCGCCGGCTGGTGGCCGAACACTGTGACGAACTGGCCAAGATCCCCATGCCTGGCGGTTTCGAGAGCCTGAACGTGTCAGCCGCCGCCGCCATCGCGCTCTATGAGGCGTCCCGTACCCGCTCATAGAAGACGGGCTCTCGACGAAACTGCGATTTCCTTGCGGCTAACCAGTTGCAGACGAGCGTCGGCTGTCGCATTCAATTGGCGATGATCGACGCTCTTCTCGCGCCCGGCGCGCTCGCCGCCCTAGTCTCCGTCCTGATGATCGATCTGGTCCTGGCCGGAGACAATGCTGTCGCCGTCGGCTTGGCGGCGGCAGGACTGCCTCCAGAGCAGCGCCGGAAAGCCATTCTTTGGGGACTGGCCGCGGCGGTCACCATGCGGATCGGCTTCGCGCTGATCACGGCCCAGTTGCTGGGGGTCGTCGGCTTGCTATTCGCCGGCGGCATCCTGCTGCTGTGGGTCTGCTGGAAGATGTGGCGCGAAATGCGCGAGCAGGCCGAGCCCGAGGAGGCCGCGGCCGAGGCGGCGATGGACTCCGATCCGACGACGGAGCCGAACGCCGCGGTGGCGGCCAGGCAGCCCAAGACCTTCCGCGCCGCCTTTATCCAGATCCTGATCGCCGACCTCTCGATGTCCCTGGACAACGTCCTGGCCGTGGCCGGCGCGGCTCGCCAGCATCCAGCGATCATGGTGTTCGGCTTGGTGCTCTCGATCGCCCTGATGGGGGTGGCCGCCAGCTTCATCGCACGCCTGCTGCATCGCTATCGCTGGATCGGCTATATCGGCCTGGTGATCGTGCTCTACGTCGCCCTGCACATGATGTGGGAAGGGCATCGCGACATCATCCGCGACCTGGGTCGCGTCGATTCCTACAACGCGGTCGTGCCGGGCTTCATGGCCATCCAGCCGGAGGCTCCGGTCGTCGTTCATTAGGAACCGGCCGATATCGTCGCCAAAAGAAAACGCCGCCGGTGTGATGACCGGCGGCGTTTCACGTTTCAGCAGGTCTTGATCGCTAGGCGACCAGGGCCGACACGCCGCGGCGGCGGCGAAGCATCGCGCCGGCTCCGCCAAAGCCGATGATCATCATCGCCCAGGTCGCCGGCTCCGGCACGCCGCCGACCGACCCTAGTTCCAGGGTCGCGTAACGGATCTCGCCGCCAGCGACGAGAACTTCGCCGACACCGTCGCCGTAGAAGCTGACCTTGGAGAAGGTGCCGCTGGTGTCGAACGCGCCCACGAAGTTCGTGAAGCCTTGGCCGACGATGTAGCCCGGGTTGTCACCATAGAAGAGCGAGGTGGCCACAAGCACCACCGCGCCCCCATCGAATGAGATGTAGAGGCTCGACGGCTGGCAGCACGTACCCCAATCCCCGATGTTCAGGCCGAACGCATTGATCGGCGTATCGAAGGTGAAGGTAAGGCCCGAACCCGAAAAATTGGGGCCCGCGGGGGCGATGTCGATAGACTCGCCATTCATACGGCCCGCGCCGTCATAGTTCGTGTCGATGTAGCGGCCCGAGCCGCTGGTCGAGGTGATCGTGTAGGCGCCCCGATCCCACGAGCTGGCGTAGTTGGTGAGACCACCCAAAGAGTCGATCACAACCGTGCCATTGGCCCCGGCTACGATTGAATCGAAATTCGCCGTCCCATTTGGGATCGAACCATTCGAGACGACCGGAGCGGCCATGGCGGCTCCGCTGAACGCAACCGCCGAAGCGGCTACGGCAAATGTCGCTACTAACTTCATCATCCTGAATACCCCTGAACTTCAAAGTTATGAGCAGCTGCGCCAACAACGCACATCCGAGCAACCTGGCGACAGCCGTAAGCAACAACACAGCAATTACTCATCTGGATCGATTAGCGAGACCCCCGATAAGCACCCCTCATCGCCGAGCCGCGCTTAACGGCAACATATCAGCGTTATTCACGCAGCCAAGCAAATGCAGCCTAGAAGCGTCGGAATAGGAGCGTTTATACGCCAAAACTACTCTATTATATTGTTTTTGTTGCAATTTTTTACGCTCCGTTAGCCATACAAATCATTCCTCTCGGACAGGTCACTTCGCTCGCCAGTTGTGAAAACGCGGTTCGGATACAGATCTCTCTGCTGGATCGACGTCCATTGGTGAGCATCGGCCACCCAATTGAACCGCCCGATATTCATTCAACGCTGGGCTGTTCAATCGGCACGCGAGCGTCGAAATCTTGTCCGTCTGACATTTGGTGGGCGCCTCGCAGCTCCCGCGAGGCTAGGATCTCGGAATGACCGGCCGCTCGCGCTCCGCCCCTCGCCTCGCAACCGGCGACTACGAACAAAACGCCCGCGAGGAACTCGCAGCTTGGCGCACCAAGGTCATGTCGGGGCCCAATCTGTGGGACCGCACGACGCGCGGCGTCCAGCAGCGCATCAACCGCGTCATTCCCGAGAGCGTGCACGCGGTGATCACCGGGGCGATCGAACAGATGACGCGCGGCATCCTGACGGGATCGGACCTCACCACCCCCGCACCACTGCTGGGGGCCTCGGTGGCCGCGCGCGAGGCGCAGGTCCTGGAGAAGATCGCGCTCTATCGGACCACGGCCACGGCTGAAGGGGGAGTCGCCGGGGCGGGAGGCTTCCTACTGGCCGCCGCTGACTTTCCCGTCCTCATCAGCCTGAAGATCAAGCTGCTGTTCGACATCGCCGCCCTCTACGGCCACTCGGGAAAAGACTTCCGCGAGCGGCTGTACATCCTGGCGATCTTCCAACTGGCCTTCTCCAGCCCGGTTCATCGCCATGACGTGTTCGCCGGCATGGTCGGTTGGGACGCCCGCGACGTCGGGACGCTGGAGGCGTTCGACTGGCGCCGGTTCCAGCAGGAGTATCGCGACTATATCGATCTGGCGAAGCTGGCCCAGTTGCTACCGCTGGTCGGCGCGCCGGTCGGGATGATCGTCAACTACCGGCTGTTGGATCGCCTCGGCGAGACGGCGATGAACGCCTATCGGATGCGTTGGTTCGAGGGACGCTAGATCTCTTCGGCGATCGTCCGCATGGCTT
>NZ_JAURWM010000149.1 GCF_030654915.1 Phenylobacterium sp. | reverse complement strand
TTACCGGCGCGCGCATTCGGCGCCGGCCAGGGCCTCGCTATGAACAGGACCAACGCCATCTTGGCAGGCGCTCGCTGCCGCTGCCCAAACTGCGGAGAGGCGCCGCTATTCTCCGGGTACCTGAAAGTACGGTCGGCCTGCGAGCGCTGCGGCGCAGACCTTTCGCGAGCTGATTCCGGCGATGGGCCGGTGGTGTTCATCCTGCTGATCGTTGGAGCTATTGGCTGCTTCGGGATGCTGTTCGCGGAAATCCGCTTCCATCCGCCGATCTGGCTGCAACTCCTCATCTGGCTGCCAGGAATGGGGTTGCTGACCCTGGCCCTGCTTCGCCCCTTCAAGGCGATCCTGATCGCCCTGCAATTTCACAATCAAGCGTCGGAGGCGCGCCATGACGACTAGCTCCTCAGCGCAAGCGACCCCGCCGGTCGGCGCGGTCGCCTCGGAGGTCACGGCCGCAGCGGTGGTGTTGGCGGAGGGGGCGCGAGCCGTTGCGACCCTAAGCGAAATGGCAGGGAGGGTGTCGTGATCAAGCTCCTGGACGCTCCGACCTCGACCGGCGAGGTCTCCGTGACGATGCGGCGGGCGGACGGCGCCGTGGGCTATCTCAAGGGCGACGTTCTTCAGACCTTGATCGACGTCCGCGGTAGAAACCTCGCTGCGCACGTGGACGCCGCAGTCGACGTCCTGCTCCAGGAAGGCGCGGGCCGGATTCTGGTGCTGGGCTTTGGCGGCGGGGCGGCCTCGACCATGCTCCACCAGGCCGGAGCGAGCGTGGTCTCCGTCGATCGCGACCCCTGCGCAAAGCCGCTCGCCGAGCTCTTCTTTCGCGCGCCGCCCTGCCTGGAGGTCGTCGTCAGCGACGCGGCGGCCTATGTGGAGCAGGCGAGGGCCGCCTCATTCGATGGGATGTTCATCGACTTCCAGGACTCCTGCGTCACGCCGGAGGCCTATCTCTCGGCGTCCTTCTGGCGAGCCGTCGGCCGGGTGTTGAAGCCGGGCCGCATGATGGTCATCAACCTGACCGACTGGCTCTATGATGGGCGCGACTGGACGGACTTTCGACGAGCGCTGGGCCAGGGAGGTTTTGACGCCGTTGCGCTGAGCCATGAATATGGTGACGGCAACCGGATCCTGGTGTCGTCAACCCTGTCGCAGTCGGTTGGCGAACTGGTGTTATGAGCCCGACCTCGTCCAAGGCGCGTTCCGCGTGGCTTGGTCTGAGGCGCGGGGCGCGGGGGCGCTGTCCCAACTGCGGGGAGGGGAGCCTCTTTCGCGCCTATCTGAAGATCCGCCCGTTCTGCGACATCTGCCGGCATGAGAATGGACAGTATCCGGCCGACGACGCGCCGCCGTCCTT
>NZ_JAURWM010000147.1 GCF_030654915.1 Phenylobacterium sp. | reverse complement strand
ATGGACTCCACCCAGTTCACCCAGCAACTGGTGCAGATGACCGGCGTGGAGCAGCAGCTGCTCACCAATGACCTGCTCGAAAAGCTGGTCTCCAACACCGGCTCGGGCATCCAGACCTCGGTCAGCCTGCTGGGTCGCGATGTCCGCGCGCTGAACAGCACCGCCAAGCTGACCGCCGGTAAGGCCGAGTGGGGCTACAAGCTAGATCGCGACGCCACGGACGTCTCCATCGAGGTCGTCGACGGGTCCGGCAAGACGGTCCAGGTGATCAAGCCCACCGAGAACAAGGCCGGCGACCACACCTTTACCTGGGACGGCAAGGACCGCGCGGGGCAGCAACTCGCCAACGGCGGAACCTATACCCTAAGGGTCACGGCGAAGGATTCCGTCGGCGCCGCCGTGCCGGTCACGAACTTCGTCCAAGGCATCGTCACCGGCGTCGAGCAGGTGGACGGCCAGACCCTGATCACCGTCAACGGGGTGAGAGTCAGCTGGGATAAGGTCACCTCGATCGCCGAAGCGCCCAAGGCCCCGGCGACGCCTACACCCGAACCCGAGACGACCGCGTGACCGGCGACGCCACCGAAACGACGGCCAAAGTGAACATCCACGGCATGGCCGAACGCGGCGCCGCGACCTTCGCCAACCCGGACGTCCCGGCCGGCGCAAATGGTAACACCTGTCGCGGCGCGTTTCCGTCGGGTGAGTTTGTCGCCAAGCAGCGAGACGTCGATGGGCTGTGCGCAATCGCCCCGACGCACCTTGACGCCTCGACCATCGGCCTTCCCGCAAAGTTCACCAGACTAATCAGCGCACAGAAAATCCGTCCGTTTTCTTTGAATATCGCCACATCAGCGGATCAATGCTTGAAGAACTAATCAATATTAATAGGTAATTCCTCGCGTTAATCACCATTAACATCGAACGACATCTTAGACTGTATCAGAATCGTACACGGAGGGGTCATGAATAAGCTTTTGTTTACTATCGTGATTCACCGGCTGTTATGCCCCCTCCGATACCTTCGACCCGAACAGTGATGGTCGGAAAGGCGTAAAGCCATGTTGCAACAACAGCAGACGCGCACGAACAGCCGCGGCGAGGCCTATGTCATCGGCCCGACGGGTGCGCCTTTGACGTTGAATGATCTGCCGCCCGCCGACACCGGTCGCTGGGTTATCCGGCGTAAGGCCGAGGTCGTGGCCGCCGTTCGCGGTGGGCTCCTGACCCTGGACGAGGCATGCGAGCGCTACACCCTGACCAACGAGGAATTCCTCGCCTGGCAGAAGTCGATTGATCGCCACGGCCTGGCGGGCCTGCGGACCACGCGGCTTCAGCAGTATCGCTGAACCCGCGCTCTTCAGACTTTAGGGTTTGGGAATGCGACCGCGCCGGTCTCCGGCGCGGTCGCTTTCGTTTTCAGCGCTGATAAGGCCTGCCCAGCAGGTTCGCGTCCGACAGCTTTCGCACTGTCACCACGATACGTTCCCGCTCGCCGGCCCGCCGCTCGACCAGCAGCCGCGCCACTTGGGCGTCGTCATGGAAGGCGTGCCCCTTGATCGCGTCGAGGATCGCCTTGGCCAAGTTATCGAGGTCGATCCACGGCGGATCGCCGACATACTCCATCATGATGTCGACCGAGAATTCGCCCCATGACGGGCGCGCCCCGCGCCAGGCCTTGCGGAAGAACTCGTAGACCAGCGGCTTGTAGTATTTCGATTGAGTGGTCAGGCCGTCCACGACGATCTCGAAGAGGCCCTCGGCCTCCCGCGCGCGCACCTTGCCATGATGGGTCCAGCTGTCGTCCATGGCGCTCCATAATCCGTGCGCGTCTTGCAGTCTCGCGCCCGTTCGTTAAACCGGCGCTGCGAAGCAATCGGAGCCCTTGACCATGACCGCGACCCGCACCGAAACCGACACCTTCGGCCCTATCGAGGTCGCGACCAATGTCTATTGGGGCGCGCAGTCCCAACGGTCGATCGGCAATTTCAAGATCGGCTGGGAAAAGCAGCCCAAGCCGATCATCCGGGCGCTGGGCATCGTCAAGCGCGCCGCGGCCGAAGCCAATATGGAACTCGGCAAGCTCGACCCCAAGATCGGCGCGGCCATCGTCGCCGCCGCCCAGGAAGTGATCGACGGCAAGCTCGACGATCACTTCCCGCTGGTGGTTTGGCAGACCGGTTCGGGCACCCAGTCGAACATGAACGCCAACGAGGTGATCTCGAACCGCGCCATCGAGATGCTGGGCGGCGTCATGGGCTCCAAGAGCCCGGTCCACCCGAACGACCACGTCAATATGAGCCAGTCGTCCAACGACACCTACCCAACGGCCATGCACATCGCCTGCGCCGAGCAGGTGGCCAAGGAGCTGATGCCGGCGCTGGAGCACCTGCACGCGGCCCTGAAGGTCAAGGTCAAGGCCTTCGACCACATCATCAAGATCGGCCGCACCCACACCCAGGACGCTACGCCCCTGACGCTGGGCCAGGAGTTCTCCGGCTATTCGCAGCAGGTCGCCAACGGCGTGCGCCGGATCAAGGACACCCTGGCCGGCCTCTATGAACTGGCCCAGGGCGGCACCGCCGTCGGCACCGGCCTGAACGCTCCGGTCGGCTTCGCCGAACTGGTCGCCCAGAAGATCGCCGACATCACCCGCCTGCCCTTCATCACCGCACCGAACAAGTTCGAGGCCCTGGCCGCCCACGACGCGATGGTCTTCAGCCACGGCGCGATCAACACCATGGCCGGCAGCCTGTTCAAGATCGCCAACGACATCCGCTTCCTGGGTTCCGGCCCCCGCTCGGGCCTGGGCGAACTGTCCCTGCCGGAGAACGAGCCCGGCTCCTCGATCATGCCGGGCAAGGTCAACCCGACCCAGTGCGAGGCCTTGACCATGGTCTGCACCCAGGTGTTCGGGAACAACGCGACCATCACCTTCGCCGGCGCTTCGGGTCACTTCGAGCTGAACGTCTTCAACCCGGTGATGGCCTACAACTTCCTGCAGTCGTGCCGCCTGATGGCCGACGCCTCGATCTCCTTCACCGACAACTGCGTGGTCGGGATCGAAGCCCGTGAGGATAACATCAAGGCCGCGCTCGAGCGCTCGCTGATGCTGGTCACCGCCCTGAACGGCAAGATCGGCTACGACAACGCCGCCAAGATCGCCAAGACCGCCCACAAGAACGGCACCACCCTGCGCGAGGAAGCCGTCGGCGGCGGGTACGTCACCAACGAAGAGTTCGACACCCTGGTGCGCCCGGAAAAAATGATCAGCCCGGGCTGATGATCCAGCTCGTCCGGATCATTGACGAACTACCGGACGATTTCGAACGCCTGGAAGCCGAGGCGACGGCCGAGGGCCATCGCCACATCGAGGGGCTGAGCCAGGATTGGAACAGCGGGACGCAGCGCTTCGCCGGCGACGGCGAGGCCCTGCTGGTCGCGTACCAGGCGGGTGAACTCGTCGGCGTCGGCACGAGCACCCTTGAACCGACCGAGCGCCACGCTCAAGCCCTACGCATACGCCACCTGTTCGTGTCGCCTGGCGCGCGCCGCGGCGGCGTGGCCCGCACCATCGTCGCCGCGCTGATCCAGGAAGGCCTCGACAACGCGGCCCTGATCACCGTGCACGCGGGCGCCTTCGACGCCTTCTGGAACGCACAGGGCTTCCAGCCCGTCGCTGGCCAAGCCTGGTCGCACGAACTTCGTCGCTAGCGGCCGCCTCCTCGCAGATTGTTGATTCAGCCGTAAGGCGTAGGCTTGCGAACGGCCTTTTGTGCGCCGCAATATAGGTGCGCAGATGGGCGCCTGACCATCTCGCCCGTCCCTGGGGGCCGCATGCCACCTGAAGCTCCACCAGACGCTCCGCCCCCGCGCCGCGTGCTTGTCCTCCAGGGCGGGGGCGCGCTCGGCTCCTACCAAGCCGGGGTCTATGAGGCGCTTCGCGACGGAGAGCTCGATCCGAGCTGGATCGCGGGGATATCCATCGGCGCCGTCAATGCGGCCATCATCGCCGGGAACCCGCCCGAGCGCCGCGTGGAGCGACTGCGGGAATTCTGGAACCTCGTCACCTCGGGTTGGACGCCGTCCCCGTTGCCGATGATGGAGCAGGCACGCGCGGCGATCAGCGACGCCAGCGCCGGCTGGGCGGTGGCCGGCGGTGTACCGGGCTTCTTCTCGCCACGACTCCTAACCCCGTGGCTGCCCACCGCGACCGATCCGAGCGCGCTGAGCTTTTACGACACCGCGCCCCTGCGCCAGACCCTGGAGCGTCTGGTCGATTTCGACCGGATCAACGCCAAGGATACGCGTCTCAGCGTCGGGGCGGTCCACATCAAGACCGGCAATTTCGTCTATTTCGACAATCTGCATCAGAAGATCGGCCCCGAGCACATCATGGCGTCCGGCGCCCTCCCGCCTGGCCTGCCGCCCATCGAGATCGACGGCGAGTGGTACTGGGACGGGGGCCTTGTCTCCAACACCCCGCTCGAATACGTGCTCGACAGCGGCGTGGACGAGGACCTGATGATCTTCCAGGTCGATCTGTTCAACGCCCGTGGGCCGCTCCCCAAGACCCTGGGCGAGGCGACCGAGCGCGAGAAGGACATCCGCTATTCCAGCCGCACTCGGCTGAACACCGACGCCAACCTGCGGATTCATCGCCTCAAGGCCGCCCTGCGTGACCTGCTCGCCGCCCTGCCCGAAGCGATGGCCAGCGAGCCCAGTGTCGGACTGCTCAAGGATCTCTCCAAGGAGAGCGCTGTGACGGTGATCCAGCTGATCTATCGCGCCAAATCCTACGAGGGCGGCTTCAAGGACTTCGAGTTCTCCCGGCAGACCATGCTTGACCACTGGTCGTCCGGCGTCACCGACGCCAACCGATGCCGACGCAATCTGGAACACTACGCCCGCAAACCTGACGGGGCCGCCACCGCCGTGTTCGATCCAGGCCGCGAAGCCCTGGACCAGGACCAGCCCTGAACCCAAGCTACCCATTATCTTCCACGGAGCCGCCCCATGAGTCTCAAGTCCAAGTCCGCCGTCGTCACCGGTTCGACCAGCGGCATCGGCCTGGCCATCGCCCGCGCCCTGGCCAAGGAGGGCGCCAACGTCCTCATCAACGGCTTCGGCAAGCCCGAGGACATCGAGAAGGAACGCGCGGGCATCGAGACCGAATACGGCGTGAAGGCGATCTACTCCGGCGCCGACATGACCAAGCCCGAGCAGATCGCGGACATGATCGCCGAGGCTGAAACCACCTTCGGGTCTGTAGATATCCTGGTGAACAACGCCGGCATTCAGTTCGTCTCGCCGGTGGAGGCCTTTCCCACGGAGAAGTGGGACCAGATCATCGCGATCAACCTGTCGTCGGCGTTCCACGCCATCCACGCCGCGGTTCCTGGCATGAAGGCGCGCGGTTGGGGCCGGATCATCTCCACGGCCTCGGCTCACTCGCTGGTGGGATCACCCTTCAAGTCGGCGTATGTGGCGGCCAAGCACGGCATCGCCGGGCTCACCAAGGCTGTCGCTCTTGAGGTGGCCACCAACGGCGTCACCGTTAACTGCATCAGCCCTGGCTATGTCTGGACGCCGCTGGTGGAGAGCCAGATCCCGGACACCATGAAGGCCCGCAACATGACCAAGGAGCAGGTCATCAACGATGTGCTGCTGGCCGCCCAGCCCACCAAGCAATTCGTCACGCCGGAGGAAGTCGCCGCCGTGGTCATCTTCCTCTGCTCGGACGCCGCCAAGCAGATGACCGGCGCGAACCTCTCCGTCGATGGGGGATGGACGGCGGCCTAGCCGCCGTACCGCCTAGGCCTGGCGGCCGACCGCGAAGTCCGCCAGGTCTTCAAGCGCCGGACGCCAGCTGTTGTTGCTGGCGAACTCGGCGAGTTGCACCTTGGCCGTGGCGGCGTAGTTGGCCGCCAGGTCCAGGGTCGCGGCGTCAGCGCCGGTCGAGGCGATCAGGTCGCGAGTGCGCTCGAAGTCGCCGTCGCCCTGCTCAAGCCTGCCGACGGTGCGGTCCCAGAACGCCTTCTCCGCGGCGCCGGTGCTGGCGATGGCCAGCAGCAGCGGCAGGGTGGCCTTGCCTTCTCGGAAGTCGTCCCCGGGGTTCTTGCCGAGCGTCGCGCTGATCCCGCTGTAGTCCAGGGCGTCGTCGACGAGTTGGAAAGCCAGGCCCAGGTCTTGGCCGAAGGTCCGCAACGCCTTGCAGCGCTCAGGGCTGGCGCCGGCCGAAACCGCTCCGGCCTCGGCAGCGGCGGCGAACAGCTCGGCCGTCTTGGCCTTGATGATTTCCAGATAAAGGTCCTGGCCGAGATTGAGGTCGTGGGCGCGGGTGAGTTGCAGCACCTCGCCCTCGGCGATCACGCGGCTGGCGCGGGCCAGGATCTCCAGCGCCTGCATGGAGCCGGCCTCGACCATCAGCTCGAAGGCGCGGGCGAACAGGAAGTCGCCCACCAGAACGCTGGCCGGCGCGCCCCAGATCAGGTGCGCGGCGACCTTGCCCCGGCGCAATTGCGAGGAATCGACCACGTCGTCGTGAAGCAGAGTGGCGGTGTGGATGAACTCCACCGCGGCGGCCAGCTTCAGACAGGCGTCATCCTGCGCGCCGGCGACACGCGCCGCGG
>NZ_JAURWM010000141.1 GCF_030654915.1 Phenylobacterium sp. | reverse complement strand
CGTTCACCAAGACCGACGTCGTTGGCCCAAAGGTCTCGGGCGAGCTGTTCCAAAGCGGATTGACGGCGCTGTTGCTCGCGATCCTGCTGATGCTCTTCTACATCTGGTTCCGGTTCGAACTTCAGTTCGGCGTCGGCGCCGTCGTGGGCCTGTTCCACGACGTGATCCTCACCTTCGGCCTCATCGCGCTGTTCAAGCTTGAGTTCAGCCTGACGACGATCGCGGCGATCCTCACGATCATCGGCTACTCGATGAATGACACCGTCGTGGTCTTCGACCGGCTTCGCGAGAACCTGCGCAAGTACAAGACCATGCCTTTGCGCGATGTAATCGACCTGTCGATCAACGAGACCCTGTCCCGCACGGTGATCACCGGGCTTACCGCGGTCCTGGCGCTCGGTGGGTTGGCGATCTTCGGCGGGCCGGCGCTGTTCGCGTTCTCGATCATCATGATCTTCGGCATCATCATCGGCACCTACTCTTCGATCTATGTCGCTGCGCCCGTGATCCTGTTGTGGGGCGTCAAGCGTGGTGATGAGCCGGCAGAGCCGCTGAAGCCGGCGGTCGCGCGTTAGGCCATCGCCGTGGCTCGTGACGCACCGCAGATCGACGCCTATGGGGGAGGCGGCTTCCGCCTCTCCACCGGCCGTCACGAAGGCTCGCTCCTGATCTTGCGTGACCAGGCCCAGGTCTGGCCGGTGGGCTCGCTGGCCGAGCTGACGCTGGACAGCTTCGCCGAGGTCTTCGCGGCCGGCCGGGCCGAGGTTGAGTTCGTCCTGCTGGGCGTTGGGGCGGTCAACGCCTTGCCGCCGCGCGCGGTGCGTGACGCGCTTCAAAAGGCGGGCATCGGGCTGGAATTCATGGACACCGCGGCCGCCTGCCGCGTCTACAACATCCTGACCGCCGAAGGCCGCAAGCTCGCCGCCGCCATGATTGCGGTCTAGCTTATTTCGCGCGTCGCTTCCCGGCCCCGATAAATCGCCCTATGTACAACTACCTAGGGCTGGAATCGTAAGGGGCTGAACGATGGCTGGACTGCTCACCAATTTCCGAAACACCATGATCGTGAGCTTCCTGCTCTCGCTGATCATGATCGGGGGCTATATGGCCCACAATGGCACGGCCGACGCCATTTTCTGGCAGGCGGTGTTCCGTTGGATGCACACCTTCTTCGGCATCCTCTGGATCGGGCTGCTGTATTATTTCAACTTCGTCCAGATCCGAAAAATGCCGGAAATCCCGGCTGAGCTGAAGCCGGCGATCTCCAAGTACATCGCGCCTGAAGCGCTATTCTGGTTCCGCTGGGCGGCGCTCGCCACCTGGGTGATGGGCGTGATCCTCGCCTTCAACCGCGGCTATCTGGTCGACGCCTTCACGCTGGGCGCGCTCAGCGGCGTGGCGCAGCACACCTTCATCGGCACCGGCATGTGGCTGGCGACGGTGATGTTCTTCAACGTCTGGGTGTTCATCTGGCCGAACCAGAAGATCGCGCTCGGCATCGTTGACGGCGACGCGGACGCCAAGGCCAAGGCCGGAAAGACCGCGATGCTGTTCTCGCGGATCAATACGCTGCTCTCGCTGCCGATGTTGGTCACCATGACCATGAATCAGACCATCTTCGGCTAACGATAGAAGCCGAGTAAGATTGGAAGGCCCGCCTCATCGGCGGGCCTTTTCATTTGCGATATGTCCCAGACCGAAGAACCCCAAATCCCCGCCGAGGACCTCGACGCCCAGACCAGGCGCCTCGATCCCGAACGCTGGCTATCCAGTCGGTTCATCGCCGATGCCCAGGCGCGCGCCGACGTGATCGCGATCTACGCCTTCGACCACGAGCTGGCTCGTGCGCCCAAGGTCGCCTCCAACTCGCTGATGGGCGAGATCCGCCTGGCCTGGTGGCGGGAGGTGCTGGACGAGGTCTATGAGGGCCGCCCCGTCCGTCATCACCCGACCGCCCAGGCCCTGGCCCTGGCGATCGATCGTCGCGGCCTGCCGCGCGGACCGCTGGAGGCGATGATCGAGGCGCGCTATCGCGAGCTTGATCCGGCCCCGATGAACCTGGCCGACGCCTTGGAGTGGGCCGCTGGTTCCGGCGGTGGAGCGGCGGTGAGCGCCGCCCGCGTGTTGGAAGATGCTCCTGACGTGAGCCGGGCCGAGCAGGGCGGCAAGGCCTGGGCGATCGGCAGGCTGATGGGAACGGCCGGGCTGACCGGGGATGAGGCCCAGGCGGCTTTGCAGGAAGCTCTGGCGGCCGCTGGGGGGCTGTCGGTCGCCGCCTTCCCAGCCATCGCTCACGCGGCCTTGGCTCGCCCTCGTGCGCTCGGACGCAGGCCGTCCGAACTGGAGATGCGACTGCGATTGCTCTGGGCGGTGGCCCGGGGCCGCGTCTAGGCGCGGGCCGCCACGGCTTCTAAACTGTCATTACGGTTTGCGAAGCAAGGCCGGGACCCATTCGCGCTGAATGAGCCGAGCGGGCCGGGCGTCGCCGTCACCTGCGCCATCAGGTGTTCATAGGTCCCGGACAAGCCCTGCGGGCTTTCCGGGATGACACGCGGGTTGGTGAGGATCTCAGGCGAGAACCTATTCCGCCGCGATCGCCTTTTCGCCGGCTGCCCAGGCGCCGAGATCGGCCAAGGCCCGCTCGCCGACCGCCAGCTTCTTGGCGCGGCCCTTTTCCTTGGCGCCCATGCGGCTGCCGTCCTCGCGCCGCTTGGCCGCCGCGTTCTCCAGCGGCGGCAACAGGCCGTAATTGATGTTCATCGGCTGGAATGAGCCCTTGCCCGCGTCGAGATGCCCGCCGGTGATGTGGCCGATCAAGGCGCCTAGGGCGGTCGTGGCCGGCGGCGCGTCGATGGGTTTGCCCAGGCGCTCGGCGGCGGCGAAGCGACCGGCCAGCAGGCCGATGGCGGCGCTTTCCACGTATCCCTCGACGCCGGTCACCTGACCGGCGAACCGCAGGCGCGGCTGGCTCTTCATGCGCAACTGGCCGTCCAGCAGCTTGGGGCTGTTCAGGAAAGTGTTGCGGTGCAGGCCGCCGAGGCGGGCGAAGACCGCTTTCTCCAGGCCAGGGATCATTCGGAAGATGTCGGTCTGGGCGCCATGCTTCAGTTTGGTCTGGAAGCCGACCATGTTCCACAGCGTGCCGAGCGCATTGTCCTGACGTAGCTGTACGATAGCGTAGGACTTCACCAGCGGATCGCGGGGATTGGTCAGGCCCACCGGCTTCATCGGGCCGTGGCGCAAGGTTTCGCGGCCCCGTTCGGCCATCACCTCGATCGGCAGGCAGCCGTCGAAATAGGGGACGTTCTCCCAGTCCTTGAACTCGGACTTAGGGCCGGTCAGCAGGGCGTCGATGAAAGCCTCGTACTGGTCCTTGTCCATCGGGCAGTTGATGTAGGCGGCGGCGTCGCCGCCTGGCCCGACCTTGTCGTAGCGCGACTGACGCCAGCAGACGTCCATGTTGATCGAGTCGAAGTTGATGATCGGCGCGATGGCGTCGAAGAAGGCCAACTCGCCCTCGCCGGTCAGGTCGAGGATCGCCGCTGAAAGGGCGGGCGAGGTCAGCGGGCCGGTGGCGACGATGACGTTGTCCCACTCGGCCGGCGGCAGGCCGGCCACCTCTTCGCGTTGGATGGTGATCAGCGGGTGGGCCTCGAGCCGGGCGGTCACCGCCTGGGAGAAGCCGTCGCGGTCCACGGCCAGCGCGCCGCCGGCCGGGACCTGATGGGCGTCGCCGCAGGACATGATGATCGAGGACAGCTTGCGCATCTCGTGATGCAGCAGCCCCACTGCGTTGCCGGTCCAGTCGTCGGCCCGGAAGGAGTTGGAGCAGACGAGCTCGGCCAGGCCATCGGTCTGGTGCGCATCGGTGCCGCGCACGGGACGCATTTCGTGGAGGACGACAGGGACGCCAGCCTCGGCGACTTGCCAGGCGGCTTCGGAACCGGCGAGGCCGCCACCGACGATATGAACAGGTTGGATCGACATGCGTGACTAACTAGCAACGATCCACCGACTTCGCGAGCTAGGCCTTGCGGGGAAGGGGGCGCATCCCCAGAATTCGCATCGAATGGGCGGCTGACTCGTTATTTGACGAGGACCTGGCCTGGGGATTGAAATGACTGCGTTCTCGGCGACCGACGCCGCTTTTGAAGGATTCCGGATTACACGCGAGAAGCCGAAGATTTTGCTGATCTGGGCCGGCTTCTACATGATCGTCAGTTTCCTGATGCCGGTTCTTCTGGTGACCATGGGCGGCCAGGACCTGATGGCTCTCGAAGCGGCCGCCAATGACAAGAGCGCGGACTCCGCCGCGGCTCTGGCGAACTTCACGGCGCTGTTGCCGCTCTACGCGATCCTGTTGCCCATAGGGTTGGCGGTCCAGGCGGTTCTCGCCTCGGCGGTCTATCGCGCGATCCTGCGCCCGACCGAGACCGGCTTCGGATACCTGCGTCTCGGCCGCGACGAACTGCGTCTGGCCGTCCTGACTCTCATCTATTTCGTGCTGACCCTGGTGGCGGTGACGTTGGTCGTCGTGGTCGGCGGGATCGGCGCCGGTATCGCCTATTCGTTCTTGGGCTCGCCGCTGTTCGGCGTGGCGCTTGGCCTCTTCTTCACGGGCTTGCTGTTCTTTGTCGCTGTGCGGCTGTCGCTCGCGCCAGTCATGACCTTCGCTGAGCAAAAGATCAGCGTGTTCGAATCCTGGAAGCTGACCAAGGGCCAGTTCTGGAAGCTGGTCGGCGCCTATGTGCTGGCTATCGCCAGCGTCGTCGTCGTGCTGGTGCTGGCCATGGTGATCTTCATGGCCATCGCCGCCATCGCGGCCGGTGGAGACATCGCGTCGGTCTCGAAGATATTCGCGCCGGACCTGAGTTCGGTCGGCGCCTACTTCACCATTCCGATGATCATCTACACGATCTTCGGCGCGTTCCTGAACGCCTTCTACTATGCGGTCCTGGTCGCGCCGGCGGCCGTGATCTACCGCGAACTCACGACCAGCTAGAGCCTCACCGGGCGCCGCTCCCATCGAGCGGAACGGCGCCCCTTGAGCTTAGGCGTTGGCGCTGGGACGGGCCTTCACGCGGGTCCGCCAGGCGGTCAGGTTCTCGAACTCTTCCTCGACGGGCAGGCCGATCCATTCGGCGAAGTCCACCGTCGAGAGCAGGCAGATGTCCGCCATGGTGAAGCTGTCGCCCACCAGGAAGTCGCGGCTCTCAAGCTCTCGGTTCAGATACTTCTGAGCGCCCTTATAAATCTCGGCGTTCGACTGGCCGAAGTCCTTGAACTGGTTGAGCAGCGCCGCGGTGCGCGGGTGGGCGTGTCGCCAGAAGCTGCCCACCGGCATCATCACCGCGAACTCGACTCGGCGGACCCACTGATCGACCAGGGCCTTCTCCACCGGCGTGACGCCGAACAGCGGCGGTTCCGGGTGGGTCTCTTCGAAGTAGCGGCAGATGGCGACGGTCTCGGAGATGCAGGTCCCGTCGTCCAACTCCAAGGCCGGAAGCTGGCCCATCGAGTTCTTGGCCCGGAATTCCGGCGATTTGTGCTCGCGCTTCATCATGTCGACGGTGGTTTCGGGCAGGTCGATCCCCTTTTCCGCCAGGAATATACGGACGCGACGGGGGTTCGGCGCCGGCATTGGCGCGCCATAGAGGATCATCGGGGGCTCCCTAAATGTGCAAACTATGAGGCCAAGCTATTTCGAACATCTGTTTGAATGCAAGGCCTCATTGAGCGCTGTTAGGTGAAGGTCCGAAAGCCGCGAGCCGGGGCGGGGCCGAGGTGTTAGATTTGCGTGATGAGCGAAGGCTTCACCCTCTTTGACACCGCTATCGGGACCTGCGGCGTCGTCTGGAACGCCCGCGGCCTGGTCGGCGTGCAACTGCCGCAGTCCGAAGGTGGCGATCCGCGGACGCGACTGGCGCGGCGATATCCGCAAGCGGTCGAGACAGACCCGCCGGCGACGGTGGCTCAGGCGATCTGCGGCATGCAGGCCTTGCTGAACGGCGAGCCGCGCGACCTGTTGGAGGTCGAACTCGACACCACCGGCCTCGCGGCGTTCAGCGCCCGAGTTTACGAGATTTCGCGCGCCATCCCGCCGGGGCGGACCCTGACCTATGGCGACATCGCCAAGCGCCTTGGAGATCTCAGCCTCTCACGGGCGGTGGGCCAGGCGCTTGGAGCCAACCCCTGGCCCATCGTCGTACCGTGCCACCGCATCCTGGCGGCAGGCGGCCGCAAGGGCGGCTTCTCAGCGCCCGGCGGCGCCGACACCAAGCTGCGCATGTTGGAGATCGAAGGCGCTCTGGCGCCCGAGACCCTGCCGCTGTTTGGCGGGCGGTGAACCATCCTTCCCATGAAGGGGAGGGATGGCTCAAGCCCGCTTCAGCTTCGCGCCGGCGCGTTCTTCGTGGCGCTTGAGGATCTCGGCGAGGTAGCGTCCGGTCCAGCTCTTCGGGTTGGCCGCGACCTGTTCGGGGGAGCCCTGGGCCACGATCTCGCCGCCGCCGTCGCCGCCCTCGGGGCCGAAGTCGACGATCCAGTCGGCGGTCTTCACGACGTCGAGATTGTGCTCGATCACCACCATGGTGTTGCCCTGGTCGGCCAACTCATGGAGCACTTCCAGCAGCTTCTTCACGTCCTCGAAGTGCAGGCCGGTCGTCGGTTCGTCGAGGATGTAGAGGGTCTTGCCGGTGGCGCGGCGCGAGAGTTCCTTGCTCAACTTCACGCGCTGGGCCTCGCCGCCGGACAAAGTGGTGGCCGACTGCCCGACCTTGACGTAGCCGAGGCCGACGCGCTTGAGCGTCTCCATCTTGTCGCGCACCGTCGGCACGGCCTTGAAGAAGTCGGCCGCCTCCTCGACGGTCATGTCCAGGACGTCGGAGATCGACTTGCCCTTGAACAACACCTCGAGCGTCTCGCGGTTGTAGCGCTTGCCGTGGCAGACATCGCAGGTCACGTAGACGTCCGGCAGGAAGTGCATCTCGATCTTGATAAGCCCGTCGCCCTGGCTGGCCTCGCAGCGGCCGCCCTTGACGTTGAAGCTGAACCGGCCGGGACCGTAGCCGCGAGCCTTGGATTCCGGCAGGCCGGCGAACCAGTCGCGGATCGGTTGGACGGCGCCGGTATAGGTGGCCGGGTTCGAGCGCGGCGTGCGGCCGATCGGCGACTGGTCGATGTCGATGACCTTGTCGAACATCTCCAGCCCCTCGATCTTCTCGTGGGGGGCGGGCGCGTCCGAGGCGTTGTGCAGCCGCCGGGCGGCCGCCTTGTAGAGGGTCTCGATGGTGAAGGTGGACTTGCCCCCGCCCGAGACGCCGGTGATGCAGGTGAAAGTCCCAGCCGGGATCTCGGCCGTGACGTTCTTCAGGTTGTTGCCGGTGGCGCCGACGACCCGCAGCACCTTCTTCTTTGAGATCGGCCGCCGGTCCGCCGGGACCTCGATCTCCCGGACGCCCGAAAGGTACTGACCAGTGATGCTGTCGGGGTTGGCCAGTACTTCCGCGGGCGTGCCCTGGGCGATGATCTGGCCGCCGTGGATGCCGGCGGCAGGTCCCATGTCGATGACATAGTCAGCGGTCATGATGGCCTCTTCATCGTGCTCGACGACGAGGACCGAGTTGCCAAGGTCGCGCAGGCCCTTCAGGCTTTCCAGCAGTCGGGTGTTATCGCGCTGATGCAGGCCGATGGACGGCTCGTCCAGCACATAGAGCACGCCCGTTAGGCCTGAGCCGATCTGGCTGGCCAGGCGGATGCGTTGGCTCTCGCCACCCGACAAGGTGCCCGATCCGCGGCTCATGTTCAGGTAGTCCAGCCCGACATTGACCAGGAACCGTAGGCGATCGGTGATCTCCTTCAGGATCCGGCGGGCGATTTCCATCTGCTTGTCGGTGAGGCTGGCGTCCAGGCCGCTAAACCACTCCTCGGCGTGGCGGATGGACAGCCGGCTGGCCTGGCCGATGTGCTGGCCGGCGATCTTCACGGCCAGGGCTTCGGGCTTCAAGCGATAGCCTTCGCAGGCCTCGCACGGCGTCTCGGACTGGTAGCGGCCCAGTTCCTCGCGGACCCAGGAGCTATCGGTCTCGCGCCAACGACGTTCCAGGTTGGGCAGCACCCCCTCGAAGGTCTTGTTGACCTCGTACTTCCGGGCGTTGTCGTCATAGACGAACTTGATCTTCTCGGTGCCCGACCCGTACAGCACCACGGTCTTGGCGCCCTCGGGCAGCTTCCACCACGGCATGTCCATTGAGAAGCCGTAGTGGCCGGCCAGGGCCTGCAGGGTCTGGGTGTAGAGCGGCGAGGGACCCTTGGCCCAGGGCGCGATGGCGCCCTTGTGCAGGGTCTTGTCCTTGTCCGGCACGATCATGTCGGCGTCGAAGGCGAGCTTGGCGCCGAGGCCATCGCACACCGGGCACGCGCCATAGGGGTTGTTGAATGAGAACAGCCGCGGTTCGATCTCGCTGATGGTGAAGCCGGAGACCGGGCAGGCGAACTTCTCGGAGAACAGCATCCGGCGCGGTTCGGTCTCGCCCTCGGCCTTGTCGGCCCACTCGGCGACCGCGATGCCGTCCGCCAGTTTCAGCGCCGTCTCCAG
>NZ_JAURWM010000134.1 GCF_030654915.1 Phenylobacterium sp. | reverse complement strand
GCGCTCTGGTCCAGGCTCGACTGAGGCCTACGCCGTCGGTGACATCCAGGTACGGCTCGGCCTGACGCAGATGATGGAGGGGCAAATCCTGTGGACGCCCTATACCCAGATCCGCGATCGCGCCGAGGGGCAGACCGTCCGAACAGAGGGGGTGGGCGATCTCACCTTCGCGGTGCGTCGGTCATTGAAGAACCCTGACGGCTCCGGGTTGTCGCTCGCCTTGCAGCCCTTTGTCTCAGCCCCGACCGGCAAGTCTGGGATCGGCGCTGGTGGCTGGCAAGGCGGCCTGATCGCGCCGATGTCGATCCCGCTGGGCGGCGACCTGTCGCTCGGCCTCGCGCCGGAGATCGACCTGCTGGCCGATAGCGATGGTCATGGAACGCACTGGGGATGGGCAGGCGCGGCCGGGCTCAGCAAGCCGTTCGGGCCGGTGACGCTGGGGTTGGAATTGTGGGCCGCCGTGGACGACGATCCGGCTGAGCGGATTACCCAGGCCTCGCTGGACCTGACCATCGCCTGGGCGCCGGCCGGCCATGAGGACCTGCAGTTCGACGCCGGTCTCTATGGCGGCCTGACCAAGGAAACTCCCGACCTGGCCGTCGGGATAGGGCTGTCGCGCCGGTTCTAGCTAGCCGCCGCCCGCGCCGCGCTGGAAGCTTTCCACCAGCGAGCCCGCCACCAGCCGCCAGCCGTCCACCAGGACGAAGAAGATCAGCTTGAAGGGCAGGGACACCACCACCGGCGGCAGCATCATCATACCCATGCTCATCAGCACGCTGGCCACCACCAGGTCGATGACCAGGAAGGGGATGAACAGCAGGAAGCCGATTTCGAAGGCGCGCTTTAGCTCCGAGATCATGAAGGCCGGGGTGACGACGTGTAGCGGGGTGTCCTGGATGGTCGCGGGCTTCTCGATCTTCGAGAGGCGGATGAACAGCGCAAGGTCGTCCTGGTCCACCTGGCCCAGCATGAAGGTTTTCACCGGCGCGCTGGCGGAGTCGAAGGCCTGGGACAATTCGATCTGCTGGTCCATCAGCGGCCGGATGCCGTCCTCGTAGGACTTCTGCAGCGTCGGACCCATGACGATGGCGGTCAGGAACAGCGCCAAGCTGATCAGCACCGCGTTCGGCGGGCTTTGTTGCAGGCCAAGGGCGGTGCGCAGCAGGCCTAGAACCACCACGATCCGCACGAAGGACGTGGTCATGATCACGATGGACGGCGCCAGCGACAGCACGGTCAGCAGACCGACCATCTGCACCACGCGTTCGGACAGTCCCGCACCGGTGCCAAGATCGATGTTTAGAGCCTGGGCCGCGGCCACCGCCGGGAAGATCAGGCTGACCAGGGTGGCCAAGGCCGACAGCCCGGCTGCGCGGCGCCAGTCGGCGGCGTCCAGATGGGTGAGGGCGGAGAAGAACTTGCGCATCAGGCGGCCGTCTTGGGTTTGCGGGCGGGCTTGGCCGGGGTCGGAAGCAGCTGTCCCTCGCCCAGCAGCAGCAGGCGTTCCTCACCGTCCAGCGAGACCACCACCAGCCGCCGCGCGGGGTCGAGCACCAGGGTCTCGACGATCGCCAGCCGGCGTTCCTTCCGGGTGGGGGTGAACCGCGCCAGGGCGTCCGGGCCGAACCGCCGCAAGGCGACGGCCGCAAGTCCGACAAGCCCCAGGGTCAGCGCCAGGGCGAAGAAGGCGCGAAGGAAATCGGCGAATGCCATGGGGGATGTTCGAATAGGGTCAGGCGGCGCGAAATCGCCGTTGGTCCTGGGTTTGCCCTGTAGGGTCTTAAGGCGCGGTTAACCCTATTTATTCACCATATTCCTTATGAACCTCGCCGAGATTCCGCTGTTTTCGATGTTGAAGGGCCGGTTCGGTCACCTCGGCGAGCGCCAACGGCTGATCTCGCAGAACGTCGCCAATTCCGACACGCCCGGCTACACGCCGACCGACCTCCAGGCCTATAGCTTCCGGGCCCAGATGCAGTCGCAGATGCGCCCGGTGACGACCCAGGCGGTGACTCAGGTCGGGCACATGGCGCCCGCGGCGCGTCCGAATACGACCTTCCGGCCGATCCAGGCCAAGGACTCCGAGACCACCCTCGATGGGAACTCGGTCGTGCTCGAGGAAGAGATGATGAAGATGGCCGAGGCGCGCATGAACTACGACGCCGCCATTAGCTTCTACCAGAAGTCGCTGGCCATGCTGCGCATGGCCAGCCGCGCGCCCGGTCGCGGTTAGGATCTCCTAGATGGCCGACATCAAACCCATGACCGGGGCCACCCAGGCCATCGCCGCCACCGCCCTTCGCGCCCAGCAGGCGCGGATGCGGGTGATCGCCTAGAACATGGCCAACGCCAATTCAGTGTCGCGCCAGCCGGGCGGGGATCCCTATCGCCGGCAGGTGCCGGTGTTCACCCCGGTCCGCACCGACGGCGGTCAGGGCGTTCGTGTCGCCAGGGTCGAGCCGGATCGCAAGGACTTCCGCAATGTCTATGATCCCGGCCACCCGTCGGCGAACCCGGCGGGCTATGTGAAGCTGCCGAACGTGGACACCCTCGTCGAGGCGCTCGACATGAAGGAAGCCCAGCGGGCCTACGAAGCCAATCTGAATGTGATTGAGACGGCGCGCTCCATGGAAATGCGCACCCTCGACATCCTCAAGAAGTAGGGCGCCTAAGCCATGATGACCGCGCTCGCCGCCGCCAAGGCCTACGCCGCCACCCAGAACACCGCGCCCATCACGCCGCCGTCGGCCGGCGCGGGCGGGCTCGACTTCGGCTCGATGGTCAAGTCGGCCATGAACGACGTCATGCACAACACCAAGGCCGCCGAGTCGCAGATCACGGCGCAGGTGCAGGGCAAGGGCGAACTGATCGACGTGGTCACCGCGATCTCGGCGGCCGAAGCCAGCCTGGAGACAGTGATGGCGGTTCGCGATCAGGTGATCAACGCCTATCAAGAAATCATGCGGATGCCGATTTGACGGATCGTGTCTAAGGTTGGTGGCATGACCCAACCGGCGATTGAACTTATCGGCATCGAGAAACGGTACGGCGCGCAGGCGGCGCTGGCCGGGGTGTCTCTGGACGTTCCGGCGGGCCAGTTCGTCGCCCTGGTCGGGGCCTCGGGCTCGGGCAAGACGACGCTGCTCAAGACCATCAACGGCCTGATTGCGCCGGACGCTGGTCAGATCAGGGTCGGAGGCGAGGACGCCGGCGCCGCGCCGCCCCATCAGCTTCGCCGCCGTATAGGCTATGTGTTCCAGGAGGTCGGGCTGTTCCCGCACCTGAGCATCGCCGAGAATATCGTCATCACCCCAAAGCTGCTCGGTTGGGAACGTGCGCGAATGACCGCGCGCGTCGAGGAACTGCTCGACCTTGTGGCGCTGCCGCGCGAAGTTGCGACCCGCGCGCCGTCGGAACTCTCGGGGGGGCAGCGCCAGAGGGTCGGGGTGGCGCGCGCGCTGGCCGCCGAACCGAAGATCATGCTGATGGATGAGCCGTTCGGCGCGCTCGATCCCCTGACCCGCGACTCGCTCGGCACCGACTACCGCGCCCTGCACGACAAGCTTGGCCTGACCAGCGTCATGGTCACTCACGACATGACCGAGGCCGTGCTGCTGGCCGACCGGATCGTGGTGCTGGAGGCCGGTTCCATTGTCGCTGACGGTCCGCCAGGAGCGCTGCTCGCCTCGACCGAAAACCCCGAGGTCCGTGCGTTGCTGGAAGCCCCGCGTCGGCAGGCCGAGCGATTGCGCCAACGCTTGGAGGCGGCCTCGTGAGCGGCCGTATCGCGCAGGCTTGGGGCCTGCTGCCCGAATATCTCGCCTGGCATGTGCTGCTCAGCGCCAGCGCCCTGGTGCTCGGACTGCTGATCAGCCTGCCGCTCGCGGTCGCCGCCAGCCGCAGCGCGCGGCTGCGCTGGCCGGTCCTGGCCTTCGCCGGCCTGATCCAGACCATTCCCAGCCTGGCCCTACTGGCCCTGTTTTACCCGCTGCTGCTGGCGCTGTCGGCCTTGAGCCAAAAGGTCTTCGGGCACGGCTTCTCGGCGCTGGGCTTCCTGCCCTCGCTGCTGGCCCTGACCCTCTACTCGATGCTGCCGATCCTGCGGACCGGGACAGCTGGTATACTCGGCGTCGATCCGGCGGTGCGCGAGGCCGCCGACGGGGTGGGCATGACGCCGCGCCAGCGCTTGTTCCAGGTCGAACTTCCGCTGGCCATGCCCGTGATCATGGCGGGCGTGCGTACCGCCGCGGTTTGGACCATTGGCGCTGCGACGCTCTCGACGCCGGTCGGCCAGACCAGCCTTGGCAACTACATTTTCGCCGGCTTGCAGACCGAGAACTGGGTGTTCGTCCTGTTCGGCTGCGCCGCCTCGGCGGCGCTGGCCATGAGCGTCGATCAGTTGCTGGGCCTGATCGAGACTGGCGCGGCGCGGCGCAAGCGCGGGCTGATGGTCGCGGGCGCGGCGCTGCTGGTGGTCGGCGTGCTGGCCGCGCTAACGCCGCTGGCCGCGCTCGGCAAGCCGTCGAGCTATGTCGTCGGGGCCAAGAATTTCTCCGAGCAGTACATCCTGGCCGAGGTGATGGCCGAGCGGCTGGAGAGGGCCGGCGCCCACGTCTCGCGCAAAGAGGATCTGGGGTCGGCGGTCGCCTACCGAGCCTTGGCGGCCGGCGAGTTGGACGTCTATATCGATTATTCGGGCACGCTTTGGACAAACGTCCTGAAGCGCGAGGACAATCCCGGCCGCGCCCAGGTCCTGGCCGAACTGACCACCGAACTGAAGAAGCGCGACGGGGTCGTGGTGCTGGGCTCGCTTGGCTTTGAGAACGCCTACGCCTTCGCCATGCGCGCCGACCGCGCCAAGGCGCTGGGGATCGTCAGCCTGGCCGATCTCGCCCGCCAGGCCCCGCGCCTGACCCTGGGCTCGGATCTGGAGTTCCTGTCACGGCCGGAGTGGAAGGCGGTCGACGCCGCCTACGGCTTCAACTTCAAGACCGAACGCTCGTTCCAGCCAACCTTCATGTATCGGGCGCTGTCGGGCGGCGAGGCCGACGTGATCTCAGCCTTCTCCTCTGATGGCCGGATCTCGGCCGACAAGTTGGTGGTGCTGACCGATCCTAGGGGTGCGCTGCCGCCCTATGACGCGGTCATCCTGATTTCGCCCAAGCGCGCGGGGGATGAGCGGTTGCTGGCCGCGCTGAAGCCGCTGATCGGCTCGATCTCGGTGGAGGCCATGCGGGCGGCCAACTACAGCGTCGATCGCGACCAGGGCAAGGCGAGCCCAGCCGAAGCGGCGCGGGCGCTTCAGCCCTGAGGCGGATCGGCGAGCGCCTGCAGAATGCGCCTCGCCGTGTCGTCGGGCTCTGAACCGGTGGTGTCGAGATCGATGGTCCAGGGGTGATGCGCATCGAGCTTGGTCAGTGTCGCGTAGCGTTCGGCCTGGCTCCCATCGCGCGCCTTTAGTCGGATGGCGCGGCCCGGTTCCTCAATGCGCGTCGCCAGTTCAGCGGACGCGCACGATAACCTGACGAGGAGGGTGTTGGCTCCACGCCGATCGGCTGTGCTCAGGATCTGTCCGGCGATCAGCCGGTCCATCGGATGGTTTTCGTTACTCACCGCATGGGTGAAGATGAAGTTGCGCTTGGGCGGCGCGAGTGTGGCGATGGTCTCGAGGACCGCAGTCCTCACCGCATGAGTGCGATCCCAAACCTCGGCCGGCAACGGTGTCTTGCCGTCCGGCTCGACGATCTCGAAGATCGGATTGTTCCAGTAGTGGTTGTCGATGAGCCGCGCGGGCATGCGCTCGGCGAGCAACTTGCCGACAGTGTACTTTCCGACACCGGGCGGTCCCATGAGGTAAACGAACGTGTTGTCCATCGGCACAGCTTAGCTCGCCGAACAGTTGGCGGCGACCCTGACGGCATCGTTCGCGGGTAGTCGTTCGTTAACCATAACTAGGCAAATTCCGCCTAGCTTGATTTCCCTGCTTCACGCGTACCCAAGAGGCCAAAGATGAACGGCGCCGAGGTTCTCGACATCGGTCGCGACGCCATCTGGCTGACCATCCAGCTTTCGGCGCCGGTGCTGATCGTCGGGCTGGTGGTCGGGGTGGGGATCGGCCTGCTGCAGGCCCTGACCCAGATCCAGGAAGCCACCCTGGTCTATGCGCCGAAGATCGTGGCCATCTTCCTGTCGCTGCTCCTGTTCCTGCCGATGATGGGCGCTCTGATGAGCGGCTTCATGCGCCAGATCGCCGCTCGCATCGCAGCGATGTAGCGGCCGTTCGGCCCGTTCATGGAAAGCTTCGCAGCCGCATCCCAGGTCTATGCAGGAGGCCTGATCTTCGCCCGCGTCGGGGCGATGGTCATGCTGTTGCCCGGCATCGGCGACACCACCGTGCCGCCGCGCGTCCGGCTGGGTTTCGCCTTTCTGATGGCCATGCTGCTGATGCCGGTGGTCGCGCGCGGCATGCCGATCCCGGCCGCCGTCTCCGGGGTCGCCGGCGCGGTGATCAAGGAAGTGATGATCGGCCTGATGATCGGCGGGATCCTGCGGATCTTCCTATCGTCCTTGACCACCACCGGCGAGATCATCTCGATCCAGACCACCCTGTCCTTCGCCCAGACCGCCGCCCCCGGCCAGGCCGCGCCCTCGACCACGCTCGGCACGTTCCTGGGTCTGATCGGCGTCACGCTGATCATGGCCACCGACCTGCACCACATGTTTCTCACCGCGATCGTCAGGTCCTATGTGTTGTTCCCGTTCGGGCGCGAAATCCCGGTGGCCGACAGCGCCCAATTGGCCGTGCAGACCGTAGCCGGCTCCTTCAGACTGGGCTTGCAGATGGCCGCCCCGGTCGTGGTCTTCTCGCTGGTCTTCAACATCGCGGCGGGCCTAGTCGGCCGGGTGATGCCGCAGTTCCAGGTGTTCTTCGTCGCCACCCCGTTGATCGTGCTGCTGGGCCTGTCGATCTTCGCCATGAGCCTCGGCGTGATCGGGATGGTCTGGCTCAACCGCTACCGCGAGCTCACCTCGCTCTTCCTGGGCTAGAGCCATGGCCGACGAACAGGACGAATCCTCCAAGACAGAAGAGGCGACAGCCACCAAGCTCCAGAAGGCGCGGGAGAAGGGGGATGTCGCCAAGACCCCGGACCTGGCCACCCTGGCTTCGTTCTCCGGCGCGGCTGCGGTCATCGCCATCGCCGGCGGCTGGATGTCGCAGAACCTGGCCAGCGCGTTGTTGCCCTTCATCGCCCACCCTGAGAGCATGAGCCTGGAGGGCCATGGCTCCATCGAGGTCGCCCGCATCGCGGTGCGCGCCGGCGCTCCGATCCTGATCACCGTGCTGGCCGTCGCCGCCTTGATGGGCGCTGGGGGGAACCTCATCCAGTCGGGGCTTATGTACAGCCCCGACAAGGTCAAGCCGGACTGGAAGAAGGTCTCGCCGTTGGCCGGCGTCAAGCGGCTCGTCGGGCTCGACAACCTGATGCAGTTCGTGAAGTCCGTGGCCAAGATCGTCATGGTCGGCTGGGTCGGTTGGGTGGTGATGAAGCCCTATCTTCATCCGCTGCGCGAGCTGGCGGCGATGGAACCGGCGGCGATGCTGCCGCTGCTGTCCGAGATCCTTCGCAAGCTGGTCTTCGCCACCGCCGCCTTGATGCTGGCTATCGCCGGGCTGGACTGGTTCTGGCAGCGCCAGCGCTTCCTCAAGCGCATGCGCATGACCAAGGAAGAGCAGAAGGAAGAATACAAGAACGCCGAAGGCGACCCCCACTTCAAGGCCAAGCGCCGGCAGATCGCGCTTCAGCGCTCACGCACCCGGATGATGGCCGCCATTCCCACCGCGACCATGGTGGTGATGAACCCGACGCACTACGCGGTGGCGCTGAAGTACGAGGCCGGCGAGACCGCCGCCCCGCAGTGCGTCGCCAAGGGCATGGACGCCATAGCCTTGAAGATCCGCGCCCTCGCCGAGGAGCATGGAGTGCCGGTGATCGAGGACCCCCCGCTGGCCCGCGCGCTCTACGCCGCCGTTGAACTCGAAGAGTTCATTCCGCCGGCCCACTACGAGGCCGTCGCCAAGCTGATCGGCTTCATCATGAGCAACAGCGCCCGCGTGGTCGCAAATGCCCGTGGCCGCTGAGAAATCGTGAGAAGATCGCGTGACTGATTCGCCAGGGGCCTTCGCCTCTTCGTCTGGGATCAACCGAGGCCTCCCTATGGCCAAGCCGCCGAACCATGATGGCGCTCGCCGCCGTTTCGATCTGCTGACGGTGTTCGCGGCCGTGTGCTTCGTCGCCGCCGTAGGCTTTGCGGCTGTGCCCGCCATTCATGCGGGTCCCTCGACGCGCGCCGGCCTGATGCTGCTGATCGGCTTGGCCGGGGTGGCGTGCCTGGGGCTGTTCGCCGTGCGCAATTCGGCGGCGCCCGCGCCTGCGGCCGAGCCTGGCGCCGACAAGCTGATCCATGCGCTGTCCGAGCCGGCGGCGATCGCCGCCGCCGACGGTCGGATTCATGCCGCCAACGCCTCGTGGAGAACGGCGCTGGGCGCCGCCGCGCGTCTGCCCAAGGGCGGTCCCTCGGCCGCCAGTCTGTTTTCAGCCCTGGCCGCCGCCCGCCGCGGTGAGACGGCCCAGGCCTCGATCCGCAACAATGGCGCCGAACATACGGCCACGGTCGCCCCGCTCGGCGAGCGCCGCTTCCTGGTGCGGCTGGCTGAGCCCGCGCCGCTGGCCCTGCCGCGCGCCGCCGCCGAGGTGTTGGACGCCTTCAACACCGCCAAGCCGCCGCCGCCCAAGGTGCTGGACGCCTTCGCCGCCGCCTCGCCGTTCGGCGCGGCGCTGCTGGACGGCGAGGACCCGTTCGCGGCCACTATCGTCGAGGCCAATCCGACCCTGTCGGCGGTCGCCGGCGGCGGCGCGGCGGGCACGGTGTTCGGAGAGTTGATCGACGCCGCCTCGCGCGCCGATGCGACCCAGAAGCTGGCCGACGGCCATGTGGGCGCCCTGGAGGTCCGGCTCGCCTGCGACAAGGCCAAGGTCGCCCATCTCTACCTCGCCAAGAGCGACGGGCGTTGGGTGGCCTATCTGGTTGATGTGTCCGAGCAGAAGCAGATCGAGCTGCAGCTCTCCCAGAGCCAGAAGATGCAGGCCATCGGCCAGCTGGCCGGCGGCGTGGCGCACGACTTCAACAACCTGCTGACCGCGATCTTCATGCAGCTCGACGTGCTGGCCCAGCGCCACCCGGTCGGCGACCCTTCCTATGAGGGGCTGAACGAGATCCGCTCCACCTCCGCCCGCGCTGCCGATCTGGTCCGCAAACTGCTGGCCTTCTCGCGCAAGCAGACCGTCCAGCGCGAGACCCTTGATCTGGGCGAACTGATCAGCGAATCCGAGGTGCTGCTGCGCCGGGTGCTCTACGAGGACGTCAAGCTCGAGACTGAATACGGCCGAAACCTGCCGCACGTCCGCGCCGACCGCAGTCAGATCGAGACCGCGGTGATGAACCTGGCGGTCAACGCCCGCGACGCCGTGCGCGCGCACGGCGGCGGCGTGGTCCGCATCCGCCTGGCCCGCCTGAGTCAGGAAGAGGCCGTGGCTCACGGCTATCCAGCCGCCCAGGGCGACCAGGCGCTGATCGAGGTGTCCGACGACGGCCCCGGTATCTCGCCAGACGTCATCGACAAGATCTTCGACCCCTTCTTTACCACCAAGCCGGTGGGCGAGGGCACGGGCCTGGGCCTGGCCACCGTCTACGGCATCGTCAAGCAGTCGGACGGTTGGATCAGCGTGGCCTCCAAGGCCGGCGAGGGCGCGGCCTTCCGTATCTTCCTGCCGGTGCATGTGCCTAGCGCCGCCGCGCCGGCCCTGGTGCCGGTGATCAAGGCGCCGCCCAAAGCGCGCGATCTGTCGGGCGCCGGCCGTATCCTGTTCGTCGAGGACGAGGACGCCGTTCGCGGCGTGGCGGCCAAGCTGCTGCGCGCGCGCGGCTACGAGGTGATCGAGGCGGCTTCGGGCGAGGAAGCCCTGGAACTGGCCGAGCAGTACGCCGGCAAGATCGACCTGATGATCTCCGACGTGGTCATGCCGGGCATGCAAGGGCCTGACCTGCTGAAGCACGCGCGTATCTACCTGGCAGGCGCGCCGGTGATGTTCATCTCCGGCTATGCCGAGGCCGAGTTCTCGAACCTGCTGGAAGGCGAGGAAAACGTCTCCTTCCTGCCCAAACCGATCGACATCAAGACGCTGGCCGAACGGGTGAAGCAGGAACTCCAGAAGGCCGCCTGACGTATTCACCGATTGGCTTTGGGCCGCCGAGGAGTGCTAAGCGACCTTATGCAGGGATTTGAAACCGAGCTGATCGAGCGTCTGCGCCAGACAGCGACGACCGACGAGAACATCCTCCACAAGTTCATCAACGCCGCGGGCGACCTGGCCGTGAACCTGGTGGTCGCGGTAATCATCCTGATTGTCACCTGGTGGGCGGCGGGCTGGGCCTCGCGGCTGATGCGCCGCCTGATCGCCAGGGTTCATCGCGGCGGCCCGCCGGACGTGACGCTGCAGAGCTTCGCCGGCTCGATAGCGCGCTATTTCGTCATCGTCGTCGGGCTGGTCGCGGTCCTGCAGCAGCTGGGCGTTCAAACCACTTCGATCCTGGCGGTCCTGGGCGCCGCCTCGCTGGCGGTCGGCCTGGCGCTGCAAGGCACGCTCAGCAACGTCGCGGCCGGCGTCATGCTGCTCTTGTTCCGTCCCTATCGCGTCGGCGACACCGTCGAGATCGGCGGTCGCACGGGCACCGTGAAGATGCTCGACCTCTTCGTCACCGAGCTGGCGACGCCTGACAATCTCAAGGTCGTGCTTCCGAACGGCAAGGTCTTTGGCGATGTCATCGTCAACACCAGCTACCACAGCCGTCGCCGGGTGGACGCGGTCTTCCGCGTCGACAACAAGCGTGACGTGCCGACTTTGTTGGCGGGCCTGAAGGCGCGAGCCGACGCCAATCCCTTGATCCTCAAGGACCCCGCGCCGAGCGTCGAGGTGACCGGCGTATCCGAGGCCTTTGTCGAGGGCGCGGTTCGCGCCTGGGTCGAATCCGGAGACTTCGGCCTCGTGAAGGCCGATCTGCTACTGGCCGCCCGGCTGCTGGCCGACGGCGCGGACGAGGCGCTTCCGCCTCTACCCCAGCCGCATGTGAAGGGGCCTCCCGCGCCGCGGAAGAAGCGCCCCTCCATCCGTGATCGCCTGAAGCATACTAGCGAGTAGCGATCACAGCCCGTGCGGCGGCGACGCCGCTCGCAAAGGCGCCTTGCAGGAGGTAGCCGCCGGTCGGCGCCTCCCAGTCCAGCATTTCGCCGACGGCGTAGACGCCGGGCGCGGAACGCAGCATCAGTCCCTCATCCAGGCTGGAGAACTGCACGCCGCCGGCGGTCGAGATCGCCCGATCAATAGGCCGAATGGCCTTAAGCGTGATCGACGTCGACTTGATCGCGCGGGCCAGGGCCCCGGCGTCCTTCGGCAGTTCGACGCCGTGACCCTCACGCAGCAGGTTGATCTCCGCCGGCGTGAGGCCGGCGGTCTTGCGCAGCAGATTGGTGGTCGATTGGCCGCTGACGACCTTGTGCAGTCGGTCGGCCAGTTTAGGGCGGCTGACGTCGGGGCGCAGGTCCACTTCCAGCACCGCCGAGCCGTCCCGCGAGATCGCCGCGCGCAGATCGGCTGATAGCGCATAGACCGCTCCGCCCTCGATCCCATAGTCGGCGATCATCGCCTCGCCCCGGACGGTGCGGCCGTCGAAGCTGAGGGCGATGTTCTTCAGCGGATGACCGGCGAAGCGGGTGCGGAACACCTCGCTCCAAGCGACGTCGAACCCGCTGTTGGCTGCCTGGAAGGGCGCAAGCTCGACGCCGCGTGCGGTCAGCGTCTCGGCCCAGGCGCCGTTTGAACCGAGCCGTGGCCAGCTTGCGCCGCCGAGCGCCAAGATGGTCGCGTCCGGCCGCGCGGTCTCGACCTCGCCATCCTCGGCGTGAAAGACCAGGTCGCCGGCCTCGTTCCAGCCGCGCCAATCGCGCCGGGTGCGGAACTCCACGCCCTGGGCGGTCAGCCGCGCCAGCCACGCCCGGAGCAGGGGAGAGGCCTTCAGCGCGCGCGGGAAGATCCGGCCGCTGGACCCGATGAAGGTTTCCTGGCCCAGGCCCTCGACCCAGGCGATCAGGTCGGCGGGGGTGAAGGCTTCGAGCAGGGGCTGAAGCCGTTTGGTCTGGGCGCCATAGCGCGTGACGAAGGCCGCGAAGTCCTCGGAGTGGGTCAGGTTCAGCCCGCCGCGCCCGGCCATCAGGAACTTGCGGCCAAGCGTCGGCATGCGGTCATAGACGACGACCGAGACGCCAGCGGCGCTCAGCACCTCGGCGGCCATCAGGCCAGCCGGACCGCCGCCGACGACGGCGACATTTTCAATTCGTTGGGTCATGGCGGCAGGTCACGCGCCTATTTGGCCATGAATGTCCAGCGATTAGGGTGCGAAGCTTGATCTGGCCTTCACGCCCCAGTGGCCGTTTTCGCAGGTGATCACGTAGATCGAGTCAAAGCCGCCGATCACCGAGCCGTCCTTGCGATAGCGGGTGAAGCGCGTATCCAGATGAACCTTGTCGGCCCCGGCGTGAATCACCTCGCGACGTTCCCAGGCCGAATGGTCCCAGTCCGACAGCGGCCCGCGCTCGAACATTTCCGGCTGATGATAACCAGGCTCGATCAGGGCCAGGGTGTTGGAGGCCAAGCGGATGCTGGGAAAGTTGAAGGTCGCTTCGAAGGCCGGCAAGTCACGGGCATTGAAGGCGGTCATGAAGGCGTCGGTCACGGCCATGGCCGCGGCGATCTCGGTCTCGTAGGCAGGCATCGGAACTCCCTTTTTGGGGCCAGCTTGCCTGCTCCGGGCAGGTAAAAATAGCTGTTTCCGCCCTGCGGCCCTTCCGCACCAGTTAACGAATTCCTTGCTCGAAGGCTTGCCGTAACGTCTTCCTTGGCCTCTAAGGCGCGCCCGCGCGTTCTTTGTGTGTGGCGCGAACCGACAGGACGACAATGGCCTTCCCCGACATCCACCCCGCCTTGGCGCGCGCGCTCGCGAGCCAGGGCTACGCCGAACCCACCCCCGTTCAAGCCGCGGTGCTGGCTGAAGAGGCCGCGGGCCGCGACCTGCTGGTCTCGGCCCAGACCGGTTCAGGCAAGACCGTCGCCTTCGGCCTGGCCGCCGGCCCGACCCTGCTGGGCGAGGAAGCCCGGTTCGGCAAGCCCGGCGCGCCGCTCGCCCTGGTGATCGCCCCGACCCGCGAACTGGCCATCCAGGTCAGCCGCGAGCTGACCTGGCTCTACGCCGACTCCGGCGCGAAGGTGGAAACCTGCGTCGGCGGCATGGACCCGCGCCGCGAGAAGTTCGCTCTTCAGGACGGCGTCCACATCCTGGTCGGCACGCCGGGCCGCCTGAAGGACCACCTTGAGCGCGGCAACCTTGATCTGGGCTCGCTGCGCGTCCTCGTCCTCGACGAGGCCGACGAGATGCTCGACATGGGCTTCCGCGAAGACCTCGAGGAAATCCTCGATTCTTCGCCTGTCGACCGCCGCACCCTGCTGTTCTCGGCGACGATCGCCAAGGAAATCGCGGCGCTGGCCAAGCGCTATCAGAAGAACGCCCTGCGCATCGACACCGTGCGTCGCGATGAGCCGCACGGCGATATCGAGTACCGCGCCATCCGCGTGGCGCCGAACGAGATCGAGCTGGCCGTCGTCAACGTGCTGCGCTTCTACGAATCTCCCGGCGCCTTGGTGTTCTGCAACACCCGCGAAGGCGTGCGTCACATGCATGCGGCCCTGCGTGAGCGCGGCTTCGCCGTCGTCGGCCTGTCCGGCGAACTCGGCCAGCGTGAACGTTCCGAAGCGCTGCAAGCTTTGCGCGACGGTCATGCCCGTGTCTGCGTCGCCACCGACGTCGCCGCTCGCGGCCTCGACCTGCCGGACCTCGGCCTCGTGATCCACGCCGACATTCCGATCAACAAGCCGGGCCTGCTGCACCGTTCGGGCCGAACGGGCCGCGCGGGCAAGAAGGGCATCTCGGTTCTGCTGGTGTCCTACACCCGGCGCCGCAAGGCCGAGCAACTGCTGGCCTCGGCCGGCATCGAGGCCCATTGGCAAGGGCCGCCGACCGCCGACGAGATCCGCGCGAAGGACCAGACGCGCCTGCTGCAGGACCCGATCCTGACCGAGCCGATGGCCGAGGAAGACCTGGCGCTCGCCAAGCTGGTGCTGGAAAACCGCAGCGCCGAAGAGGTGGCCGCGGCCTTGATCCGTCTGCATCGCCAGCGCCTGCCGTCGCCGGAAGAGCTTTATGACGACGCGCGGATGCGCGACTCCCAGAGCCGTGATCGCGAGCGCCCGGTGCGTGGCGGCGACCGCTATGATCCAGCCGATCGTGACGGCGGCCCTGTCGGTCGCCCGCCGCGCATGGCGCCGGAAGACGCGACCTGGTTCCGCATCAGCGTCGGTCGTGACAAGAACGCCGACCCGAAATGGCTGATCCCGATGATTTGCCGGCTGGGCCATGTCACCAAGAAGGACATCGGCTCGATCAAGATCTTCGACCGGGAAACCAAGTTCGAGATCTCCAAGGAAGCCGAGCCGAAGTTCGCCGCCGCCGTGAAGGCGACCGTGGCCGACGAGATCAAGATCGAACCCTCCTCGCCTCCGGGCGGCCCGACCTCGCCGCCGCGTGGTGGTCAGGGCCGCAAGGGCCCGCCGACCGGCGAGCGTCCGTTCCGCAAGGGACCTCCGGGCGAGGGCAAGCCGGCGTTCCGCAAGGGCCCGCCCGGTGAAGACCGCCCGCCCTTCCGCAAAGGCCCGCCGCGTGACGGCGCCAAGCCCGCGTTCAAGGGACCTCCGGGCGCGCCCGGCCCCAAGGCCGGCAAGCCGCCGTGGAAGAAAAAGGGCAACGACGAGCGCCGCTAGAGCGCTTTTCGGCGAAGCGCACACCGGTTCGACGCCAGAAATCACGACAAAGTAAGAGGCCAGAGCACGGCTCCGATTCTATCGGAGCGAGTAGCGCTCTGACCGTCTTCGTCCGGTCACAAACTCATAGCTAGGATCGTCGCGGGTTCCGCGGCGGTCCTGGGTTGTGATTCGCCCAGATGTTCGGAGCCCCTGAGGTCTGAGCCCAGGGGAGATGGCGAGGTGACGCGCCAGACGACCGAGGTCGAGACGGGGCGCCGCGAGGTTCTGCGGACGCTCGCCCGCTGGGGTCCGGCTCTGCTGCTGATCGCCGTAACGGCCTGGCTCTATGCCACTGGCTTGGCGACCGACATCTCGCTCGACAATCTCCAGGCCCATGAAATCCGATTGCGCGGGGAGGTGGCGGCCCACCCGGTATTGGCCTTGACGGTGTTCACTGCGCTCTACGCCGTGGCGACCGCGGCCTTCGTGCCGGTCGGTCTGGTCATGATGCTGGCGGGCGGCTTCCTGTTCGGTCCGCTGGTCGGCGCGCTCGCCACTATCGTCGGATCAACGGCTGGCGCGATCATGGCCTATGTGGCCGCGCGGTTCGCCGCGGGCGATCACATCCGCAACCGTCTGGCGGCGAGCCGGCTGCGAAGGCTGGTTGGGGGCTTCGAGCGTGCGCCCTTCGGTTATCTGCTGACCCTTCGCTTGGCGCCGCTTAGCCCGTTCGGCCTAGTCAATGTGGCGGCCGGCTGCGCTCGTGCGCCATTCCGCCCCTATGTGGCGGCGACCGCGCTGGGGGCTGTTCCCCACTCGTTGATCTACAGCTATCTCGGCGCTGGCCTGGGCGGGGCCTTCCTGACCGGCCGACCGCCGACCGTCGCCATCCTGCTGACCCCGACTATCGCCTGGCCGTTGACCGCCCTGGCGGTGGTCTCGTTGCTGGCCGCGCGTATGGGCCGACGTGATCGGGCGGCCCCAGGCCAGGTCGGCTAGAATGCTCGACTTCCCCTACGGCGCGGCGGCATGATCCTGGTCGCTTAGCGAAGGGGAACGTCATGCCGATCAATCGCCAATGGGTCCTGCGTCATCGTCCGACCGGTGAGATCGGTCCTGACGATCTCGAACTGATCGAAAGCGTCACACCGGAACTGAAGGACGGCGAGGTCCTGGTCCGGAACATCTATCTCTCCCTCGATCCCACCAACCGCATCTGGATGAGCGATCAGGACCAGTACCTGCCGCCGGTGCAGATCGGAGAGGTGATGCGCGGTGGGGTCATCGGGGTGGTCGAGCAGTCGCGCTCGGCGAGCCTGCCGGTCGGGGCGATCGTCAATCCCGGCCTTGGCGGCTGGCAGGACTACACCGTGGCGCCGGAGGCCATGGCGCGCCGGACGCCGCACATCCCCGGGGTCCCGTTGACCGCCTATATGAGCGTGCTCGGCGCGACCGGCCTCACCGCCTATTTCGGTCTGATGGATATCGGTAAGCCCCAGCCGGGCGAGACGGTAGTGGTCTCCGCCGCGGCCGGCGCGGTCGGCTCCATCGTCGGCCAGATCGCCAAGTTGAAGGGCTGCCGGGTCATTGGGATCGCCGGCGGACCGGAGAAGTGCCGTTGGATCACCCAGGACCTCGGCTTCGATGGGGCGATCGACTACAAGTCAGAGGATGTCGGCGAGGCCCTGGGCCGGCTTGCCCCGAATGGCGTGGACATCAACTTCGAGAACGTTGGCGGCAAGGTCATGGACGCCGTCATGGGTCACATGAACAACCATAGCCGCATGCCGCTGTGCGGGATGATCTCGGCCTATAATATCGAGGGTCCGGTGCCTGGTCCGACCGACTTCGCTCGGGTTCTGATGCGCCGCATCCATATCCAGGGCTTCATCGTTATCGACTACCTGCCGCGCGCCGCCGAGGCGATGGCCGAGTTGGCCCCATGGGTCGCCTCGGGTCAGGTCAAGTGGAAGGCTCATGTCGAGGATGGGTTGGAGAACGCCGTCACCGCCGTCCAGCGGCTGTTCACCGGCGATCACGACGGCAAGCTGCTGGTTCGCGTGTCGCCCGAGCACTAGTCGTTGTGAGCCTTGAACGGCAACGCCTGCGTGGGGAGACGGCATCCTGAGACGCTATGATCGTCGGGTCAGGCTTCTGGCCTCGGCTCTCTCGGCTGCGGCCGGCTATGTGGATGCAGTCGGCTTCCTGATGACCGGGGGGTTCTTCGTCTCGTTCATGAGCGGAAACTCCACCCGGCTGGCGGTCGGTCTGGCCGATCACGCCGCCTATGCTGGTCTCGCACTTGCTCTGATCGTCCTTTTCGTGGTCGGCGTGGCGATTGGCGCGTTGGTCGGGCGGGTGGCGAAAGATCGCCGCGGCGTCGCCGTTCTCGCGCTGGTCGCGCTGTTGCTCGCAGGCGCGGCCACGTTGGCCTCTTGCGGCGCCGATCGCTTCGCGGTCTTGATGCTCGCGCTGGCGATGGGCGCGGAGAACACCATCTTCACCGAGGACGGGGAGGTCAGGATCGGACTGACCTACATGACCGGCACGCTCGTGAAGCTCGGCAAGCGGATCACGGCCGCGTTGCTCGGCGAGGATCGCCTGGGCTGGGCGCCCTATCTCCTCTTGTGGCTTGGGCTCGTGGTGGGCGCCGCCCTTGGCGCCACGGCTTATCACTACGTCGGTTCGCAAGCGCTCTGGGCGGCCGCGTGTGTCATGGCGCTGCTGGCGATGATCGCCGCCAGATTGCGCATCGGTGATGCGTCGGCCGCGGCTTCCTAGGCGGCGTTAGAAGCTGCTGCGGCCGTGGGTCGGGCCGGCCTTGGGGATTTCCGGGCGGACGGCTTTCAGGCACTCCGAATAGGTGGTGAGCAGCCAGGCGCGGTCAGGGCCGCCGGCCGCCAACGCGCCGCCCTCGATCGCCAGGACGTCGCGCATGAGCTGGTAGGCCACCGCTTCCGGTGTCTGCGGTGTGTCGGCCATGGTTGTTCCTTTGTCTGGGGCGAGCCTGGGCCTCAGACATGAAGGAATTGGCCGAACCTAGGCGGTCACGCCCAAGGCCAGCAGGGCCCGCTCGCGCGAAGCCTTGTAGTCGACCTTGCCGTTGGGCGCCCGGCCGATGCTCTCGACCACCACTAGTTCGCGCGGGGCCTTGTAGGCTGCGAGGCGGGTCTTCACGTGGCCGGACATCTCTTCCAGGGTCGGCGCGCCGACGGATGGGTCGGGCTCGACCACCGCGCAGATGCGCTCGCCGAACCGGGCGTCGGGGATGCCCACCACCACCGCGTCACGGACCGCCGGATGGGTTTTCAGAGCCTCCTCGACCTCCTCGGGGAAGACCTTCTCGCCGCCGGTGTTGATGCACTGGCTGCCGCGTCCGAGCAGCTTCAGGGTGCCGTCGAGATTGACCTCGGCCCAGTCGCCGGGGACGCTCCAGCGTTGGCCGTCCAGGGTCTGGAAGGTCTTGGCGCTTTTCTCGGGGTCCTTGTAGTAGCCGGTCGGCAGGAAGCCGCAGACCGCGACCAGGCCGCGCTCGCCCGAGCCCGGTTCGACCCTGTGGCCCTCTTCGTTGAAGACCGCGCAGTTGGGGCCGAGCATGAACGCCGCCGTCGCCGCCTCGGCGCCCGGCGCGGAGGCCGAGGCCCCCAGGCCGACAGCCTCGGACGAGCCGAAGCTGTCCATGATCATCGCGTTGCGGGCATAGGAAAGCAGGCCGCGCTTGTTCTCCTGGCTCCACATCGAGCCTGACGAACTCATCGCCTTGATGTGGGAGAGGTCCCAGCGGTCGGGATTGGCTTCCAGCGCCTCCAGCATCGGGGTCGAGAAGGCCAAGCCGACGATGACGATGTTGTCGGCGTGCAACCGCACCGCTTCGTCCCACAGCTCCATGGCGTTGAACTGGCGCGAGGGCAGGGAGGCGACCGCGCCGCCGATGTTCAGGGTGATGAATGCGGAGAACTGCCCCGTGCCGTGCATCAGCGGACAGCAGACCAGGGTTGTCGGCTGCTCATAGGTGGAGAGCCGGTCGCCGACATCCTCCACCTGTTCCAGCGGCGGCAAACCCATAAGGGCATGGCCGCCGGCGCCAATGACGTTGAACAGGTCGTCCTGCCGCCACATCACGCCCTTGGGCATGCCGGTGGTGCCGCCGGTGTAGAGCAGCATCAGGTCGTCAGGCGTCCGGCCCCAGGGCGCCTTGAACGGATGGGGCGCCTCCGCGGCGACGATGGTGTCGTAGTCGTCGGCCCAGGATGGGCAGGCATGGCCGGGCTCGGCGACGGCGATCCAGCGCTTCACCTGCGGCAGCTTGGCGCGCAGCGGCTCCAGCGTCTCGGTGAAGCCGGCGTGGAAGATCACGGCCTGCGCGTCGGCGTTGTCGAACAGATAGGTCAGCTCCTCGCCGCCATATCGGTAGTTGGTGTTGATCGGGGCCATGCCGGCCTTGAAGGCGGCGTAGTAGGTCTCGAGATACTCGGGGCCGTTGTAGAGATAGGCCGCGACCTTGGCGTCGGAGGTCAGCCCACTGGCGACCAGATAGGCGGCCAGGGCGTCGGCGTGGGCGTCGAACTCGCCCCAGGTCACCACCCGGTCGGCCTGGATCAGGGCCGGCTTGTCGGGCTGCCGGGCGGCGATCGCCTCCCAGACGTCAGCGAATGTCCACGCGCTCACGGTCTCTCTCCCACATATAGTCTTCTTATGGGGGGAAGTTGGTGGGCAGCGGCGGCGGGGTGTCAACTCTGACGCGGGGGCAGGCGCCCGGCGCGTCCCTTTCCCCAAGGGGCGAGGAGCAGGTTACGCTAGGCGCTCACGGCCGCGGATGTCGCGGAACGACACGAGCCGTTCGGCGGCCTCGTCCCACAGGGCCAGGCGGGCGTTCTTGAAGCTGTCCCAGAGGCCGATGCGGCTGACATCCCGAAGCTCAGGATGGTCCTTCAGCACCTGGGGCAGGCGGTAGAAGGGAATGCGGCTCGACAGGTGGTGGACGTGGTGGATGCCGATGTTGGCGGTCAGCCAGCGCAACGGTTGGGGCAGGTCGTAGTGCGAGGAGCCGTGCAGGGCCGCCTCGTCACGCTTCCACTGCTTGTTCCGCGACCAGGACACGCCCTCGTACTGGTGCTGAACGAAGAACAGCCAGACCCCGATGGTGGCGGCGATCACCATGGTGGTGAAGTTCACCAGCACGACCGGCGCGACCCCGATCAGCCACATCATGATCCCGACGCCGGCGGCGATGATCGCGGTGTTGCCGAGGGTCGAGACCCAGGTCCGCCAGTCCTTCATCATGCCGACCGGCACGCGCTGCTGCAGGAAGAATACGAACGTCGGACCGATGCCGAACATCACCACCGGGTTGCGGTAGAGCCGGTAGCCCAGCCGCTTGATCGGCGGCAGGGCCAGATACTCGTCCACGGTCAGCATCTCGATCACGCCCAGGCCGCGGCGGTCCAGATTTCCGGAGGTGGCGTGGTGCATCGCGTGGGTGCGGCGCCAGTAGTCGTAGGGGGTCAAGGTCAGCAGGCCGATTGAGCGGCCGACCCACTCGTTGGCGGCCTTGGCCTCGAAGAATGAGCCGTGCCCGCAGTCGTGCTGGATCATGAACAACCGCACCAGGAAGGCGGCGGCCGGCACAGTCAGCAGCAGGGCCAGCCACCAGAGGCCGAAATACATCGCCACCCAGCCGAGCGCCCACAGCGTCGCCAAGGCCGACGCAGTCACCACCAGTTCAAAGATGCTGCGCGCCAGGACCGGGCGCTTGTAGTCGGCGAGCTTGCGGCTCCAGTCGGCAGGCTTGGTGTCAGGCACGTGGGTAGGCTTCCAAAAGGGGATAGGCCGCTTCCTACTCGCAGAATGGGGTTCTTCTGCGACAGGTCGATAACGATCGCGCGCCCGCATTACGGCGAATTAACAATTTGCGCCACGCCGCGTTGTTGCAGCGCTGGGCCAGCTCCGAGATAGAAAGGTCACAAATGTAACGAGTTCGGGGAGGGTGCTACATGCAAAGCCGCCGTCAACTTCTTCTGTCCGCCGGCGCCATGGCCGCCTTGGCTGGCTGCGCCAGCACCGCCGAGCCGGTGGCGACGACTACGCCGGCCGTGCCGCTTACCCCCTCTACCCCCAGTGCGACCGCGCAACTGGCGAAGTACCTGGACCAAATCTTCGAGCAAGCGCTGGACGACTCACCGCAACTCGTCACCGGGCTTGGCCTCGACTCCGGCGCGCGGACCCAGGCGAAGTGGAAGCTCGACAGCGCCTCGCTCGCCGAAAAGGCTAAGCAGAAGGCGCTCAACACCGAGCAACTGCGCCAGCTCAAGGCCATCGACCGCTCGCAGCTCTCGGGCATGGCCGCGGTCAACTACGACAGCCTGATGTTCAGCCGTCAGACCAATGATGCGGCCAACCAGCGGTTCGACTACGGCTATCTCGGCGCCGGCCAGCCCTACATGCTGTCCCAGCTAAACGGCTCCTATCAGTCCACGCCTGACTGGCTCGACAACCAGCACCGGATCGAGACCAAGGACGACGCCGACGCCTATCTGTCGCGGCTCTCCGACTTCGCCATGGTCATGGACCAGGAGACTGAGCGAGCCCGGCGCGACATCGGCGCGGGCGTGATCCCGCCGGACTTCGTGATTGAGCGGGCGCTGGGCCAGATGGCCGGCCTGCGCAGCGCGCCGGGGGCCTCGCCGCTGGTCACCTCGGTGACGCGCCGGGCCAAGGAGAAGGCCATCGCCGGCGACTATGAAGGCCAGGCGGCCAAGATCTATTCGGACAAGGTGCTGCCCGCGCTGGAGCGCCAGATCGCGCTCTTCAAGGAAACCCAGGGCAAGGCCGTCCACGACGCCGGCGTCTGGCGGCAGCCCGACGGCGAGGCTTACTATGAGCATGCCCTACACGACTCCACGACGACACGGCTGACCGCCGATGAGATCCACAACATCGGCCTGGAACAGGCCAAGGAGTTGAACGCCCGCGCTGAGGTGTTGCTGCGCGCCCAGGGCATGACCCAGGGCTCAGTAGGGGCGCGGATCCAAGCGCTCTACAAGAACAAGACGTACCACTACCCGAACACCGACGCCGGCAAGGAGAAGCTGCTGGCCGACCTGATGGTGCAGGTCAACGCGATGTCAAAGCGCTTGCCTCAGTACTTCGGTACGCTTCCCAAGGCGCCGCTGGAGATCAAGCGGGTGCCGAAGTTCATCGAGGCCGGCGCGCCGGGCGGCTACTACAACCAGCCCTCGCTGGATGGCTCGCGGCCGGGGATCTACTGGATCAACCTGCGCGACACCGCCGAATATCCGAAATGGGCCCTGCCGACCCTGACCTATCATGAGGGCGTCCCAGGCCATCACCTCCAGCTGTCCCTGCAACAGGAAGCCGATCTGCCGATGATACGGCGGGCGACCTTCCTCTCGGCCTATGGCGAGGGCTGGGCGCTCTACTCCGAGGAGCTGGCCCGCGAGATGGGCGTCTATGAGGACAACCCGCTGGGCGAGATCGGCTACATCCAGTCCTCGTTGTTCCGCTCGGCGCGGCTGGTGGTCGACACCGGCATCCACGCCAAGCGTTGGAGCCGCGAGAAGGCGATCGAGACCATGAGCTCGATCGACGGGTCGCCGAAGAGCGCCGCCACCACTGAGATCGAGCGCTACTGCGTCTGGCCTGGCCAAGCCTGCAGCTACATGGTCGGCAAGCTGGAGTGGCTGCGCCTGCGGGCCAAGGCCAAGGCGGCGATGGGGCCGAAGTTCGACATCCGCCAGTTCCACGACGCGGCCCTGCTGTCAGGGGCCATGCCGCTGACGGTGCTGGAGTCGGTGGTGGACCAGTACGCGGCGAGCGTCTGAGCGTTCACCGCTTTGCGCCGTTTGGGCGGAAAGAGGCGAGGCTGAGCCGCTGCTTGCGCCATCAGGTGTTCATGGGTCCCGGTCTGCTGCGCAAACCGGGATGACACGACTTGGAACGGGGCGTCAGCCCCAGGTGTCGACGCTGCCTCTGCGACGGGCAGGCGCCGCCTGGGGCAGGCCTGGGCTGATCTCGGGCTGGATCGGCAGGTCGGCCGGCGCGCCGTAGAGCCAGCCTTGGGCGTAGTCGACGCCGGCCCGGCGGACGGCGTCCTCGGCCTGGGTGTTCTCGACCATCTCGGCCAGGGTCTTGACGCCGAGTTCGGTGCACATGTGGACCAGGTGGCGAATGAAGGTGCTTTCGCGGCCGCCATGCTGCAGTTCGCGGATGAAGCGGCCGTCGATCTTCACGATGTCCAGGGTGAGCTGCTGCAGATAGGCCAGTGACGCGGCCCCGGCCCCGAAGTCGTCGAGGCAGATGATGCAGCCCTCCGCACGCAGCGCCTGGAGGTGCCGGTCGGCCAGGGCCAGGTCGTCAATGGCCGCGCTCTCGGTGATCTCCAGCAGCAACTGGCCGGGCGCGAGCGGCGTCTTGGCCAGCATCGCGCGCACGGCCGTGACGAAGTTCGGGCTGACGATCGTCCGGCCCGAGACATTGGCGGCCAGCCGCAGTTTTGGGGAGGCGGCGAGCTTGGCCACGGTTTCGCCGACCACGGCGATGTCCAGCGGCTCGATCATGTCGAGCTCTTCGGCCATGCGGATCATCGGATAGGGGCTGGCGTTGTCACCAAAGCGCACCAGCACCTCGTGGTGATGGAGGATGGAATTGGCTTTGAGGTCCACCACCGGTTGGAAGACCAGTTGGAAGCGCTTTTCGTTCACCGCCTGGCCCAGCACGCCGACATCGATCAGCGTGCGCTGCACCGAGCGGTTGACGGCCTCGTTCAGGGTCAGCGAGCCTTCGCTCGCCATGCCGTCCTTGATGAAGTTGTCGAGCGAGAAGCGCAGCGCTCGCAGCACCTGGGCGGGCTGGACATCGGCCCGCAGCGCCATGGTTCGGCCGGTGGCCGTGAGGTTGTCGCTGGGATCGCTGGAGACCAGCTTGATCAGGCGTTGAACCAACGCCTCGGCGCTCTCGCCCTTCTGGCGAACCAGGGCGAAGCGATCGGAACCGAGATTGGCCGCGGCGTTTCCGCCATGCGACTGCGAGCGGATCGCGCCCGATAGCCGGTCTTCCAGGGCTTTGGCGCCCTCTTCGCCGAGCAGTTTGCGCAGGGCCGCCAGGCCTCCGAACTCGACGAGCGCGAGTTCGAGCTCAAGCCCGGTGGCCTTGGCGGTTTCGATCAGCGCCGCGGCGGTGGTTTCGAAACCGGCCTTGTCCTGCAATCCATGTTGGGCCTTCGGCGCCGCACGGCTGAAGGCGCAGGAGGTGGCCCCGCCATTGCCGGGCATTCGGAAGGCGGTCATCGAGGCCGCGCGCTCGATCCCGTCGGCGGCGCCGGCCAGGCTGACCACCAGGGGGCCGCCACGGCCGCCGTCCTTCAGGCCGCCCAGCAACGCCTCAAGCATCATCTGGTCGCGCGGGTCGATGAAGTCGCGCCAGGCGCGACCGACCAGGGCGGTCTCGGCCGAACCGGACAGCGCTTCACTCGCCCCGATGGCGAAGCTGATCTGGCCATCCTGCGCAATTTCGAGAAGGAGGTCGGCGCTCGCAAAGGCGAAGCCGAGCAGGCGTTGGGGGCCGAGCGACAATCGGGGTCTCCATGTCGTGTCGGGCGCACCTTGTCGCGCCGCGATTAACTTCAGATTGAGACGCTGGTTCGCTCCCGGCCGCCAACAGGGTAGTTTCGAGGCGATATGCTTGCGGAGCTTACCTTGCGCGACCGTTTGACCGCCCGTGTCCTCCTGTTCGATCCCCTGGGCCGGATACTGCTGATGAAGGGCCGGCTGCCTAATCGTCCGCCGAGCAGCGCGGCCTGGTTCACCGTGGGCGGCGGCGTGGAGGAGGGGGAGAGCCTGGCGCAGGGCGCGCTCCGTGAGATTATCGAAGAGACCGGATTCACGCAGGTCGAGCTTGGGCCAGTGGTGTGGACGCGCGAGGGCGAGGGCGTTCTGGTGTCCGGCGAGCGGGTGCTGTTCAAGGAAAGCTACATAGTCGCGCGGTGCGCCGGCGGCGAACCCTCGCGGGAGGGATGGGCCGACTACGAGACCGACCTCATCGACGACATCCGCTGGTGGACCCTCGATGAGCTGGCGCGCACCACCGAGCGGGTCTACCCGGAGCGCTTTGGCGAGTTGATTGGGGCGGTGGCTTCGGGGCTCTATCCCGAGGGGCCGATTGAGATCACGGTCGTCCGCGTCGCGAGTTGAGCGGTTGTCACGGCCGTGACGCGCGGGCGTCCTAGGGAGGGGCCATGATCAGCATCATCTTCGCCGCGGCGGCGGCGCTCGCCACGCAATGCGATCTTGAGGCGCCGTCAGGCCAGCCCGGTTGCACACGGGCGGTGGTCGACGCCTTGAAGATCAACCAGATCCAGGCGGTCGGCACCCATAACTCCTACAAGCAGGCGATTTCACCGGCCCAGATGGTGCTGCTGCGTTCGGCCGATCCCCGGCAGGCCGACGGCCTCGACTACGCCCATCCGCCCTTGACCGCCCAATTGGAGGCAGGCGCGCGGCAGTTGGAGATCGATGTCCTCAATGATCCCGAGGGCGGCCGGTACGCCGCGCCGCTGGCGATGAAGATGGCCAATGACCTGCCTTATGATCTGGCTCCCCTGAAGGGGCCTGGACTGAAGGTGATGCACGTCCAGGACATCGACTACCGCTCAAGCTGTCCGACCTTCACCGGCTGCCTGGCCGAGATCCGCGCCTGGTCCAAGGCCCATGCCGGTCATCTGCCGCTGCTGATCCTGCTCAATCTGAAGGAGGGCGGCCTCAACGTGCCGGGCGCGGTGGTCGCCGCCCCGTTCGACGCCAAGGCCATGGACGCCGTGGACGCCGAGATCTTGGCGGTCTTCAGCGCCTCGGACCTGATCACGCCGGACGATGTTCAAGGCCGCCACGCGACCTTGCGTCAAGCCGTCGCGGCAGGCGCCTGGCCGAGCCTCAAGTCGGCGCGCGGCAAGGTGATGTTCGCCCTTGACGCCCCCGAGGCCCAGGTCGCGCTCTATCGCGGCCGCCGCGCCTCGCTTGAGGGCAGAGCCATGTTCGTAAACACCGACGAGACCTCTCCCGCCGCCGGCTACATCACCCTGAACGAGCCGAAGGAAGATGGGGGCCGTATCCGGGCGGCGGTGCGCGCCGGCCTCATCGTCCGCACCCGTGCCGACGCTGACACGCTCGAGGCTCGCAGCGATGATAGGACGCGCCAAGCGGCAGGCTTCGCGTCAGGCGCTCAGTTCGTCTCGACGGACTACATGTTCGCCGATCCGCGCCGCGGCCCCTACCAAGTCCGACTGCCCGGCGATGGCGTCGCGCGGCGCAACCCGGTCGCGCCCTGAGCGATCAGGTCGGCCGGGCGTCCGGATACTGCGGCTTGTCGTCGGTGATCGGCCACCAGTTGGATTTCGACGCCGTGTAGAAGTGGAAGCCGATCTGCGTCCCGACCGGGCCGTCGAGCGTGCCGGCCCGGATGCGCATGACCTCGGGCTTGCCTTTCAGGCGGCTGAATAGCGGGCCCCCGCAGCGGCCGCAGAAGACGCGCTCTTTCCCGGGGGTGGACTCATAGATCCGCAGGTCGTCGCCGCCAGACAACAGGTGGAATTTGCTGGTCTCCACCGGGATATTGGTCCCGAACGGCCCGCCCTGCGCCTTCCGGCAGTCGCCGCAATGGCACACCTGGATCGGCTCCAACTCACCTTCGATTTCGAAGCGGACGGCGCGGCAATGGCAGGAACCGGTGTGCATGGGATCTCCGGGGGATCGGCTTTGGCGGGTGGCCGTTGTGCCGCTGGCTGGCAAACTAACCAAGCCCGTTTACAGATATTTGATAGAACATCGTTATTCGTGGGCGCATGTCGCGTTTCTCTATCCAATACAGGGAGCCCGCGCCGCGGAAACCGCCCATCAATGGTTGGGCGGCGGTCCGGGTCTTCATCTGGACCTTGCTGTTGGCCGGCGCCGTGCTCTGGTGTTGGTCCACACTGGCGTCCTGACGCCTCTCCCTGAACGACTGGCTTGGCTTTTGCGGGTGACGCCGCAAGAGAAGTCAGATCGTCCCAGCGGAGGACAAGATGCGGTTCACATTCGCCCAGACAGCCATTGCGCCTCCCCGGCGTAGCGTCGTCCTGCTTTGGGTTCGTCGCGCGTTCGACATGATCGTGATTGGGGCGATGGTCTATGCGGCCGTGGAGACCGTCGCCTTCCTGCGCGGCATGAGCAGCTAGCCGCTGGGCGTCATCGCCCTGTCATCTAAAGGTCGCATCACCGATCCCAGCAGGGCTCGGGAGCCAGATAGGACATGGGGCAAGCTAGCGGGTTTCTCTGGGCCTACGCATTTGATGGCGGCGTCGCGCAGGCGCTTACCGACCAAACCCTGGAAGTCGCCGAAGCCGTCGATAGGTGGACCTGGGTCCATTTTCCACTGAGCGACCAGCGCGCGCGACTTTATCTGGAGGGAATGGGAGCGGCGCCCGCGGCGGCCCGCGCCCTGATCTTGCGCGCCGAGCAACGGGTGCAAATTCAGTTCAGCGGCCATTGGGCGTTTGGCGTTCTGCCAGATTTCGAGCGGGACCTGGACGGGCGGCCGGTCGGCTCCGGGCGGCTGCTGTTCGCCTTTGATGGACACCGACTGATCACGGCGCGCCGCCAGGCCTTGAGGATCGTCGACGAACTGCGCCGTGAGGCCGAGGGCGGCGTTTTGATCGCCAGCCCGGCCGCGGCCATTGTTCGTTTCATTGAGCGCTATGTGGACGTGTCGGAACAACGCCTCCACGCCGCGGCCGAGGCGCTCGACCGGGTCGAGGATCGGATGCTGGGCGATCACGGCGAAATCGTGAACCTAAAGCTTGGCCCCACCCGTCGCGGACTTTCCCGCGATCATCGGGAGTATCTTGGACTACGTAGCGCCCTGCATCGCGCCTGCGTCCCACGGGAGGACCACCGCGTGGCGCTGCTCTCGCAGCACTTGCCACGGTTGGCTCAGGAAGCCGAGGACCTGGACCGGGAGGCCGCCAGTCTGCAGGAGCGCGCGCGCCTGCTGCATGAGGAGTTGGACACCCAGATCACCAGCGCCACCAACCGCAGCATGAGAGCCTTGACGGTGATGTCGAGCCTGTTGATCCCGCCGACCTTGATCGTCGGGGCCTTCGGAATGAACCTTTCGGGCATTCCCTTCGCGGGCTCGGCGGGCGGCTTCGTCGCGGCTTCCGCCCTATGCCTGGCGGTGGTGGCGGGGGCCTACTGGGTGTTGCGGCGAATGCGTATCATGCCGTAGCGCCGCCCTGATCTCACCTGGAAAGCCGCGTCGAATATCTCGGCCGTTTGCGCGAAGGCCGTTCGCGCGTCGCACCGAAGGCGCAGGCCGAGCGCCGGCTGAAGGCCGGCGCTCGGCCTGAGCGTCTGCGTCTGGAAGGCGCCGACCGCCGCCCGTTAGGCGGGGAGCTTGGCGGGTTCGCCGCCAGCGTCCGGGGTTTCGTCTTCGATGTCGTCGAGTTCGCCCTCCCACTTGGCGACCACGGCGGCGGCGACCGAGTTGCCGACGACGTTGGTGGCCGAGCGGCCCATGTCCAGCAGATGGTCGACGCCCAGAACTAGGGCGATCCAGGCCTCTGGCAGGCCGAAATAGGTGAGGGTGGCCATGATCACCACCAGCGAGGCGCGCGGCACCCCAGCGATGCCTTTCGAGGTCACCATCAGCAACAACAGCATGAAGATCTGCTGCTGGACGGTCAGGTGCACGCCGTGCGCCTGGGTGATGAAGATGGTGGCGAAGGTGCAATAGAGCATCGAGCCGTCGAGATTGAACGAATAGCCCAGCGGTAGGACGAACGAGACGATGCGGCGGCGAACGCCGACCTTCGGCAGGGCGTCCAGGATGCGAGGATAGGCGGCCTCGGAACTAGCGGTCGAGAACGCCAGCAGGGCCGGGGTGCGGATGACGCCGAACAGCGGCACGGCGCGCTTGCCGAGCACCACGAAGGCGGCGGCGAACAGCACCAGCCACAACAAACCCATGGTGGCGTAGAAGCCGAGCACGAACTTCCCATAGACCGCCAGCATCGACATGCCCTGGGTGGCGATGGTCGAGGCGAGCGCGGCGAATATGGCCAGGGGGGCCATTTTCATCACGAACTCGGTGACCTTGAGCATGATCTGGGCGCCCTGCTCGACCAGCAGCAGGATGGCCGGGGCCTTGTTGTCCAGGGCGGCGATCGCGGTGCCGACGAACAGCGAGAAGACGACGATCTGCAGGATCTCGTTCTTGGCCATGGCGTCGACGATCGAGGTCGGCACCAGGTGGGTGATGAAGCCCCTCAGGGTAAAGGCGTCTGTGCTGGCCATGGCCGGGGCGTTGGCGGCGGCGGCCGTCTGCATGTGCAGGCCGGCCCCGGGCTGTAGCAGATGAACCATCATCAGCCCGATCAGCAGCGAGACGATCGAGGCGCCGATGAACCAACCCATCGTCTTGGCGCCGATCCGCCCGACGGCGGCGGCGTCCTCCATGTGAGCGATGCCGGCGACCAGGGTCGTGAACACCAGCGGCGCGATGATCATCTTGATCAGCCGTAGGAACAGGTCGGTGATGATCGAGAGATTGCTGGCCGCCTGTTCGGCCTGGCCTGGGCTCAGGAATTGGTTGCACGCCCAGCCCACTCCCACCCCGAGCACCATGGACAGGACGATCAACAGGGCGAAGCGGCGGTTCATGGCGGTACTCGGCGAGGGAAGGGGCCAGGCGAAGCATCGCGCCCTGTTCCTCTGCAAGACGCAGCAAGCCCGCCGTGCCTCACCGAGGCATTGCTTTTCTCTGGTCAGGCTGAGCCGAGGAGTGGCCCTGGCGCCGCACCTGCTCACGTCGGCGCCGCAATTGCGAAGAATTGCAAAACGGACATGTGGCTCTTCGAAACGCCTGCGTCTTGGAACCGGACGCGCGAGGGGCGCGGCCTAAAAATTACCAAGGGCGGTCGGATGAATTCCAGTTCGTTGAAGTGGCTTATGGCGGGCAGCTGCGCCATTGGCGCGTTGCTCGCAGGCGCGGCGCAGGCGCAGACGACCGAGGCCGAGGTCGCTGTTGAAGAAGTCGTCGTCACCGGTTCGCGCATCGCCCGGCCTGACTATGTCGCCAACAGCCCCATCGTCTCGGTTGGCCAGGCGGCCATTGAAAACACCGGGCAGGTGACGGTCGAGAAGTCGCTGTCGCAAATGCCGCAGTTCTCGGGCTCGTTCGGCCAAGGCAACACCGGCTCGACCTCGACCGGCCTGAACGGCGGCCAGTCGTACGCCTCGCTCCGCGGTCTGGGCGCCAAGCGCACCCTGATCCTGCTGGACGGCCGCCGCCTGCAGCCCTCCAACCCGGACGGCTCGGTCGACCTGAACACCATTCCTGAAGCCCTGATCGACAACGTCGAAGTCATCACCGGCGGCGCCTCGACGGCCTACGGTTCGGACGCCACCGCCGGGGTTGTGAACTTCCGCCTGAAGCGCAACTTCGAAGGCATCGTCCTCGACAGCCAGTACGGCATCTCGGAGAAGGGCGACGCTGAGTCCTTCAAGATCGCCCTGACCGCCGGTGGCCGCTTCAATGAAGGCAAGGGCAGCGCGGTCATCTCGGTCGACTACACCAACCGCGACCGCGCCCTGCAGAGCGCCCGCGACTACTATGTCTTCCGCACCTCGACCCCGGGCCTCAGCACCATCCCGCAAGGCACCGTGCTGTTCGGCGCCAACCTGCCGACTCTGGCCTCGGTCAACAACGTGTTCGTGGGCCAGTACGGCACGCGGGCTCTGACGGGCAACGCGGCGGGCAAGTACACCGGCCAGATCGGCTTCAACACCGACCAGACCCTGTTCTCGACGGCTGGCGTTCCGGTCCTGAACTTCCGTGATCCGGAAACCGACGAAGCCTATATCGTCAACTCCAACGCCTCCGGCACGCAGCAGCAGGTCAACTTCGGCTACAACGGTTCGTCGATGCAGTCGGACCTCGACCGCTACTCGGTGTTCGGCAAGCTCGACTACGATCTGACCGACAACCTGCGGTTCTTCACGCAGTTCTCGTTCACCGACTATGAGTCGACCGGCGTCAGCAATCCGACCCTGGCCTCGAACGTCTATGGCCTGACGGTTCCGGTCTCGAACCCCTACATCACGAACGATTTCCGCAACATCCTGGCCACGCGCCCGAACCCGAACGCCGGCTTCACCTTCTACAAGGCGTTCGACATCCTGGGTCCGCGGATCCAGAAGTACAGCTACACCGTCTATCAGCTGACCTCGGGCCTCTCGGGCGACGTCGGCTTCAAGGACTGGACCTGGGACGGCTACGCCTCGTTCAGCCGCGCCAAGTTCGACAACGAGCAAACCGGCGGCGCCAGCGCCTCGGCGGTCGCGCGTCTGCTGAACAGCCCCACGGGCGGCACGGAATACTGCGCGGGCGGCTTCAACCCGTTCGGCAACCTGACCCCGTCGGGCGACTGCATCCGCTACATGAGCCGTCGCACCCTGAACCAGAACACCCTGGAACAGCGCACGGTCGAAGTTAGCGTCCAGGGCGGCGCCTTCGAGCTGCCGGCCGGTGAAGTTCGCTTCGCCATCGGCGCCGACTACCGCAGCAACGAGTACACCTTCACCCCTGACAGCCAGCTGAACCAGCCCGACGGCACCAGCGACGTGCTGGGCTACAGCGTGCTGCGCGACGCCGGCGGCTCGGTCGACACCTATGAACTGTTCGGCGAAATCCTGATTCCGATCCTGAAGGACCTGCCGTTCATCCAGGAGTTCAACACGAACCTTGGCTATCGCTTCTCCGACTACAGCTCGGTCGGCGCGATCAGCACCTACAAGGCCGACTTCGACTGGAGGGTCATCGACAACGTGCGTCTGCGGGGCGGCTATAACCGCGCCGTCCGCGCGCCCAGCGTCGGCGAACTGTTTGCTCCGGTCTCGACGGGCTCCGTCGCAGTCGGCACCGCCGGCCCGACCAACACCGACGGCGATCCCTGCGATGTCCGCTCGTCGTTCCGTCGGGGCGCGAGCGGCGCTCAAGTCACCGCGCTCTGCCTCGCGCAGGGCGTGCCGGCGAACATCATCGACAGCTACCAACTCGGCACGGCTCAGGTCTTCGCCCTCACCGGCGGCAACCCGGACCTGCAGGAAGAAACCGCCGACACCTTCTCGTTCGGCGCCGTGGTCCAGTCGCCGTTCGAGTCGCCGCTGTTCAGCCGGATGTCGGTTTCGGTCGACTGGTACAGCATCAAGGTGAAGGACGCTGTCGGCCAGCTGCCGATCAAGAACGCTTTCCAGTTCTGCTTCAACGCCGGCGGTTCGAATCCGAACTATGACCCGAGCAACTACTACTGCCAGTTGCTGACCCGTAACCCGGCCAGCGGCGTGCCGTTGAATCCGGTCCAGCCCCTGCTGAACCTGGGTCAGTTCGAAACCAGCGGGATCGACGTTCAGTTCGACTGGACCGTTGACCTGATGGACGCCGGTCTGGGCGAGAACGCCGGTTCGCTGGCGGTCAACGTCGCGGTCGGCTGGCTGGACACCTTCAAGGTCCAGAACCTGCCGGGCGCCGCCACCTACGACTACGCCGGAACCTGGGGCACCGCCGTCGAAACCAGCGCTGGTCAGGCTCACCCGGAGTGGAAGTCGGTCACCTCGCTGACCTACACCAACGGCCCGGCGAGCGTCGGCCTGCGCTGGCGCTATATCAGCGAGATGGAAAATTCCGCTCGCGTCGTGACCGCCGCCAGCACCACGCGCGGCGTGAAGGCCTATCACGCCTTCGACCTCAACGGCCGCGTGAAGCTGCCTTGGGAAACCGACCTGCGCTTCGGCGTGAACAACCTCTTCGACAACCCGCCGCCGCAAACCGGCGACATCGAAGGCACCTACGACGCCCAGAACTACGACGTGCTGGGCCGCTCCTACTATGTGGGCGTGCGTAAGCGCTTCTAGGCCAAGCAAGGCGCTCCCTGGCCCCTGCGGCTGGGGAGCGCCGGACTATCCGCGTTGTCCTTGCGGTGAAGGGCGTCAGTCGCAAGACCGGCGCCCTTCTTCTTTGGGCGTCTGGCGAGCAGGCATGAAAAAGGGCTCCGGGACTTGGTCCCGGAGCCCTTCGTCGTTCTAGCGGCGGTTACCGTTGAGCGGAGACAGCCGGTCCATAGAGCAGGCCGTTGAACAGGAATTTGAAGGTCCCGTATGACTGGGCGCGCTGGGTCACTTCCGGACCCATCACGAACAGCTTGCCCTTGCCGAGGTCGATATCGAGCACGGCGGTCGAGCCCTTCAGCCTCTCCTGGCCGACGGCCCAGCCGCTGCGCAGCGGGGTCGCGGTGTCGAACCACGACACCCTGGCCACGCCAGGCGCCGAGGCCTTCAGGTTGAAGGTCGGGCTGCGGTCGAAGAACACGTCAACGTCCTGCGGCATGCCGTAGGCCAGGGGCTGGCGGTTATCGACCTTGGCGCGGAGCACCGAACCTGGAATGTAGAATTCCTTGGTGGTGAGCGCGGTCAGCTTGTCGCCGTCCTTCTTGGCGACAGCCACCTCGACCGGAGCGCCCAGGGCCGGAGCCAAGCGGGCCGAGGAGCCGACCGCGATCAAGGTGCCGCCATCGTTGGCGAAGGCCGCCAGCTGCGGCAGGGTCTTGGCGTCGGTGACATTGCCCAGCCACGGACGGAACTCGGCGGGGATGTCCTCGGCCTTGGGCTGCGGGAAGCTGCGGCCAGCCCGGAACGGGCCGCCCTGGGGCGCGGGGAAGGTGCCGTCGGCGAAGACCAGGACGTCGAAGTCCTTGGCCAGGTTCCCGGCGTCCAGGCGCTGCGGATAGACCACTTGGAAGGGCGCCTCGAACTGCTCGAACAGCCAGCGGTTCCAGCCCGAGGGCATCGAGCCGCCATAGACGTCCACCAAGCCGATGCGAACCGGCTTGAGCGGCAGGGCTTCGCCGGTCGGCTTGGCGCCGACCGCATAGGCGTCGATGCCCAGGTCCTTGACGCTGGCGGTGACGATCGCCTGGGCCTGCGCCGAGGCGGGAACCCAGATGGCGCCCGGACCGAACGCTTCCTTGCCGGCCTTGGAGCCTTCCTTCAGCCAATAGACCGGCGCGCCGGCCTTCAGCAGGCGGTTGGTCAAGGTGAAGCTCTTGTTGGTCTCGTGGCTGATCAGCCAGCCGGCCTTGCCCGAACCCTTGACCGAGCCCGGGGTCACCGAGATCAGGTCCGGAACGCGCTCGAACGGGCCGTCGAAGCTATCGAGGATGCGGTCGAACTTGATCCCCATCTGATAGGCCAAGGTGTAGCCGGTGATGTCGTAGGGCGATTTCGGCGGGCCGCCCGGATACTCGAGGTCATGCGGGTGATCCTGCGGCTCGAACATGTCGAGCACGTGCGGACGATAGGCCTGGGCCGTCTTCACGACATAGGAGCCCGCCGGATAGGTCTTGGCTCCGACCTTGAACGGCTTGGCGGCCTTTTCGACATCGACGCCGGTCTTGATCAGCGCGTTCAGGAAGGTGACCACCGTGGGCATGTCGGCCTGGTCGGCGGGGATCACGTAGCCGCGCGGGTCACGGGACTCGGGCGATTGCAGGACGGACTTGTAGAGGCCCGGATCAACCGCGCCGCGGCCGATCATGGCCGCCAGGACCGGGTCCTCGTGCGGCGCCTTGCTGGTCTTGGCCGCTTCCTTCAGGGCGTCGATCTTGGTCGGGGTGATGGTCCAGGAATCCTCCTGGCCCTTCTCGATGCTGTTCGCGCCCATCTTGTAGATGTTGAACAACAGGCGCTCGCGGTTGCGCGCGGCGTAGTCGATGACCGCGCGGTTCAGGCTCCACTGATACTCGACCGTCTGGCTGAGGTGCCAGGTCTGCGGCGGCGCGGGCATCGGGCGGTCGTTGCTGGCCAGCTGCACGTCGGGCACCAGGGCCAGCGGCATCGGCGTCGGGTTGCCGGTGATCTCGGTCAGCAGGCCCACGGCGTTGTGGAAGTAGGCGACCGAGCGCTCCATCCCGTTGTGCCAGGTGGAGTAGGGGGCCGCGCTACGCGCGCCGGAACCAGGCTTGTCCTCGGCGACCAAGCGGCTGTGCATGGCCATGCCGACTTCCTGCAGGGTCGTCATGACCAGCGGGTCGTAGTTGAAATTGAAGGGGTCGCGGAACGGCGGCACGAACACCACCATGCCGGCCGGGGCGGGCTGGTGCTGGTTGTAGATGATCTGCGGATACCACTCGCGGAACAGCATCTTGTTCACGTTGGTGGTTTCGGACATGTGCGACATGAAGCTGTCGCGGTTGTTGTCGTGGCCGACGTACTTTTGATAGAGCCGCGGGATGGTGTTGACGTCGCGCTTCTTCACGTCGGCGTCGCGCATGTACCAGTCCGAGACCAGCTCCATGCCGTCCGGATTGTCGTGGCCGTAGAGGATGATCACGTCGTCCAGGTGACGCAGGGTCTCCGGATCGTTCTGGCTCAGCAGGCGATAGAGAACCTGGATTTGGCCTTGCGAGGTCACCGTCTCGGTGGCGTGCATGCCGGCGTCGATCCAGACGATCGCCTTGCCCTCGGCCGCCAGCTTGGCGGCTTCTTCCTTGGACAGGCCCTCGGCCTTGGCCAAGCGCTTGGCGATCGACTTGTAGTGGTCGAGCTTGGCGAGGTTGGCGGGGGAGGAGACGATCGCCACCCACTGGGTGCGGCCCTCTTCGGACTTGCCGATGTCGACCAGCTTCATGCGGTCGGACTGGCCAGCCAGGGTCTTCAGATAGGCTTCATAGGCGGTGTAGTCGGCAAGGAAGTAGTCGCTGCCGGGGTTCTGGGCGAAGGCTTCGCTCGGCGGCGTGATGGTCGCGGCGTTCGCGCCGCCCCCCATGATCATGACCAACGCCATGGCGGCGCCTGTCATGGCGTGTTTCCGCGTCATCATTATCCCCCGTCCTCTCTACATACTGGGCGAGCCCTCCAGCGGGCTCGTCTCGGTAACAAGACGCAGACGAGAGGGCATTCCACACTCTAGTTTGAAGGGCGCCGCGGCGATACCGGGGGCTCGAAAAACCATCGTCGGGAAGTGGGCGGAACCTGACCGCCAAGGCCAGGTTCCGCCGCAGTCCTTACCTTACTCGGAACCACCAGCCTTGCGGTAGTCGAGTGGCGGCTTACGGTCGCCGACCATGGCCTTGTACTGGAAGTCAGCGCCTTGACGCTCCTTCAGCTCGGCCTTGGCCTGGGTGATCAGTTCCGGGTTGGAGAACAGTTCGGCCCCGGTGATCGACAGGGTCTTGGCTGCGACCGCCGCGCCCTTCAGGCCGATGCTCATGCCGCCCGCCGCCACGTTCTGCCAGCTATGGCCGGCCGAGCCGGGAACGAAGGTCGCCGTCGAGAGGCCGACCGTCGGGGTGACCCAGCTGATGTCGGCCACGTCGGTGGAGCCGCCGCCGGCGTCGCCGGAGGTGTCGGCGTTCTTGTAGGTCTGGATCTTGCCGACCGAGCTGAGATCACCGCCGCCGTTCGGCAGCGACTTGGCCAGTTCCTGGGCGAACTTGGTTTCTTCCGGGGTCCAGGTGATGCCGCCGACCTGGGTCAGCGAATTGTACATGACCTTGCCCAGCACGTCGTTCGGCAGGAGGTTGTAGACGCCGCCGGTTTGCTCGAACTCGACCTTGGTGCCGGTGATCATGGCCGCGCCGTTGGCCGCCAGCTTCACCCGGTCCATCACGTCGACCACGATCTTCGGGTCGGCGTTGCGGACGTAGTAGTAGACCTCGGCGAAGTCGGGCACGACGTTCGGAGCCTTGCCGCCGTTGGTGACGACGTAGTGGATTCGCGTGCGGTCCGGGATGTGTTCGCGCAGGTAGTTGTTGGCGACGTTCATGATCTCGACGCCGTCGAGGGCCGAGCGGCCGGCCCACGGCGCGCCCGAGGCGTGACTGGATTGGCCGGAGAAGCGGAACTTGCCGCTGATGTTGGACATCGAGGTGCCCTGGTTGGCCGAGTTCGTGTTGCCCGGGTGCCAGTGCAGGGTGACGTCGACGTCGTCGAACAGCCCGTCACGGACCATGTAGACCTTGCCCGAGCCGCCTTCTTCAGCGGGGGTGCCGTAGACGCGGATCTCGCCCTGCACCTTGTTCTGGATCATCCAGGACTTCAGCGCCACGGCGCCGGCGACCGAGGCGGCGCCGAACAGGTGGTGGCCGCAGCCATGGCCGTTGTCCTGGCCGGGGATCGGTTGCTTGGTTGGGACGGCGGCTTGGCTCAGGCCCGGCAGGGCGTCGAACTCGGCCAGGATGGCGATGACCGGACCCTTGCCGTTCTTGAAGCTGGCGACGAAGCCGGTGGGCTCGCCGGCCACGCCGGCCTTCACGGTGAAGCCAGCCGCTTTCAGTTGGTCCTGGAGGACCGCGGTGCTCTTGGTTTCTTGGTAGCCCAGCTCGGCGTAGTTCCAGAGCTTCAGCGCCGCGTCGTTCATCTTCGGCGTATAGGTGTCGACCGCGCCGACCAGCTGGGTGCGGTCAGTGGCGGTCAGCGGCGCCGCCAGGGTCGGGCCAGCTGCAAGCCAGGCCGAAGCGCAGAGCGCGCTGGTCGCCAGCGCCTTGTAGATCATCTTCATGGAAGTCCCTCCAGGCCACCGGCGCGTACGGCGCCGGCCGTCGTCTTCAAGACGCAGGCCGATGGGATATCCTCACCCTGGGGCGATAGGGAAGAGGTTGATCGTCGCAGACGAGGTTTGGCTGGAGCGGGCCATACCGTAGGCCTCAAGGGTGGCGACGAAGCCCGCCACGTCCCCGGTTTTGAAGCGGCCGCTCAGGGGCGTGGCCGCCAGGGCCGGGTCGGCGATTCGCATCTGCTGGGTCGAATAGCGGTTCATCTCGTGAACGATGGCGGCCAGGGGCTGGTTCTCGAAGACAAGGCTGCCGTCGCGCCAACTCGTCAGGTCGGCGACGTTGCGCTGCTCGACGCTCCAGGCGCTGTCGCCCCGCTGAGAGAGGTGGTGGCCGGGGGTCATGTCGACGCTGGTCTGGGCGCTCGCGACACGAACCTTGCCCTCGATCAAGCTGACCGACCATTGGTTCGGCTGAACGCGGACGTCGAAGGCGGTGCCGAGCGCCGTGACCGTGCGGCCGGCGGCGGTGACCACGAAAGGCTGCTCGGGGTTCTTGGCGACCTCGAAGAAGGCTTCGCCCTTAACCACGGTCAGGGCGCGCTGGCGGTCCCAACTGGTCAGGTGGACCTCGGTGTCGGTGCTAAGCGTGACCTGGGAGCCGTCTTTCAGCGTGACGGTCCGCTGGCCGCCGACCGGGGTGCTGTAGACCGCCAAGGCCGCGGGCGCAGAGGCGACTTGCACGGGCGCCGGGGCGTCGCCGGCTTGCCGCCAGGCGCCGAAGGCCAGCAGGCCGCCGCCCAGCATGACGGCCGCGGCGATGCCGGCGGCCCAGCGCAGGGGCGGGGCGCGACGGGCGTTAGCGAGTTCGGATTGCACTGCGGCGCGGGCGGCGAGAACCGCCGGGTCGTCCTTGACCGCGTCCATGCGCGTCCAGGCGTCGCCGACCCTCGACCAATCATCGCGATGCTCGGGGCTCGCCGCCAACCAGGTTTCGAAGGCTTGCCGCAGCTCCGCATCGTGCGGGCGGCGCTCAAGCTGAACGAACCATGACGCGGCGTCCGGACTAGCGGAAGAGCCGTGCTGGGGGCGGTTGTCGTTCATCGAATTCCTGCAGCCGCATCGACACGATCCGGAGGGCCTTGGTGACGTGTTTCTCGACGGCGCTGACCGATATCCCAAGTTGCGCCGCTGCAGCTTTGTAACTCATGCCTTCAAAGCGGACGAGTATGAAAGCGGCTCGACTGCGTGGGGAAAGTTGGTTCAGCGCGTCCAGCGCGACGGCGGCTTCCTGCTTGCCCTGAAGAATCCGGTCGGGCGAGAGCTCGTCAAGCGGGTGGTGGACTTCCTCCAGCTCGCAATGGGCGCTGCGGCGGCGAACCGTGTCGCGGCGGTGGCGATCCAGCAGGACGTTGGTCGCCGTCTGGAAGATGAAGCTGGAAAGGTTCGTGACCTCGCCGCCGCTGCGGCGATTGTGGAGTCGGAGGAGCACCTCCTGAATCAGGTCGTCGATCTCGTTGCCGTCGGCGCGGCGTCGAAAGAACGCGCGTAACGCCTGCTGATACGGAATCGAGGCATACGCTAGCCCTTCCGGCTCACTTCCGGCTCTGGTCGTGTCCGCCCACGCCATCTAAATTCCTGAACACCCCGGATTGTCTTATTGCCGTCATGTTTGTTGATGGGGAAGCCCAGGTCAATGACGTATGGGAAGGGGCGTAGGGCTGAGGAGCCCCTGCTGGATTTTCAGGCATGTATCAGGTCATCGCCGTTTACACTCGCCCGGTGAGGGGCAAAGCGCAGCTTGGCGACGCTAGGGGGCTAGCGGCCAGGGGGCTGGGCATGGAAGGCCAGCGTGACGGAACGGAGCCTTTCGCCCCTTGAGTTTGTCGCGTTTTGCGTTGGTTGCGGCGTGCACCTGTTGCGCGGTTCTCGCGAGCGTTTCGGCGCAAGCGGAAGAGCGGCGTCCGCTGTTTTCGATTCCAGCAGGCATGCCGCTCGACCGGGCCCTGACCGCGTTCTCTGTCCAGAGCGACCGCGACATTTTGTTCACGCCCGGCGTGGTCGCGGGCCTGCGGTCGCGGGCCGTTTCGGGACGGCTTGATTCGACCCAGGCCCTAACCGCGATGTTGCTGGGGTCGGGCCTGACCTGGCGGGATTTCCAGGGGCACTTCCTGATCGAGCGCGCGCCACCGGCCAAGGGCGAGGATGCGGTCGCCGATGTCGAGGGCGTCGTGGTCACGGCCCTGCGCCGCCCGACCCTCGAGCAACTCACGCCGATGTCGATGCGAGCGTTGTCGGGCGACGAACTGCGCCGGGCTGGGGCGGCGACGTTCGAGGACGCGGTGGCGATGCTGCCGGGCCTGAGCCAGACCTCCACCGGCGTCGGCCGCAGCCGGCTCAGCCTTCGCGGCGTCTATGGTTCAGGCGAGGCGACGACCGCGCTCTACTATGACGACGTCCCGGTCACCGGCCCCAGCGGCACCACGGCCGATCCTGGCGGATCGTTCCCCGAATTCCTGCTGGTCGATGTCCAGCAGATCGAACTGCTGCGCGGGCCGCAGGGCACGCTCTATGGCGCCAGCGCCATGGGCGGCGCCTTCAAGGTGATGTTCAACCGGCCAGATCTGGCTAAGCCGAGTGTAACCCTGGAGGCTGAGGCCTCGGTCAACGACGGCGTGGTGGGCGACGCCCAGACGATCATCGTCAATCAGCCCCTGGTCGGCGACAAGCTTGGCTTGCGCCTGGCCGCCTATCGCCGTGCGGAGCCGCCGTTCGCCCGGAACGCGCGGCTCGGCCTGTCGCGCACCAACGCCAGCGAGGCGAAGGGTTTCCGTCTGGGTGTCGGCGCTCAGCCGACCGACGACCTGCAGCTCAACCTGACGCTCGCGCACCAGGACGCGACGGATGACGATACGGGCGCGAGCGCCCTGGGCGGGCCGGCGCATGTCTCCGAGAACTATATGCGGACGCCGTTCGAGAGCCGGATGACGCTTTATGACGGATCGGCGAACTGGCGCGTCGGCGGCGTCCATGTGACGGCGATGGCCGCCGGCTATCGCTGGGATAGCACCCGCCAGATCGAGTACACCGGCGTCCTGCTGGCCGAACGGCGCAGCCTGGAAGGCTGCCAGCGCTATCTCGGCCTGCCGCTCGGCGGCGCCTGCACGCCGGCCGAGCTGGACGGCTATTCAGCCTATGTGGACAGCCGGGCGCCCGGCCTGCTGAACCAGCCCATCAACCTGACCGCCAGGGTGGGGGAACTGCGCGTTCAATCGGAGACGCCGGGCTTCGTCGCCTGGACCGCGGGCCTGTTCCATGAAGTGCGCGAGGACACCATCGACAGCCAGGTCGTGGTTGGCGATCCGGCCAGCGGCCTGCCGCTATCCTCGGCGGGCTTCACCGGCCGCCGCATCGTCGACAGTCGGCTGAATCAGCGCGCGGTCTATGGCGAGGTCACGCTGGGCGCCGATCGCGACACCTCGCTGAGCCTGGGCGCGCGCCGCTTCGAATATGACAAGCGGACGGAGGGGAAGGCGCTGGTGGTCAACGTCATCTCCAACACCTCCGAAGCCAATTTCCTCACCACCACCCAGCAGGCCGGCTGGAGCCTCAAATTCGTCGGCAGTCATCGTTTCAGCCCCGCGCTGATGGGCTATGTGCAGGCGGCGCAGGGATTTCGGCCGGGCGGCATCAACACCGTGCCGGGGCTGCCGCCGGACCTGGCCGCCTATGACGCCGACAGTCTGTGGAACTACGAGGCGGGCCTGAAGAGCGTGTGGCTGGGCAGTCGGCTGGTGATCAACGCCACGGTCTATCGGATCGACTGGCGCGACATGCAGTACAGCGCCAACAGCACCAATGGCGCCTTCGCCTTCATCACCAATCTGGGCCAGGCCCGTGTTCTCGGGCTCGAGGCCGACACCATCTACACCGTCAGCCCCGCCTGGCGGGGCGGGCTGAACCTTTCCCTGACCGATGCCGTCCTGACCAAGGACCAGGCCACCAACGACGCGGTCGGTCTGGGGAGCGCGGGCGACCGCATCCCGGTTATTCCTCGCCTCGCGGCCGGCGGCTGGGTGGAGTACCGCCGTGACCTGGGCGCCGATCTTGAGCTGCTGGCGCGGGCCGACGCCAGCTATATCGGAGTGTCTCACAGCGCCTTCGACAACGGCGGCGCGGCGAACGTCAAACTGGGCGATCTGTTGCTATTGAACGTCCGCGCCAGCCTGCGCGCGCAGGCCTGGACGCTGGGCGCCTTCGTGGACAACATCCTGGACTCAGATCGGCCGACCTTCGCGACCTCCGCTCGCCAGCCGCAGGTCTCGGCCCCGCGTCCCCGCCGCTTTGGTCTCTCCGCAATTCGGACGTTTTGAGGCTGCGTCAAGATCGGTCGTAGTCGGGGCTCCGCCTCAAAAGAACATCTTGCGAACATAGAACAAACTGCGTACGCCTTTGTTCAGACGGCCGGCGGCTCTTTCGAGAGTCGAACTGTCGGGTTGGAATCATGAAACAAGGAGCGCCTTGCAATGAGTCAGTCGGCGTTGAAACTCGTGGGACGAGAAGAAGGTGACAAGGCGCGGGCGCTGGAAGCGGCGCTCGCCCAGATCGATCGGGCCTTTGGTAAGGGCTCGGTCATGAAGCTTGGCTCGAAGAGCAAGATCGAGGTTGAGGCGGTTTCGACCGGCTCCCTCGGCCTTGATATCGCGCTGGGCATCGGCGGCCTGCCCAAGGGCCGGGTCGTGGAGATTTACGGCCCGGAAAGCTCGGGCAAGACCACGCTGGCGCTGCATGTGGTGGCTGAGGTTCAGAAGAACGGCGGCACCGCGGCCTTCGTGGACGCCGAGCATGCGCTGGATCCGTCCTATGCCCGCAAGCTGGGCGTGAACCTGGACGATCTGCTGGTCTCGCAGCCCGACACCGGCGAGCAGGCCCTGGAGATCACCGACACCCTGGTCCGCTCCGGCGCCGTCGACGTGATCGTCATCGACTCGGTGGCGGCGCTGACGCCGCGCGCCGAAATCGAAGGCGAGATGGGCGACAGCCTGCCGGGCCTCCAGGCCCGCCTGATGAGCCAGGCGCTCCGCAAGCTGACCGCTTCGATCTCCAAGTCCGGCACCCTGGTCATCTTCATCAACCAGATTCGCATGAAGATCGGCGTGATGTACGGAAGCCCGGAGACCACCACGGGCGGCAATGCGCTGAAGTTTTACGCCTCGGTCCGCCTGGACATCCGCCGGACAGGTTCGGTGAAGATCCGCGATGAGATCGTCGGCAACAATGTCCGCGTGAAGGTCGTGAAGAACAAGGTCGCCCCGCCGTTCCGGGAGGTCGAGTTCGACATCATGTACGGCGAGGGTATCTCCAAGCTGGGCGAGATCATCGATCTGGGCGTCAAGGCTGGTGTGGTCGAGAAGTCTGGTTCGTGGTTCTCCTGGAATTCGACCCGGATCGGCCAAGGCCGCGACAACGCTCGGGAATTCCTCAAGAATAACCCTGACATCGCCGCTCAGATCGAGAAGCAGGTCCGCGGCGCCAAGGAAGTTATCGAGGAAGAACTTCTGGTCGGCCCGACCGTCGAGGAAGAAAAAGACGCCGAATAGGGATCGCGTCGCGGAACGTCGCCACGGCCCCTGAAAGCCGAACGCGCCCAACCCGACGTTCGGCCCGCTTCGAGGGCCGAGACCCCCGCGCGATTGTTCCGCACTGCGTGAGGACGCTTGGACGCAGCCCGTCCAAGCGTCCTTTTCCTTTGCGGGCGCTGACAAAATTCGTAAACGGTCGCGCGCGGGGGCGGTGCGGCTAGCGTCACCCCATATCTGGTTTTCCTGTTTTAGATCGTCCAACGAGCCATGCAGAGCCTCAACGAAATCCGCAGCGCCTTCCTGGGCTACTTCGAGAAGAATGATCACCTGATCATTCCGTCGGCTCCGCTTGTCCCGCAGAACGACCCGACCCTGCTGTTCGTCAATGCGGGCATGGTGCCGTTCAAGAACTACTTCACCGGGGCTGAGACGCCGCCCGCGCCGCGCGCGGCCTCGTCGCAGAAGTCGGTGCGCGCCGGCGGCAAGCACAACGACCTGGACAATGTCGGCTACACCGCCCGCCACCACACCATCATCGAGATGCTGGGGAATTTCTCGTTCGGCGACTACTTCAAGGCCGGCGCGATCGAGCACGCCTGGACCCTGCTGACCAAGGAATTCAAGATCCCGGCCGAGAAGCTGTGCGTCACCGTCTATCATACCGACGATGAAGCCGCTGAGCTGTGGAAGAAGATCGCCGGCCTCCCCGACGAGAAGATCATCCGCATCTCGACCAACGATAACTTCTGGTCGATGGGCGACACCGGGCCCTGCGGCCCTTGCTCCGAGATTTTCTACGATCACGGCCCGCACATTCCAGGCGGCCCTCCCGGCAGTCCGGACGAAGACGGTGACCGGTTCGTGGAGATCTGGAACCTGGTCTTCATGCAGTTCGAGCAGTTCGCCGACGGCACCCGCCGCGACCTGCCCAAGCCGCAGATCGACACCGGGATGGGCCTGGAACGCGTCGCTGCGGTCCTGCAGGGCGTCCACGACAACTATGACATTGACCTGTTCCGCACGCTGATCGCGGCGTCGAAGGAACTGGTCGGCGGCGGCTCCAACGGTCCGTCGCACCGGGTGATCGCCGACCACCTGCGCTCCACCAGTTTCCTGATCGCCGACGGCGTCTCGCCCTCGAACGAAGGTCGCGGCTACGTCCTGCGCCGGATCATGCGCCGGGCCATGCGCCACGCCCACCTGCTGGGCGCTGAAGAGCCGTTGATGCACCGACTGGCGCCCGTGCTGGTGGCCGAGATGGGCGGCGCCTATCCGGAACTGCGCCGCGCCGAGCCGGTGATCGTCGAGACCCTGCGCCAGGAGGAAGAACGCTTCCGCCGGACGCTCGGGCGCGGCATGACGTTGCTCGACGAGGCGACGGCCAACATGAACCCAGGGGACATGCTGTCGGGCGAAACCGCCTTCAAGCTCTACGACACCTACGGCTTCCCGCTCGACCTGACCCAGGACGCGGTGCGCAACAAGGGCATCTCGGTTGACCTGTCGGGCTTCGAGGACGCCATGAAGCGTCAAAAGGACCTGGCGCGCGAAGCCTGGACCGGCTCGGGCCAGTCCGCGCAGGGTGCCGAATGGTTCGCGATCCGCGAGCGCTTGGGCGCGACGCAGTTCCTCGGCTACGACACCACCGAGGCCACCGGCAAGCTGCTGGCGCTGGTGTCAGGCGGCGCTGAGATCGCCGCCGCCAAGGCCGGCGAGACCGTGCTGGCGGTGTTCGACCGCACGCCCTTTTACGCCGAGAGCGGCGGGCAGGCCGGCGATGTCGGTGAAATCGAATGGACCGGCGGCAAGGCCAAGGTGCTCGACACCCAAAAGCAGGCCGGCGATCTGTTTGTCCACGAGATCGAAATCCTGACCGGTGAGCTGTCGGTCGGCGCCGAGGCGCGCCTGGCGGTCGATCCGGACCTGCGCACCACCACGCGCGCCAATCACTCGGCGGCTCACCTGCTGCACAAGGCTCTGGGCAATGTGCTCGGCCCGCACGTCTCCCAGAAGGGCCAGATGGTCGATGGTGAGCGCATGCGGTTCGACTTCAGCCATGGCGGTCCGTTGACGGCCGAGGAAATCGACAAGATCGAGACCGAGGTGAACGCGGTGGTTCGTCAGAACCTGCCCGCCACCACCCAGGAAATGGCGCCCGAGAAGGCGATCGAGGCCGGCGCCATGGCGCTGTTCGGCGAGAAGTACGGCGACACCGTCCGCGTGCTCGCGCTTGGCAAGTCGCTGGACGGCGAGGGCGACTATTCGGTCGAACTGTGCGGCGGCACCCACGTGGCCCGCACCGGCGACATCGCCCTATTCAAGATCGTCTCGGAAAGCGGCGTCGCGGCCGGCGTGCGGCGGATCGAGGCCCTGACCGGCGAGGCGGCGCGCCGCTGGCTGATCGAACAGGCCGGGGTCGCCAAGGCGCTCGCCGACCAGTTCAAGGCGCCGGTCTCCGAAGTCCTGGCGCGCGTCGAGGCCCTTGAGGCCCAGCGCCGAAAGCTCGACAAGGAACTGGGCGAGGCCAAGCGGCAGCTCGCCATGGGCGGCGGCGGCGCGGCTTCCGGTCCGGAAGACATCGGCGGGGTGCAGGTCATCGCCCGGGTGATGGAAGGCGTTGGCGGTAAGGATTTGCGTCCGATCATTGAGGAATTCCGCAAGCAGGTCCCCGATGGCGTCGTGGCCCTGATCGGCTCGGCCGAGGGCAAGGCGTCGGTGGCCGTCGCTGTAAACGGCGCGGCGGCGGGCAAGTTCAGCGCTGTCGAACTGACCAAGGCGGCGGTCTTGGCCATGGGCGGGCAGGGCGCCGGCGGGCGTCCGGACTTCGCCCAGGGCGGCGCGCCGGACGGCGCCAAGGCGGCCGAGGGGCTAGCGGCGGTGAAAGCGTTGCTCGCCGGCTGAGAATCGGGTGACCAGCCAGATATGACGAACGGCGCAGGAGGCTCTCCTGCGCCGTTTTCGTTGGGCTGATGAAGGCGTGGAACGCCGAATCACCACGCCGCTCAACGTCGAAAATCGACATTGAAATGTGCCATGGCGGCGTTCTGGCGAACATTTGGAACGCGGCTCGGCGAACTTGCCTTTTCAGCACCCCTGTCAGGCGAGTGTCGTTGCGGAAGCCACGGTTAAGTCTTAATTCACCATCCCAGGTGGCGCCCAGTAGCGCAGGTTTCGAAGATTTTCAGAGGGATGGCTTAATGTTTAAGTACCTAGCCGCGGCGGGCGCCGCGCTCGCGCTCACGATTTCGGCTTCGGCCGCCAATGCACTCACCACAATCGCTGGCAGCGTCAGCAATGTGTCGGCCAATTCGGGCCAAGGCCTCATCATCAAGTCGGGCCTGTTCAATTCGTTCAACTTCGACCTTAACGCGGGCGAGAACTCGGGCCCGGTCGGCCTGTTCACCATCTGGACGAACGAGAAGACCGTCGAATGGGATGACCTCTCGCCGAAAAGCATCGCGGTGAGCTTCAACTTCCTGTCGCCGACCGGCGTGTCGGGCGATCCCGTTGAAGGGGAAACCTTCGGCTTCAACCTGTTCGTCACCCAAGGCGGCGTGGTGACTTGGGACGCGCCGGAAATCTACACCTTCGGCAACGGCGGCAAGCTGAAGATCAGCCTGCAGGACACCGTCTTCAATCAAGGCTTTTTCGGCGTGAACGAAGGCAAGGGCTACGGCTCTGTCGTCACCGGCAAGTTCGAGCTGCTGAGCGAGTCGGTTACTTCGGCCGTGCCGGAGCCGGCGACCTGGGCGATGATGATCACGGGCTTCGGCCTGGCCGGCACGGCGATCCGTCGCCGCCGCATGGTCGCTTTCGCCGCCTAAGCGACGACTTAGATAGTTACGGAAAAGGCCGGGGGAGACCCCGGCCTTTTTTGTTGCTCGCTCTGCCGGTTGCCGCGGCCGCTCAACCCTTGGCGAAGACCGCGATCTTGTTGCCGGTCGGGTCGCGCATATAGGCGC
>NZ_JAURWM010000129.1 GCF_030654915.1 Phenylobacterium sp. | reverse complement strand
CTGGATCAGGTCGAGCCGATAGGGATCGTGGTCTGGTCCGGCCATCGCTACGCCGCCGGCTGTGCCGCGTCTTCGCTCTGCACCTTGCAGGCCTTCTTCTGCGAGGACGTTCACCTGGAGACCTGGCGCGCAAACAGCCCGGCCGCTGGCCAGGAGGGCGTGCGCCTGAGCCTCGCCGAAGCGCTGGAGATTGGCGTCGCGATTTTTGCGCCGATGCGGATGGAGTGGCCGTCATGGATTCCTACGACCTGATCGTCATCGGCAGCGGCACGGCGGCCCAGGTCGCCGTGGCGAAGGTCCGCGCCGCCGGCTGGTCCGTCGCCGTGATCGATCACCGGCCGTTCGGCGGCACCTGCGCGTTGCGCGGCTGCGATCCCAAGAAGATGCTGGTGAGCGGCGAGGAAGCCATCGACGCGGCCCGGCGCATGGCCGGGCATGGCGTGGAAGGCGCGCTGGCGATCGACTGGCCGGGCCTGATGGCGTTCAAGCGGACCTTCACCGATCCGATCCCCGCCAAGCAGGAGCAGCGCTACACCGAACTGGGCGTCGACGCCTTCCACGGGCTCGCCCGTTTCGCCGGTCCGGACGCGATCGAGGTGGACGGCCGCGCCTTCCAGGCCCGACACGTGCTGATCGCCACCGGCGCCCGCCCGGTCCCGCTGGGCATCCCGGGGGAAGAGCTGGTCAGCACCAGCGACGACTTCCTGGAGCTGCCGGCTCTGCCACGCCGGATCGCGCTGATCGGCGGCGGCTATGTCGCGGCCGAGTTCTCGCACCTGGCGGCGCGCGCCGGCGCGGAGGTCACCATCCTGCAACGTGCCCCGCGGCTCCTGCCGAACTTCGATCCCGACCTGGTCGGCTGGCTCATGCCGCGGTTCGAGGAACTCGGCATCGCCGTCGAGACCGGCGCCACGGTCACCCGAGTCGGGCGGGTCCAGGGCGGCCTGATCGTCCACGCCAGCCGTCCGGGCGCGCCCGACCTCGCCGTCCCGGCCGACCTGGTGGTGCATGCCGCCGGCCGCGGGCCCGACCTCGACGCATTGGACCTCACGGCGGGCCAGGTGACCGCGCGTGACGGCCGCCTACATCTGAACGAGCACCTGCAAAGCGTCTCCAACCCTCGGGTCTATGCCGCCGGCGACGCGGCCGGCGTCGGGCCGCCGCTGACGCCGGTCTCCAGCCAGGACGCCAAGGTCGTGGCCGCCAACCTGTTGGATGGCCCGTCGCACAGGCCGGACTATCGCGGCGTCCCGAGTGTCGCCTTCACCGTGCCGTCCATCGCCGCCGTCGGGCTCTCCGAGGACGAGGCGCGCCGCCAGGGCCACAAGTTCCGGGTCAATGCCGGCTCGACGCCCAACTGGTTCAGCGCCCGCCGCCTGGCCGAGCGGGTCTACGGCCACAAGGTGCTGATCGAGGAGGCCACCGACCGAATCCTTGGAGCCCATCTGGTCGGCCCGCACGCCGAGGAGGTGATCAACCTGTTCGGTCTGGCAATCCGCCATGGGCTCACGGCCGCCGACCTTCGATCGACGATGTTCGCCTATCCGACTGGCGCTTCGGATCTCGGCTATATGCTCTGAGGCGCCGGACTAGGGGCGAAGTCCTGAGGCCCAACGACTCGGCTCGCGCGAGTCAGGGTGCGCCAACCTGTTCTCCCTGACCGTCTCGCGAGCCCCCGTTCTGCGACGCCTCAATGGGACCAGACATAGATGGCGAGAGTTGCGGTTCGGGGCGGCCGGACGTGAGCCGAAGGGGCTAGTCGCAAGCAATTCGGACGAAATCTGTTCTGAAAACTGCGCGTTCGATGCGAATGCTGCACCGTTGCGGACGTGACATCGAATCAGGTGAGTTTTGGGCGGGAGCGGCTCGAACAGGAGCGCACGCCGATGGCCGAGAGCAGAGCCAGCCACCAGCCGCAGGGTGAGGAACAGCGCTGGGAGTTGGCCGTTGCGCGCCAGCGCGTGCTGCGCCCGCTGTTGGACAATCCTCACCGTACACGCGCCGAGGTCGAGGCCGCAGCGCGGCGACTGAACGTCCACACGGCAACGGTCTATCGGCTGCTGGCCCGCTACGCGGTCGGAGAGACCGCGCAGGCGGTCGTGACCGGGGTAGGGGGATGGAAACCCGGGCGGCCGCGGCTGCCGGCGCGCGTGATCGAGATAATCGACACGGCCATCGAACAACTGTTCCTCGACCGGCAGTCGATCACCAAGGCGCAGCTGGGGCGCGAGATCGCCCGGCGCTGCACCTCGCAGACCCTGAAACCGCCCTCGCGGTCGGTGATCAGCCGCCGGCTGCAACGGATCGGCGAGCGGGAGATGGCCCGCCGCCGCAAGGGGCCGGGTGCGGCTGAGGCGGCGACGATGCGGCCGGGAAGCCTGACGGTGACGCGGCCGAACGCGATCTGGCAGATCGATCATTCCCCGGCCGACGTCATCCTCGTGGATGCGGACTCGCGCGCGCCGATCGGCCGGCCCTGGGTGACCCTGGTCATCGACGTGGCATCCAGGGTGATCACCGGGCTCTATATCTCGTTGGATCCGCCGTCTGTCGTTTCGGTCGGCATGGCGCTGCAGCATGCAATCTTGGCCAAGGACGAGGCCCTGGCGGAGCGTGGGATATCCGCCGAGTGGCCGGCCTTCGGCCTGCCCGAGTTGGTTCATTCCGACAACGGCTCCGACTTTCGCAGCCGATCGTTTGCCCGGGCGTGCAGCAATCTGGGCATCGAGACGGAGCGTCGGCCCGTCGGCGCCCCCCGTTATGGCGGCCACATTGAGCGCCTGATCGGCTCGGTGATGAGCGAGATGCACCTGCTGCCAGGCGCCACTTTCTCCAACGTGGCCGCCCGCGGCGACTACGACAGCGATGCGGCCGCGGTCATGACGATAGACGAGTTTGAGGTCTGGCTCTGGCGCTTCGTCGCCGGCGACTACAATCGCCGGATCCACACGAGCCTCTCGGCACCGCCGTTGGAGACCTGGCGACGCCTATGCGCCGAACAGGCCGTCACGCCGCGACAACCCCTCGACCCCGAAGGCCTGTTGATCGCCTTCCTGCCGCGCATCTCGCGCACAATCACCCGCCAGGGGATAAGCTTCCACCATGTTCGCTATTACGAGCCCTTCCTGGGGCCGCTGTTCGACAGCGGCCAGCGCCGCGTCGAACTCGCCTATGATCCGCGGGATCTGTCGCGCCTGCTCATGGAGACGCCGCAAGGGGTCCGCGCGCTTCGCTATCGCAATCTCGCCCGCCCGCCCATGAGCCTGTGGGAGCTGCTCGCGGCGCGACGCCGGCTCCGCGCCGAAGGGCGAGCCCAGGTCGACGAGGCGGCCCTCTTTGCGGCTCGTGAAGCCAACCATGCCCTGGTGGCCACGGCAGCGAGCGAGAGCCGCCGGATGCGCCGCGAGTCCGTAAGGCGCGAGCGCCATCGGGCGGAGGTGAAGCAGGCTCCGATCGCGGAGGGCGATGCTTCGGCGGAGCCGCCCGATGCGGCCGCTCCGACAAGCCCGGCACCAGCGTTTGCCGTGGAGATCGAACCTTGGTGAGCGCGATAACCGAGACCTCGGGCCTGACGGCCGCGGCGCGCATCGATCTGGTGCTCTCCGATCGCTGGGTCGCATATCCACAAGGCCAGACGGCCTTGCAGCGCCTCGAGGAGCTGCTCCGTGGCGCCCAGCGGACACGGATGCCTTCGCTGCTCATCGTTGGCGACCCCGACATGGGCAAGACGACGATCCTGAGGAAATTCATGCGCGGTCGCGCGCCGACGTTCGATGCGGAGACCGGTCGATCGCAGATGGAGGTTGTGGCGATCGAGGCTCCGCCCGAAGCCGACGAGCTACGGCTCTACGGCATCATTCTGGACGCGGTTGGCGCGCCGACCCCCACCCGGCGGGCGATGGAGGCCGAGCGGGCCGTCCATGGTCAGCTGGAACGCCTGCGCACCCGGCTGCTGGTCATCGATGAAACCAACAACCTGATGATCGGTACGGGCGCCGCCCAGCGCAAGACGCTGGCCGCCCTGCGCCGGCTGTCCAACACGCTTTCGCTCTCGATGGCCTATTTCGGAACTTTGGAGGCCCTGAACGCCCTGACCTCCGACCCGCAGATCGAAGGCCGCGCCCAGCCCTTCCGGCTCTCGCGCCTGGCCAAGGACGAGACCTACGCCGCGATCGTGGCGGCCGTGGTCGGTCATTTCCCGCTCCGCATGAAGAGCCAGGTCGATGACGCCTTCGTCGGCGCCGTCCATGAGATCAGCGGCGGCAGTCCCGGCAAGACCTTCCGTCTGCTGAACGCCGCTGCCGTCGAGGCCATCGACAGCGGCCGCGAACGGATCACAGTTGAGAGCCTGCACGCCGAGGAGGTGGTCCGCCATGTGCGGACGGCGATGGCAATGCGCCGGGGCGCTCGCGTCCGGGCCGCGGCAGGGTGAGACTGCCCTATGCGCCGCGCCCGACCACGGGGGAGGGACTGTCGTCGTGGACGGCCCGGGTCGCGGCGCACAACTACGTCGATCTCCCAACCTTCTGGGCCTGGCTGGGGATAGGCCCGATCGACGATCTGCACCCCTCGCCAGGCACGCTCGAGACGCTGGCCGAGGTCGGCGGCATGGCGCCAGCGGCGATCGCTGATTTGTGCATCCCGCAGGCGCGCCGGTTGTCCTGGATGGCGGCGCTCGATGCGCAAGGTCGTCGCGGCGGCGCCTGTCCAGTCTGTTGCCGCGAGGCGGCCGCACGGGGGTGTGACCATTGGTGGCCGGCGCAGAGCCAGATGGTGTTCCAGGTGAGCTGTCCGATCCATCGCTGCGCCCTCGTGGACCTCGACGGCCTGGCGTTCGTATCGGCGGGCGTCCTGTTACAGTTGGCCCGACAGGGCGGAGCGGCGCTCGGCGTTGCGCGGACCGCGCGCGTGCTGGGCCAGCGCACGCTCGCCCTGGAATCGGCCCTGGCGCGCGCCTTGGCTGGCCTGGCCATCGGGCCCGGCTGGCGGGTCCGGTCGGCTCGGAGCCTGTTGCGGGCGAGCGAGATCCTGATCGACCTGGTGCTCTATAAAGAGTCGGGGCAGACGCCCTTCGCGTGGCTGTTCGAGCCCGAACGCATCGGCGGACCGTTCATCCTCAGCCTGCAGGCCTCTGACCCGGTCCAGGGGCTGGGCGCCCTGCAGGGCCAAAGCGCGCGGTCTCG
>NZ_JAURWM010000110.1 GCF_030654915.1 Phenylobacterium sp. | reverse complement strand
CTACGTCACGCGCGCCCTGGACTATTTCGACCTCGCCGCCAGCCATGGCGGGGTGCTGGCGCAGGCCTTCGCCCGCGCGCGGAACGTGCGCTTCTGCGTGCTCTCCTTCTCGTCGGACTGGCTCTACTCCACGGCCGAGAGCCGCGACGTGGTGCGGGCGCTGAACGCCGCCGGCTGCCGCGCCAGCTTCGCCGAGATCGAGACCGACAAGGGCCACGACGCCTTCTTCCTGGACGAACCGGCCCTCGATTCGGCGCTGCGCGGCTTCCTGGCTTCCGCCGCCGAAAAGCGAGGCCTGGCGTGAGCCTGCCGATGCGCGACGACTTCAAGGAAATCCTGCGCCTTGTGCGCCCAGGCTCGCGGGTGCTCGACGTCGGTTGCGGCGAGGGCGAACTGCTGGAACTTCTGACCCGCGAAAAACAGATCGACGGCCAGGGCCTGGAGCTGTCGGGCGAGGGCGTCGGCGCCTGCCTGGCCCGCGGCCTAGCGGTTGTTCAGGGCGACGCCGACCGCGACCTCGACCACTTCCCGACCAAGGCCTTCGACTACGCCGTGCTGTCCAAGACCCTGCAGCAGGTCCGCGATCCCAAGCACGTCTTGTCGGAGCTCTTGCGGATCGCCGACCGCGCGGTGGTGTCGCTGCCGAACTTCGGCCACTGGCGGGTGCGCTGGGCGCTGCTGACCACCGGCCGCATGCCCGAAACCAAGTCCCTGCCCGAGCCGTGGTGGTCCACGCCGAACATCCACCTCTGCACCCTGCGCGACTTCACCGACCTGTGCGACGTGCTGGAGCTGCGGATCGAAACCTGCTCGGTCCTGATCCCAGGCAGGCCCGCCCGGATGGTCGATCCCTCGCGGGCGATCGAGAACTGGCGGGCCGAGACCGCCCTCTTCCTGCTCAGCCGAAAGGCGGAGCCGGCGCTTGCGCCGACCCCGCCTCCGGGAGACCTCTTCGACTAGACCGTTCAGGCGGTGGGGGACTTAGTCGCCTGAACGCTCACGAGAGCCATTTGGGCTGCGGACGTCCCGCGGCGGCCATGAGGCTGAGGAGCGCCAGGCTCCCTTCGAAGAGGCAGAACGCGGCCACGAACAGGACCGGCGTTTCAACCAACGCCCTCGGGTCAAAAGCGACGAGGGCGGCCGCCAGCCCCAGGCAGGCGATCGAGCCGGCCAAGGCCGCGCGCGAGCGCCAGAGGGGCGGCCGACCGTAGGTCCGGCGTGCGAGGCTCACCAAAACCGCGGCGATCGCAAGCAGACCTCCAGCCAACATCGTCATCAAACGCTACTCCGTCAGAACAGGAACCGGACGATGACGCGGCCGTCATAGGCCTCGTAGTCGTCGCGGAACTCACCACCACCTTCGACCGCGAAATCGAAGTATTTGCCCTGGCCGCGAAGGCCCAGGCGCACCACCGGTCCGCCGCCCGAAAGATCGGGGGCTTCCAGGCTGAAAGCAGGGCCTCCGGCGACGAAGCTGGCGGTCGTGACGCCTGCCCCGTCGCCGGCTGCCTGACGCCATCCGGCGGTCAGCTCGGGAATCCAGACAAAGGCGCTCTCCTCACCAAATCTGGCTCCGAAGGTGACACCCGCGAAGGCGCTAAGCTGGTCGCTTGAACGCTTGTCGATACGAAGGTTTACAGCGTCGCCGCCGCCATTTTCGGTCCGGCCGTCTTCCTTCAGCAGGAAGTAGTCGGCCGAGACCTGCGGCTTGGCGAAGAACCGGCCGGCGCCCAGCAGGTAGCTGAGGCCGCCGTGGGCCGAGAAGGTGCCGCCGTTCCAGTTGGAGCGCGCCGAGCGATTAAGGCCAGCGGCCGGGTCGGAGACGACGCGGGTGCTCTTCAGCGAGGCGTAGCCGCCGGTGAGGCCCAGATTGGCCGTCAGCCCGCCGACGCTGTCGCGCCAGTAGACGCCGGCCGAGAACACCTGGCCGCCAAGCGTTTCGGCCGCCGCGGCGAAGGTGTCGTCGACATTGACGTTCGCGAAGCTGGTCATCAGGCCGAGCGTGCCGAAATTAGTGCTCGGGGCCTCGACACCGCCCGCCAGGCCAAAGCCGTTGGCGTCGTAGCTAGCCGACCGGTCGATGTCGCGCTTGACCAGGAAGGCGATCTCCTGGGTCCAGATGCGCACGCCCTCGTCGGTCATGACGCCCTTGTCTTCGTCGACCGCCCGGCCGGTGGCGTCGGACGCGGCGGCCAGGGTGTGGAACAGGCCGCCCGAGAAGTCCGGCAGGAACTGGTCGTACAGCTTGGCGAAGCTGGTTCCGTCGGTCTTGGACAGCAGGGCGCCGCTGACCGTCGCGTCACGATCGAAGTTGGCGTAGATCGCGTCGTAGGCGGCGGCCTCGGCGCTGTTCAGTCCAGCTTCGCTCGCCGTGCGGCGGCGCACGTCGGCAAGCAGCGAGTTCTGCGCGCCATCGACCCGAAGCTCGGCTTTGTAGAGCCACGGCGTCGAGCCCAGCAGGCTCTGGTCGATCGCCCCGGCCGTTAATGTGCCGGCCTTGATCAGTGTGAAGGTGGTGGGTGCGTCGAGTTTGGAGGCGAAGCGCAGGCCGACCTTGGAACCGGTGGCCAGGTTCGCGGCGCCCGCCACGTTGAGTGTTGTCGACTTGCCCGCAGCCGCATCGGCGGTGAGCACCAGTTCCCCGGTCGCGCCAAGGCTAAGCGACGTCAGATTGATGGCGCCGGTGTTGGTGGCGGTCAGCCGGCCCTTGGCGATGTTGACGGTCAGACCGCCGCCGGCGTCGGTGAGCGCGCCGGTCATGGCCGCCCCGCCGTCGATCACCAGGGTGTCGGCGCCCGAACCGAAGGCCACGGCGCCGTTCAGCACTCCCGACAACAGTTCCAGGCGAGCAGCCCCCGAACCGAACAGCACGTCGCCGATGATCGTGGGGGTGACGGTGCTGACGGCGTTGGGGCCCTGACGGACCGTGACGCCCGCGGTGTTGGCGCGCAGGTCAAGGGCCACGGCCCGGCCGGTGACGATTGTGGAGTCGCTCGGCGCGACGACCGCGGTGATGGCGTTGACGTTCTCGATCAGGCGCAACGAACCGGACGCGTCGAGGACCGCCGTCGCCGAACCCTTGGCGCCGCTGACGCCCGCGGCGATGGTTCCGGAGTTACCGAGGTAGTTCACCGAAGCGCCGCTATCGATCTGGAGCGCACGCACATCGACGGCGTCCGCCGATGTGGAGTTCGCCTTGATCGAACCGCCCTCGACCAGGATCTTCGGCGTGGTCACGCCGGCGCCCAGTTGCAGGCCGATCGCGCCGGCCTTCACCGCCGTCGCCGCGACGCCGCCAGAGACCCGGACGCCGCCGTCGATGTTCACCTTGCCGCCCAGACCGCCGATCTGAATCGCCTTGGCCGCCACGCCGTCATAGACGCCCAGCCCCTGCACCGTGCCCTTGATGTTGAGGCCGTAGGCGTTTGAGCCCGTGCCGCCGACGCCCACCTGGACGTCGCGGCTCTCGGAGCCGATCAACATGCCAGGAGCCGAACCGAACGAAGTGATCGTTCCGGTCGTCTCACTGGCGTCGGGAATGCCGTCCTTGTCTTCGTCGGCGTCCTTGGGATCTAGGTCCGCGGGCGGAGCATCGATGATGATTCCGCCCTGCACGTCGCCGCGCACCCGAACGGCGGGGCCGCCGATCAGCAGGTCGTCGGCGTCGAGCTTGGCGGTCGCCGCGTCGGCCGGGCGGGTTGTGTAGCGGAACCCGGTGGCGACCACCGAATTGCCCAGCACCAGCTTGCCGCCGATGTTGTCGTCCGTCGCGACCGCGACCGCGCCCTGCCCCTGGGCGGCGACGCTGGAGAGGATGGCGACGTCGCCGCCGACCGTGCCGACGGTATGGACGCCGTACGAGCGATCACCGGTCACCGCGATGGCGCCGGCGGTCCGAACCGAACCGTCGATCCCGGTCTCCACCGAGATGCCGGCCGAATCATTGCCCGTGACCGTGATCGTGCCGCCGGCCTGGACGACGCTGCCGTGGAAGACGCCGGGGCCGGTCACGCGGACGCCGAACCGGCGCGCGCCGGTGGCGAAGGGACCGTCCAGGTCTCCGTCGGAATCGGTGTCCTTGGCCTCGCCGCTTTCGTCAACCGTGATCGAGCCGGAGGTCTTCACCTCGCCGGTCATGCCGCCCAGCACCAGGATCCCGGTGGCGTCGTTGACGTCCTGGATCTTGATCGCCCCTTCGTGCGTCACCTTGTTATTGCTGTTCAATGTGATCGCCGCGCCCGCCGTCTTCGGCTGCAACACTCCGCCGCTCGACACCTTGATGTCGTCGCGGGCGCCATTGGCGGCCGTCGCCGTGGCGACGGGCGTGGACGTCGTCGTCGAAATGACGGTCTCGGCCTGAGCCGCGCCCGCCAACAGGCAAAGCGGTGAGGCGGCGGCGAACAGGACGTAGCGAAGGCGCATGATCACTCCGGTCGGACCTCACGACGTGGCTTGCGGCCACAGGTCCATGTTATGATGACGACGAGGCGTTACACGTCGCGTATAAATACGTTTCGTAATTACTGTACATACAGCCGCTGAATGTCGCAAGATGGCTTGGCGGCGCACATCCGCCGCGAGCGTAAGGAGTACAGAGATGCCAAGAAGCGCGGTTGATCCGGCGCGGGCGGCGGTCACCAAGAGTCTGCGCCAGGAGGCGGGCCGTTGGTTGAAGGCCAGCCGCGAGGCCGCGGGCCTGACCCAGGCTGAACTGGCCGAACGCGTGGGCTTGCGCTACTACACCTTCGTCTCGCAGGTGGAGAGCGGCCTCGGCCGCGTCCCGATCGAGACGCAAGGCGCTTGGGCGGAGGCCGTCGGCCTCAATCCCGCCGAATTCGCACGCACCTTGCTGCGTTACTACGAGCCGGAACTCTACCGGCTGTTGTTCGGGGAAGCCGCTCAGGATGCGCTGGTCGCGCGCCTGGCGGGCAGGGGCTGAGGAACCCACGTCGTAATGTCCAACGTCCTCCAGTTCGAGCCCCGGCCCAGCGCCGGCGGGGGTTGGACCGCCGCCGAACGTGCGCGGCTGTCCGATCTGGCTGACCGCCTGTCGGCGGACGGCGCGAAGGTCGAGGTCGTCTACGGCACGACCGACGAGGGCGACCCCTGGTGCGTCATCAAGGATGAAAACGAAGAAGTTCTGATCCACGTCGCCCGGATCAACGGCCAGTTCGTCATCCACGACGCCTCGGCCGACGCCGTGCAGGAGGGCGACACCCTGTGGAGCGCCTGCGACCGGCTGCTGGGCGGCGACTGGCGCGAAATTCGCGAAGACGTGGTCGTCTCGCTGAGCGCCCGTCAGGTCCAGACCTTCATCGCCCTGGTGGTCGCCGGGACCTTTATCTACGACATCGAGCATGCCGAGGCCGCGCCCGACACCACCTCGGACGAGCCCGCGGCGCCTGCGCCCGATCTGGTCTCGGTGGTGGCGACGGAAGCCGCCCAGGCCTCGACCGAGGAACAGCGCCAGGACCTGCTGGCCCTCCAACACGGCCCTGCCGGCGACACCGCGCCCGCGGGCCTTTCGCCCGAAGCAGGTACGCCGCCGGCCGAACCGATGACCGCGCCGGCGCCACTGGACACCTCGGCGCCTGATGAGGCGCCCAGCGAGAACGAAGCCGTGGTCGCGGCCCTGGCCGCGCCGCTCCCGGCGAGCACGCCAGGACAGGTCATCAAAGGTAGCGACGGCGACGACACCCTGCGGGGCGGCGACGGCGACGACAGCCTGTCAGGCGGAGCCGGCGCGGATCACCTCTATGGCGGCGCGGGCGCCGACACCCTGGACGGCGGCGGCGCGCCCGTGGGCCAGTTCGATCTGCTGGACGGCGGCGAGGGCGACGACCAGATCGAGCTCGCCCCGACCACCTTGGCGCTTGGCGGCGCGGGCGCTGACACCTTCGTGCTGCACGACCGGCCGGCGCCTGACGGCCTGCTCGGCATGATCTTCGACTTTTCCGCGGAACAGGGCGACCGGCTCGTCAACACTCAAGGCAAGGACGTTCTTGCCCGGCCAGAACACGGCGACCCCACCCAGGGCGGGCAGACCCTCGCATCCCTGGCCACGCGCACGCCGCAACCGGGTCAACGGGTCTTCTTGGATATCGACGGTGACGGCCAAGAGGACGGCTATGCCTTCCTGGCTGGTCCCGGCCTCAAGGTGCCTGAGTTCGCCGAAGGCGTCGTGAAGGGCTTGCCCCAACTGACGACCACCACCCTGGTCTTCGTCCACGGGCCGGTCCCGCCCTTGGAAAGTCCGGCCCCGTCAGGCGATTTCCTGCTCACCTAGCCGGCGATAGCGGCGGAGTCCCGGTCGCCGGTGCGAATCCGCAAGGCCTGCTCCAGATCCATCACGAAGACCTTGCCGTCACCGATCTTGCCGGTGTTGGCCGTGCGGGCCACCGCCTCGATGACGGTCTCGACGATGTCCGAGGGCACGGCGATCTCGAGCTTCACCTTCGGCAGCAGCTTCACCTCGTACTCGGCGCCGCGATAGACCTCGGTCTTACCGCGCTGCCGGCCGTAGCCCCGCACCTCGGTGACGGTCAGACCTGAGGCTCCAGCCTCGGTGACCGCCTCCAACACTGCGTCCAAACGGCTCGGCTTGATCACCGCGACGATCATCTTCATGGCGCAACTCCCAACACCGTTCGATTTCTGAACCGTCCCGGCGGCCAAGGCTAGGGCCAACCGCCGCCCCATCCAAGCACTTCGCTAAGGCGAAGGCTCCGGCGCCCGCGAAACAGGCGTCCGATTGGCCGGAAGCGGCGCCAGGCCCGGCCGCACAACCGAGGCCCGAACCCGCACGGCCTTGGCCTTGACCGCGAAGGTCTCCTTCACCGCCTCCGTCAGCACCAGCCCGGCGAAGCCCGGCCACAGCCGCGAACCAGCCTGCTCGAAGCCTTCGGCTCCGCGCGCCATCCAAGGAACCGGCGGCACATAGAGCGCGCGCGTCCAGCCGGTCGGCTCCAACTCGGCTTCGCGCAAGAGCTCAGCGAGCTGACTGCGGGTGTAGGGCCGGCCATGCCCGAACGGCGTCTTCTCGGCATTGGCCCAGAGGCCGTTACGCGCCGCCGTCACCACCACCACCCGGCCGGTCGGGGCCAAGACGCGCCAGACCTCGCGCAGCAACGCCAGCGGATCGCGGCTCTCCTCCAGGGCGTGGACGGCCAGGATGCGATCAAAGAAGGCGTTCTGGAACGGCAGGCTGTCCTCTTCGGACAGGCAGGCGAGGTTGCGCGCCTCGGCGGGCCAAAGCTCGACGCCCTGCTGAGCCGGCATGGCGGCGACCACGCGGCGTGCCGACGGGCGGATCGATCCCAGGAACGGGGTGGCGTAGCCCAGGCCCAGCACATCCAGGTCGCGTGCATCGCCCCAGGTCTCGATCACCTTGCGGCTGACCATTTCACGGGCCGCCCGCCCCAGTGGAGAGGCATAAAACTGACGGAGCTCAAGGACGTCGCGACGCATCTGGCTTATGCTCGACTTGATTGAAGACCGACCTTAAATCGGAAACGGCTTCAGAAGTCCCTAGGGGAGACGAGATACGTGTCGATCACCGTCCATCAGTTTCCCTGTCTCTCGGACAACTACGGTTTCCTGGTGCGCGACGACGCCACCGGCCTGGCCGCCTGTATCGACACCCCCGACGCCGACGCCATCCTGCGCGAGCTGGCCAGCCTCGGCTGGAAGCTCGATCTGATCCTCAACACCCACTGGCATCCCGATCATGCTGGCGGCAACGCCCAGATCAAGGCCGCAACCGGCGCCACCGTCGTCGGCCCCAAGGAAGTCGAGCGTATCGGCCAGGCGCCGGACCGCGAGGTCGCCGGCGGGGACAGCGTCAGCCTCGGCCAAACCCGGTTCGAGGTGCTGGAGAGCGGTGGCCACACACTCGGCCACATCGCCTTCTTCGACGCCGCCGATCATGCCGCCTTTGTCGGCGACACCCTATTCGCGCTCGGCTGCGGCCGCTTGTTCGAGGGCACGCCCGAGCAGATGTGGGACAGTCTGCAACGCTTGGCCGCCCTGCCCGACGACACCAAGGTCTATTGCGCCCACGAATACACCGCCTCCAACGCCCGCTTCGCCCTCTCGGTCGATGACGCACCGGCCCTGAAATCCCGCGCCGAGGCGATCTTCGCCGCCCGCGAGCGCGGCGAGTGGACCGTGCCCACCACCATCGGGCTGGAAAAGGCGACCAACCCCTTCCTGCGCGCGCCGCAACTCGCCGAACGCATGGGCCTGGCCGGCGCCAAGGACCACGAGGCTTTCGCCGCGGTCCGCGCCGCCAAGGACAGCTTCAAGGGCTAAGGCCCCCAGGGCTGCACGGGAGACCACTTGGCTTCGATCAGCACTATCCTGTTCCTGCTGTTGGCTGTGGTCATGAGCGGGACGCTGGCCCGCCTGACACGCCTCCCGCTGCCGCTCGTCCAGATCGGCCTGGGCGCCGTGATCGCGATTTCGGTCGTGCCGACCGTGGACCTGAAGCCGGCGATCTTCTTCCTGCTGTTCCTGCCGCCGCTGCTGTTCCTCGACGGTTGGCGGATCCCGAAGGAAGACCTGTTCCGCGACCGCGCGATCGTCCTGGAACTGGCGCTGGGGCTAGTGGTCCTGACCGTGGTCGGAGTTGGGCTGCTGATCCATTGGCTGATCCCGGCCATGCCGCTGCCGGTGGCCTTCGCCCTGGCCGCGATCCTTTCGCCCACCGACCCCATCGCGGTGTCAGCCATCGCCTCGCGGGCGCCGATCCCCAAACGGATGATGCATATCCTCGAGGGCGAATCGCTGCTCAACGACGCCTCCGGCCTCGTCTGCATGCGTTTCGCCGTCGCCGCCGCCATGACCGGCGTCTTCTCGCTTCAAGAGGCGTTCGGCGCCTTCCTCTGGGTTGCGCTCGGCGGGCTCGTCATCGGGGTCGGGGTGACCTGGTCCGTGACCAAGGCCAAGAACTGGGTCAGCGCCAAACTGGGCGAGGATACCAGCGCCCAGATCCTGATCAGCCTGCTGATCCCATTCGGCGCCTACCTGCTGGCTGAGCATTTCGAGTGCTCAGGCATCCTGGCCGCGGTCGCCGCCGGCGTGACCATGAGCTTCACCGAGCAGAGCGGGCAGGCCCTCGGCATCACCCGCGTGCGGCGCACCGCGGTCTGGGACACCATCCAGTTCACCCTCAACGGCATCATCTTCGTGCTGCTGGGGGAACAGATGCCCAGCATCATGGCCCGCGCCGCCGAGACGGTCCGCATCACCGGTCACCACGAACCCTGGTGGCTGGCCATCTACGTCCTGGCGATCACCGCGGCGCTCGCGGCCCTGCGGTTCCTGTGGGTGTGGGTCTCGCTGCGCTGGAACATGTTCCGCGCCGCCCGCCGCGGCGTGACCCCGCCGCCGATGAGTTGGCGGCTGGTCGCGGCCATGTCCTTCGCCGGGGTGCGCGGCGCGATCACCCTGGCGGGCGTGCTCACCATCCCCTTCGCCCTGCCGGACGGGACGCCCTTCCCGGCCCGAAACCTCGCCATCTTCCTGGCGGCCGGGGTGATCATCGTCTCGCTAGTGCTCGCCAGCGTCGCCCTGCCCCGGTTGCTGAAAAACCTGGAGCTGCCGCCCGAACCCTCGCACCAGGCCGCCATCGACCAGGCCCGCGTCGCCGCCGCCCAGTCGGCGATCAACGCCATCGACACGGCGCGGCACGTGATGGCCCAGGGCCGCGCCGACGCAGACCTCTATACCGACGCCTCGGCCAGGATCATGGAGCTCTACCGTCAGCGGATCGACAGCCGCCAGCAGACCCCGGAAGCCGCCGCCCAGAACCAGAAGATCGACCTGATCGAACGCCAGCTGCGGCTGGCCGGCCTGCGCGCCGAACGCGACGAGATCTTCCGCCTGGCCCGCCATCGCCAACTCGACGAGGAGGCCGCCCGCAGGATGATCCGCGAGATCGACCTGCTGGAAGCACGGTACGGCTAGGAAGCACTTCCCCTCTCCCTGGGGAGAGGTCGGGTGAGGGGACTAACGGCCTCCGCACACGATGGTCGTTCGTCGGCAAAGCGCCGCTGCGCGGCCCCCTCACCTAACCTCTCCCTAGGGAGAGGAGGGGTCGCTCTAGCCCAGCACCACCACCGAGTCGGACAGTTCGTTGGGATTGCCGTCGTCGCGCGGCGGAAAATGCTCGGCCAGGATCGCGCCGCACAGGGCGATGGCGTCCTCGAAACCCTGCGCTGGCTGGCCGGCCTTGAAGCCCGCCATCAGTTGCTTCATCGCACGGTCCCATGCGTCGTCATCCACCTTGGCGGCGATGCCCTCGTCGGCGATCAATTCGGCCATGTGCTCGCTGGCCGACACATAGATCAGCACGCCGGTCCGCTCACGGGTGGCCTGCAGGTTCTTGGCTAGGAACTGCTCGTGCGCGCGCCGGCGGACCCGCTCGCGCTTCAGCGGCCGCGGCGTCAGCAGCCGGCGGATCGGCGGCATGGCCACCAGGACCGCCACCATCACGAACAGCACGCATTGCAGCAGGATCGCTCCGCTCAGCGCCACCCGCGCCGTCGCCTCGGCGGCCGAACTCATCTGCGCCGCCGACCAGCCCTGGCCGAAGTCGTCGGGCGCGGTGACATGGATGCCGAACGCCAGCAGCACCGCCGGCGCGGCCAGCGCCGCGATCGCGCCCCAGGCGATAGGCACCTCGCGATAGTCCGAGGACTCGCCCGCGACCACGCAATAGATCTCGCCCGTCGTGCCAAGTTCGGCGGTCTTCACCGCCGCCTCGATCCGCGCGCGGTCTGTGTCGCTCAGCATGCCTACCAACTCCCCGAGGCTCCACCGCCGCCGCCGGACCCGCCGCCGCCGCTGAAGCCGCCGCCGCCAAACCCGCCGCCTCCGCCGCCGCCCCAGCCGCCGCGACCACCACCGCCGCCGCCGCTCAGCAGCAGCGGCAACAGCCACCAAAGGCCGCGACCGCCGCGACCGCGACCACGACGGCCGAAGCCGCCCATCACGCCGCTGAGCAGCCAGAAGATGATGAAGATGACGAAGATCACCGCCGGACCGATGCTCTCGCCGCCGCCACTCGCCTTGGCCGGCGTCGCGGCCGCCGCGCGGGCCTGATCGTCAGGCAAGCTCAGTTGCTGGACCAGGGCCTGCGTCCCGTCGACGACGCCCTGCTCCATCTGGCCCGCCTTGAAGGCCGGGAGGATGGTCTGATTGATGATCACGCTGGACAGCGCGTCGGTCAGCACCGGCTCGAGCCCATACCCGACCTCGACTCGCACCTTACGTTCGCTGGGCGCGACAATCAGGATCGCGCCGTCGTCGCGTTCCTTGCTGCCGATGCCCCAGGTGCGCAGCAGCTGGTAGCCATAGTCTTCGATCTCATAGCCCTGCAGGTCCGGCAGGGTCGCCACCACCAGCTGCCGCCCCGTCTGGGTCTCCAACGTCGCCAGCTCGGTGGTGAGTTTCGCCTCGACCTCGGGCGACAGGATGTTGGCGTTGTCCACCACCCGCCCGCTCAGCGGCGGGAACTTCGGCGCGGCGGCGAGCGCCACGCCGACGCTCAGCAGCAGGATCAGGACCGCGAGGCTGAAAGCGCCCCGCGATCCCGCAAGCCTGGTCATTGAGCGTTGGCCGCCGCCGGTGCGGGCGCGACCGCGGGAGCCGCCGGCGCCGCGACCGAAGGCGCGGCGGGCGCGCCGAAGTTGACGTTCGGCGCGGTCTGCGCCGAGGCGCTGGCGGCGAAGGTCACCATCGGCTTGGCCCAACGATGCACGGTCCCGGCCCACAAGGCGCCTGGGAAGGTGCGGATCTCGGTGTTGTAGTCCTGAACCGAGGCGTTGTAGTCGCGCCGCGCGATGGCGATGCGGTTCTCGGTGCCCTCAAGCTGGCTCTGCAAGGCCCGGAAGTTCTGGTTCGACTTCAGGTCCGGATAACGCTCCTGGATCATCATCAATCTGCCCAGCACGCCGGACAGCTGGTCCTGAGCCTGGGCGTATTTCTCGAACGCCGCCGGGTCGGTGATGGTCGAAGCGTCGACCTTGACCTGGGTGGCCGAGGCGCGAGCCTCGGTGACCTGGGTCAGGACCTCACGCTCCTGGGTGGCGTACCCCTTCACGGTCTCGACCAGGTTCGGGATCAGGTCCTCGCGGCGTTGATACTGGTTCTGGACCTCCGCCCACTGGGCCTTGGCGGTCTCGTCCTTGGTGGGGATCGTATTGACCCCGCAGCCGGCGATCAGCATCGGCGCCAGCACGATCAGGGCCGCGCGCGCAAAGCGATGGCGAAGAGTGGTCACGTGAGAAAGCTCCCAGGCCTGCGCCAAGTCCGAGCTTGGCCGAGACATCATTGGCCCGGTGCGGGGCCTGGCGCAATCTCTGGACGAATACCTAGGCCGCTGGTCCCGCTTGAAGCTGGAGCCGCCTTCAGCCCGAACAATGGCCGCAGAACCGCCACCCGGCGAACGATCTCATAAGTGGCGAAGCAGCAGGCGAAGGTCCCGGCGACCAGGATCAGGGCCTCCAGCCCTTGCGGCAGGCCCAGCTGGGCCAGGTGGTGGCCGGCCACCACGATGAAGGTCTGATGGATGATGTAGAACGGAAAGACGCCCAGGGTGAGGTAGGTCAGCAACGGCCCGCCCCGCGTCAGGTGTTTGGCGCCGAAGCCCAGGATCGCGGCGATCGCGCCCCACTGGTTCAGGCCGTAGGCGACCTGCGCCAAGGCCTGCACGGCCAGAGACGGCGCGGCGTCATCGGCTCGATAGGTCCAGCGCACGAAGGCGTAGACGCCATAGCCCACCACCGCCATCGCGATGGCCGGCCAGCGGGCGCGGATGAACGCGGCCTTCACCACCACCGACTTCGCGGTCAGGAACCCGAACAGGAAAACGCTGAACGACAGCGCGTGGTTGTACCAATCATCCACCAGCGCGTGGGTGATGCCGAAGACCGGAAACAGCGTCACCCGCAAGGCGACCAGGAACAGGGCCGGCCAGACCAGCAGACCCCAGCCGCCGAGCCCGCGCTCCAGTCCCGCCTGCAAGCTCGCCAGGGTCGGCCGGGCCAGCCGCAGCAGGCCGGCCAGGATCAGGCTGTAGGCCAGCAGATAGACCACGAACCACATGTGGTTGTAGGTCGGCGTGATAAGGGGCTGACCATTCGGCCGCCAGTGCCCGGACGCCGTGACGTACTTGCCGTAGAAGTCCAGGAACGAGCCCGAATAGCCGAGCTTCTCGACGATCTCGTAATAGCTCTGCGGCGGCACGATCACGAAGACCGCCAACACCAAGGGCGGAAACAGCCGCGCCACCCGCGCCTTGGCCAGGCCGCCTGCGCTCGCCTTGTCCGCCATGAACCGGGTCGCCGCCCCCGACACCAGGAACAGCAAGGTCAGCCGCCACGGGTTGGTCAGCATCATCACCGGCTCCAGCCACGCCACCGGATGAGGGGATTTCACGTGGAAGTCCCAGGGCACATAGAACATGCCCACGTGGTAGAGAATCAGCAGGAAGAAGGCGCCCACACGGATCCAGTCGAGATCGGGGCGGCGCTCTGAAGAGACAGCGGAGGTCATGGCGTGAGCTCTGGGGTGGACGAGATCAGCCAGTGTTCGGTGATATCGGCCCGGTGTGGAAAGCGCCCCGGTACGCGCGGCGCGGCCGTCGGGACAGGCGGGGACCCGGCGTGACGAACGGCGACCTATCGGGGATGAACGGGATCTTCTGGCGCCGCGCCTTCCCGCTGTTCGCGGTGACCATCCTGGCGCTCAACACCGTGAACGTCTTCACGGAGATCCAGGACCGGCCCGGCGTTCACTGGATCTATCCGGTGATCCAGCAGTACACGAGCGCGCTAACCGCCATCGCCTGCCTGCCGATCGCCCTGGTCGCCTACCGCATCGCCCCGCTGGACAGCACGCCGCGCTGGCGGGTCCTGGCTGTGCATATCGCCGGCCTACTGGTTTTCTCGAGCGTGCACGTCCTGGGCTTCTATGCCCTGCGGCTGCCGATCTTCGCGGCCTTGGACATCCCCTACCAGTACGTGGTTCCCGACCGCTTCATCTATGAGCTCCGCAAGGACGCGCTCGGGTACTTCATCGGCGTCACCGCCTTCTGGGCCCTCCTGCGCGCCTATGGCTGGCCGCCGAGTTCGCCCTCGACCACAGCTCCGGCCACCTTCGACATCCGTGACGGCGCCAAGGTGGTCAGGACCCCGGTCGCCGACATCCTGGCGGTCAGTTCGGCCGGCAACTATGTCGAGTTCGTCCTGGCCGATGGCCGAAAGCCGCTGATGCGCTCCTCGCTCGCCGCCATCGAGGCCGAGTTGGCGCCCCTCGGCTTCGTGCGCACCCACCGGTCCTGGTTGGTCAACGCCGCCCGCGTCACCGAACTGCGCCCCGAGAAGTCCGGCGACTACGCCGTCGGCCTGGGAGGCCTGGAAGCGCCCCTGTCCCGGCGCTTCCCCGAGGCGCTCGCTAGGCTGCGGGCTGGGTAGCGACACCAAATCCCCCCGCGAAAGGAGTATCTAAAAGCGGTAGATACCGGATTAAAAAAGCAGTATATGCCCGATTATGGCTTTGCTCGCCGAAATGGACGCCCTTTGCCTTGGCCATCGCAGCCGCCGCGCGGCGCGTGCGGTCAGCCGGGCGTTCAACCAGCGGCTCCGCCCCCTGAACCTCAACATCAGTCAGTTCATCCTGCTAGGCGTCATCGCCCGCGGCGTGGATCGTTCGGTCGCCGCGATGGCCGAGGAGATCGATCTGGAGCCCTCGGCCCTGCTACGGAACTTGAAACTGTTGGAAGAGCGCGGCTTGATCGCGATCACCGGCGGCCGCGGCCGTCGGGGGCGGCGTATTGCGATCACCCAGCCGGGGCTGGACCTGATAACATCGGGCGTACCGATCTGGGTGAAAGCCCAGTCGGACCTCGCCCAGGCGCTCGGCGGCTCGGCCGATGCGACCCGTGCCGCCCTCGCCGACCTGGAACAGGCGGCGTTGGGACTTGAGAAAGCTGAAAGGTGACTTCTATGCGTAGGATCGTTGTGACCGGGATGGGCGTCGTATCGCCGCTCGGGACGGGCACGGAGGCCGCCTGGGCGCGGCTGATCGCGGGCCAGTCGGGCTTGCGGCGCCTACCCGCCGACCTCGCCCCAGACGTGCCCGCCCAGGTGGCCGGCACCGTCCAGTCCAAGACCGAGGACGTCGAGGCCGGTTTCGATCTCGACGCCGCCGTTCCCGGCAAGGACCAAAAGAAGATGGACCGCTTCATCCAGTTCGCGCTGGCCGCGGCGGACGAAGCCATCGCCCAGGCCAAGTGGGCGCCGGAAACCGACGCCGAGAAGAATCGCACGGCGACCATCATCGCCACCGGCATCGGCGGCTTCCCGGCCATCGCGGAAGCCGTTCGCATCACCGACACGCGCGGCGTCCGCCGCCTATCGCCGTTCACCGTGCCATCGTTCCTGGCCAATCTCGCGGCCGGCTGGGTCTCGATCCGCCACGGCTTCAAGGGCCCGCTGGGCGCGCCGGTCACCGCCTGCGCCGCCGGCGTCCAGGCCATTGGCGACGCCGCGCGGCTGATCCGCTCCGGCGAGGCCGACATCGCCATCTGCGGCGGGGCCGAATCCACCATCGACCGCGTCAGCCTCGGCTCCTTCGCCGCCGCCCGCGCGCTGGGCTCGGCCTTCAATGACGAGCCCACCAAGGCTTCGCGCCCGTTCGACGCGGCCCGCGACGGCTTCGTCATGGGCGAGGGCGCTGGCATCATGGTGATCGAAGCCCTCGATCACGCCCTGGCGCGCGGCGCGACGCCGATCGCCGAACTGGTCGGTTACGGCACCAGCGCCGACGCCTTCCACCTGACCGCCGGCCCTGAGGACGGCGAGGGCGCGGCCCGCGCCATGCGCATCGCGCTCGCCCAGGCCGCCGTCGAACCGGCGGCTGTCGACCACCTGAACGCCCACGCCACCTCGACCCCGGTCGGCGACAAAGGCGAACTCGCCGCCATCAAGGCGGTGTTCGGTGAGGGCAAGGGTCCGGCGATCAGTTCCACCAAGTCGGCCACCGGCCACCTGCTGGGGGCCGCCGGTGGACTGGAAGCGGTGTTCACGGTGCTCGCCCTGCGCGACGGCGTGGTCCCGCCGACCCTCAACCTCGAAAACCCTGACGAGGCGGCCGCCGGCCTCGACCTCGTGGCCTTGACCGCCCGTAAGGCCGACCTCAACTACGCGCTCTCGAACGGCTTCGGCTTCGGCGGCGTCAACGCCTGCGTGCTGTTCAAGAAGTGGGCTGACTAGGCCCGTCAATCTCGCCGCTTCCTCAGTCAACGGGGAAGCGGCGGTTAGCCGGCCGGCCCCATCGCTCGCGCCACGACTGCCCCATATCGGCACACCGCCGTTCGTTGAATCGGCGGTGAAATGGCCCGCCAGAGGCCTTCATCTGGCCTAAAGCCGCCTCTGAATCTCAGCTTTCCCCAAATTGGGGAAACCTCCTCGGCGCGTTCAGAGGTTGTTAGGCATACTGGAACGCGTATCGGCCCGTGGCGTCGCCAGGGGGTTGATCGACAGATGAGAATTCGCAGAAGCGCGAAGACCAAGCACGAGCGTCGCGCATACAACCAAAGCGTGTTCACGCGCCCCCTCCTCAGCCTTACGAAGCTCTGCTGGCGTTCGTTCGACGCGGGAGGACGGTGGATATGACGGTTGTCCCATTCCCCCACGATAGCCGCTACCGCGAACTCACCGCGGCCGAACAGGCCCGAATGCTGGTGATCGTCGTCAGCGGCATGCGGATGCTGGGAGAGCCCTCGACGCTCGAAGAGTTGACGCTCTACGCCCAGCGCCGGTTCGCCCGCGACCTTCAGCCCCGGCTCAAGGACGACGTTGAGGCGATCCTCCACACCTACGCTGAACCGGGGCCCACCCCGCTCGCCGACTTCACGCCGTTTCGGCGGGTGCAAACCGGCGAGCAGGAAGCCTGGGCGTTCAGCGCATCGTTCCGGAGCGCTCTCGCCGAAAGCGGGCTGGAAGTGCGTCTCCGAAATCTCGCCGATTGAACCGGGTTCGGGGGTGCGCGACCGCTAGCCCCCCTGCTTTTCAAAGCATTCATGCAGGAGGCCCGGTTGCACGACCCAAACTTCAAAGGCGACCTGTTTCTGGCGCGCCTGGGCAGCAACTACCTGCTGCGCGTCCTCGCCAATCTGACCGAGGCGTTTGACGGCGACATGGTTCAGGCCGTCGTCTTCATGGCGATCAGCCAGGCGGCGACCGACCATCTGGGACTGCACCGGGAAATCAGGGACTTTGGCGGTGACGGCGTCATTCCCGACGAGTTGCGCCGGCCGGTGACGGTTCTCTCCATCGCCAACTCGCTGCAGATGCCCCGCGAGACCACCCGGCGCCACGTCACCCGCCTACTGGAGCGCGGCTATTGCGTCCAGGTCCAAGGGCGGCGGGTCATGATCCCCGCCGACACCTATCGACGCCCCGAAATGCGCCAGATCGTGGCGAAGAACCGCCGCGACTTGCTGCTCCTCATCTCCACGGTTCGCCGCGCCAATCTGCTGAAGGAAGACTCCGGCGAGGACGGCTAGCGCCGCTTGGTCTTGACGATCGCCGACAGTCGCCTCGTGGGTCAGGCGAAGCCCGCCACGTACCGATCGATCTCGGCCAGATGCACGGTGATCTCGTCGGGCGCGAGGAACGAGCCGGTGAAGCTGTTGCGGGCCAGGGTCACGAGTTCGTCGCGGCTCAGGTCAAGCGCCTCCGCCGTCCGGGTCCAGTTCTGGCCCAGATAGCCGCCGAAATAGGCCGGGTCGTCGGAATTGATCGTGGCCCGCAGGCCCAGGGCCAACATCGTCTTCAGCGGGTGGACGACCAGATCATCGATCACGCAGAGCTTGAGGTTCGAGAGCGGGCAGACAGTCAGCGTCATCCCCTCGCGCGCCAGCCGCTCGGTCAGGGCGTCGTCCTCCAGCGCTCGGTTACCGTGGTCGATACGGTCGACCTCCAGCAGGTCGAGCGCCTGATAGACGTAGTCCGGCGGCCCCTCCTCGCCGGCATGGGCGACGGTCTTCAGGCCCTTGGCGCGCGCCGCGGCGAAAACCCGCGCGAACTTGGCGGGCGGATGGCCGATCTCCGAGGAGTCCAGCCCCACACCGACGATGCGATCCAAATAGGGCTCGGCTTGCGACAGGGTCTCGAACGCCTCGTCCTCCGACAGGTGCCGTAGGAAGCACAGGATCAGCTTGGACGAAACGCCCAGTTCGGCCTGCGCCTGCGCCATGCCGGCCAGCAGGCCCTCGGCCACCACCGGGAAGGCCACGCCGCGCTCGGTGTGGGTCTGGGGGTCGAAGAAGATCTCCGCATGGCGCGCGCCATCGGCGGCGATCCGCCGGAAGTAGGCCATGGCGAGATCTTGGAAGTCCTGCTGCGTCAGCAGCACCCGCGCTCCCTGGTAATAGATGTCCAGGAAGTCCTGCAGGTTCGAGAACGCATAGGCCGCGCGCACAGCCTCGACGTCGGCGAACGGCAGCTCAATCCCATTGCGACGGGCGAACGCGAACATCTGCTCGGGCTCCAGGCTGCCCTCGATGTGCAGATGTAGTTCGGCCTTAGGCAGCCCGCGAATGAACTCCTCAAGCCGGTCCATCACGCTAGGCCGCCGCTTTCTTGACCGCGACCACGATATCCTTGACCACTTGGCTGACCAGTTTCTCGTCGTCGCCCTCGGCCATCACCCGGATCAGCGGCTCGGTGCCCGAGGCGCGGACCACGATCCGGCCGGTTCCGTTCAGCCGATGCTCGGCCTGCGCGATCACGTCCTTGACCTGCTCGGTCTCCAGCGGCTTGCCGCCGGCGAACCGCACGTTCTCGAGCAGTTGCGGCACCGGCACGAACTGACGGGCCAGCAGGCTCATCGGCTGGGCGGAATCCTTCAGCACCGCCAGCACTTGCAAAGCCGCCAGCAGGCCATCGCCCGTGGTGGAGTAGTCGGACATGATCATATGGCCGGACTGCTCGCCGCCGAGGTTGAAGCCGCCCTCGCGCATGCGGGCCATTACATAGCGGTCGCCGACCTTGGTGCGTTCCAGTTTCAAGTCCCGCGCCGCCAGGAACCGCTCCAGGCCGAGGTTCGACATCACGGTCGCCACCACCCCGCCGCCAGTCAGCTGATTGCTGCGCGACCAGGCGTCGGCGATGATCGCCATGATCTGGTCGCCATCGACCAAGTGGCCCTTCTCGTCGCAGATCAACAGCCGGTCGGCGTCGCCGTCGAGCGCGATACCGAGGTCGGCGCGATACTCCTTCACCGCCTTGGCCATGGCCTCGGGATGGGTCGAGCCGCACTCTTCATTGATATTGGTGCCGTCCGGATCGACGCCGATCTTGATGACCTCCGCGCCCAGTTCATAGAGCACCACCGGGGCGACCTTGTAGGCGGCGCCGTTCGCGCAATCGATGACCACCCGCAGCCCGGCCAGGCTGAGCCGCCGCGGGAAGGTCGCCTTGGCGATCTCGACATATCGCGCCTGGGAATCGTCCACCCGCGCCACGCGGCCAAGCATGGTGGGCGCGGCCAAGCCGTCGGCCAGACCCTGATCCATCAGGGCTTCGATTTCCAGCTCGCGCGCATCCGACAGCTTGTAGCCGTCCGGGCCGAACAGTTTGATGCCATTGTCGACATAGGCGTTGTGCGAGGCCGAGATCATCACCCCGAGGTCGGCGCGCAGCGAGCGCGTCATCATCGCCACGCCGGGCGTCGGCATCGGTCCGAGCAGGCGCACATCCATGCCGACGCTGGCGAAGCCGGCGACCAGCGCGGGCTCGACCATGTAGCCTGAGAGCCGGGTGTCCTTGCCGATCACCACCATGTGGCGGCGCTCGTCCTGAGACATGAACAGCTTGCCCGCCGCCAGGCCGACCCGCAGGGCCACCTCGGCGGTCATCGGGTGGCTGTTAGCCTGGCCACGGATGCCGTCAGTTCCGAAATAGGCGCGCTTGGTCATTCGGGTTCTCGAAACGATACGAAACTCAGATTTAATCGACGCCGCGTTTGCGAATGCTAAAGGCGGCTGAGGATTATCACGTCTTCCTGCGCCAAAAGGAACTCCGGGTCATGTGCGGCATCATCGGAATCGTCGGAACGGCCCCGGTCCAGGATCGGTTGATCGAGAGCCTGAGGCGGCTGGAGTACCGCGGCTATGACAGCGCCGGCGTCGCCGGGGTGGTCGGCGGCAAGGTCGAACGCCGGCGGGCCAAGGGCAAGATCCGGGCCCTGGAAGACGTCTTGGCGGAACAACCCCTCGTGGCGACCGTCGGCATCGGCCACACCCGCTGGGCCACCCATGGCGCGCCGTCGGTCCCCAACGCCCACCCGCATCAGGCCGGCAAGGTGACGTTGGTCCACAACGGCATCATCGAGAACTTCGCCGAGCTGCGCCACGAACTGGAAGCCGCCGGCCGAGTGTTCGAGAGCCAGACCGACACCGAGGTCATCGCCCAACTGCTTGATTCCGAAATCGCCACCGGGCTTGAACCCCTGGCGGCCCTGAAGGCCACCCTCGACCGTTTGACCGGCGCCTATGCGCTCGCCGTGTTGATCGAGGGCGAGGACAGCCTGGTCATGGGCGCCCGCCGCGGCAGCCCCTTGGTGGTCGGCTATGGCGATGGCGAGATGTTCATCGGCTCCGACGCCCTGGCGGTCGGCCCGTTCACCAACCGCATCGCCTATCTGGAAGAGGGCGACTATGTCGCCATCGACCACAACAGCGCCCGCGTCTTCGACCAGGCCGGTCAGCCGGTCGAACGCAAGATGCAGATCGTCGCCGCCTCGGCCGCCCTGGTCGAGAAAGGCAACTACCGGCACTTCATGGAAAAGGAGATCCATGATCAGCCGGACGCCTGCCAGCACACCCTGTCGGCCTATATCGATCCGGTGTCCGGCAAGGCGACCGCCCCGGGCGGCGTCGACTTCGCCAAGGTCGACCGCATCCAGATCGTGGCCTGCGGCACCGCCTATTATGCGGGCCTGATCAGCCGCTATCTGTTCGAAAGCCTGGCCCGCCTACCCGTGGATATCGATGTCGCCTCGGAGTTCCGCTATCGCGAACCGCCAGTGACCCCGAACACCTTGGCGATCGTCGTCTCGCAATCGGGCGAGACCGCCGACACCCTGGCCGCCCTGCGCTGGTGCAAGGCCCAGGGGCTGATGACCGCGGCGGTGGTCAATGTCCATCAATCCACCATGGCCCGCGAGGCCGATGTCCTGTTCCCCACCCATGCGGGTCCTGAGATCGGGGTCGCCTCGACCAAGGCGTTCACCGCCCAGGTGACGGCCCTGGCCGCGCTGGCCGTGGCCGCCGCCGCCGCGCGCGGCAAGATCGACGCGGCCGAGGAGGCGCGGCTCTCGAAGCTGCTGCTGGAAGCCCCGCGCCTGATCGCTGAATCCATCCAGGCCGAGGAAGCCATCCGCGCCCTGGCGCCGGAATTGGCCAAGGCCCGCGACGTGCTCTATTTCGGCCGGGGCGCCATGTCGGCCCTGGCGCTCGAAGGCGCCTTGAAGCTCAAGGAAATCAGCTACATTCACGCTGAGGGGTATGCCGCCGGCGAACTGAAGCACGGGCCGATCGCCCTTATCGACGAAGCCACCCCAGTCATCGTCATCGCCCCGTCCGACGCGCTCTTCGAAAAGACCATGTCGAATATGAGCGAGGTGATGGCCCGTGGCGGCCCCATCTTGCTGATCACCGACGAGGAAGGCGCGAGGCGCGCCCCTGCGGGCGTAAAGGTGATCATCGCGCCGACCTGCGATCCGCTGATCGCGCCGCTGGTCTTCGCCGCGCCCATCCAGCTATTGGCCTACTATGTGGCCGTCCAGAAGGGCGCGGACGTCGACCAGCCGCGCAACCTGGCGAAGTCGGTGACCGTCGAGTAGCGCCTACTTCGGCGGAACCGCGGCGCCGTTCGGGGCCGTTTCATGGGCCGGCGGCGTCGCCATCATCGAACCGGTGGCGGGCGGGGTCGCGGCCATTGAGCCCGAAGCGGGCGGCGTGGCGGCCATGGAATCGACCGGCGGCGTCGCCATCATTGAGTTGGCCGGCGGCGTCGCCGTCATGGAGTCGGCCGGCGGCGTCGCCGTCATGGAGTCGGCCGGAGTTGCGGCGTCGCTGGCGGCGGACTTCTCGGCTGGCTTGCTGCAAGCCGAGAGCGAGAACGCCAGCACAGAGGCTGTGGCTAGCGCTGAGATCGTGCTGAACTTCATGGGATGCCCTTTTTCCAGAAACATGTGCCGTCGCCTCAACCGTTCACGGTCCCGTGAGTTCCGGTTACCGGTCACAATCTAGGCCAGAAGCCCCCTCACCAGCCGAATCGACGGCGGTTTACTGAGCAACCGAAGTGTAACGGTGGATTTGGAAACCTTCGTCGTCTAGTCGAGGATGGATCGGGAGGGCTGAATGACCAAACGTGTGCGTAAGGCGGTGCTGCCGGTGGCGGGTTTGGGGACACGTGTCCTGCCTGTCGCCCGTGCGACGCCGAAGAACCTTCTGAACGTCTTCGATCGTCCGATCCTGTCCTATGTGGTCGAGGAAGCTCGCGCGGCGGGCATCGAGCATTTCATCTTCATCACCAGCCGCGGCCAGGGCGCCATCGAGGATTACTTCGACGGCAATCCCGAGATCGAGGGCGCGCTGGAGGCCAAGGGCAAGACCGATGTCCTGGCCGAGGTCCGACGCGACCTGCTGCCGCCCGGCTCGATGAGCTTCGTGCGCCAAATGGCGCCGCTGGGGCTGGGCCACGCGGTGTGGTGCGCCCGCGAACTCATCGGCGACGAACCGTTCGCGGTGATCCTGCCCGACATGCTGATGGCCGCGAAGACGCCGGCCATGGCCCAGACCGTGGCGGCCTATGAGAAGGTCGGCGGCAACATCGTGGTGGTCGAGGCCGTGGCGGACAGCGACACCCACAAATATGGGATTGTCGCGCTCGATGAGCGCGACGGCTCTATCGGCCGCATGACCGGCATGGTCGAGAAGCCGCCCCAAGGAACCGCCCCCTCGAACCTGATCATCTCGGGGCGTTATATCCTGCAACCGGAGATTTTCCCGTTGCTGGAACGCCAGGGCAAGGGCGCTGGCGGCGAGATCCAGCTCACCGATTCCATGATCGAACTGATGAAGTCCCAGGACTTCCACGCCCTCGAATACGATGGAACCACCTATGACTGCGGCGACAAGATCGGCTTGCTGAAGGCTAATATCGCCTTCGCCCTGGCCCACCCGGAGCTCGGGGACGCCGCCCGCGCCGCGATCAAGGAACTGCTCTAGGAAATCGCATGCGCCTCTTCGTCTACGGCTACGGCTTCGCCGGCCGCACCCTGGCGCGGCGCCTGACCGCCAAGGGATGGCAAGTCTCGGCGACCTATCGCGACGAGGCCGCTATCGCGCGGATGACGGCCGAGGGCGTCGATCCCGTCCCTGCCCTCGACAAGGAGGCGGTGGCGGCGCGCTTGGCCCAGACACAGGCCATCCTCGTCACCGCTCCGCCCGGTCCAGAGGGTTGCCCGGCGCTGCAGGTCCTGGTCCCGGCCCTCGCCACGGCCAGCGCCTTTCCTGATTGGATCGGCTACCTTTCCACCACTGGGGTTTATGGCGACCGGCGCGGAGGCTGGGCGTTCGAGGACAGCCGCTTGGCCGCCCAGTCGCCCGAGGGCGCACGCCGCGTCGGCGCCGAGCGCGACTGGCTGGAGGTCGGTCGCGGCATGGGCCTGACGGTTACGATCCACCGCCTGCCTGGAATCTACGGCCCCGGCCGCTCAGCATTCGAGCGCCTGCGTGAAGGCCGCGCCCGGCGCATCACCACGCCCGGCCAGGTCTTCAGCCGCATCCATGTGGAAGATCTGGCGGCTGGACTGGAGGCCTCCATCGCCAAGCCGCGAGCAGGCGGCGTCTACAATCTCTGCGACGACGAGCCAGCTCCCAACAGCGTGGTGATCGCCCACGCCGCGCGCCTGATCGGCCTGCCCGTCCCGCCAGAGGAGCCGTTGGACCTGGACGCCCTGTCGCCTCCGGCGCGGCGCTTCTACGCCGAGACCAAGCGCGTCTCGAACGCCCGGGCGAAGGCCGAGCTCGGCTGGAGACCGGCCTATCCGACCTACCGCGAAGGCCTGGCCGCGATCCTGGCCGCGGATCAGACCAGGTAACTCAGCGCCAGCCCGCCGATGGCGCTGGCCATCAGTGTCGGCCCCATGCCGACCTTGAAGCGCAGCATGGCGACCATCGCCGCCAGCGTCAGGACCGCCGGCCGCCAATCCAGGCTGAGCAGGTTCGGCACGTCTGGGCCGACACCCAGGACGGTGATCTGGTGCACATCGCGAAACAGCACGTGCAGCCCGAACCATAAGGCGAGGTTAGCGATCACCCCCACGACCGCCGCGGTGATCGCGGCCAGGGCCGAGGCCGCCGCCCGATGACCGCGCAACGCCTCGACATAGGGCGCGCCAAGGAAGATCCAGAGAAAGCAGGGCGCGAAGGTGACCCAGGTGGTCAGCAAGGCCCCCAGCGCGCCGGCCAGCAACGGGTTCAGGCCCGACGCCTCGCGATAGGCCGCCAGAAAGCCTACGAACTGCAGCACCAGGATCAACGGCCCAGGCGTGGTTTCCGCCAGGCCCAGGCCGTCGGCCATCTCGCCGGGCTGCAACCAGCCAAAGCCATCCACCGCGGCCTGCGCGACATAGGTCAGCACCGCATAGGCGCCGCCGAACGTCACCACGCCCATGGTCGAGAAAAACCCGGCTAGCTGGGTCCAAACGTGGGCGTCGCCAAACACTAGATAAAGGACGACGAGCGGCGCCAGCCAGACCGGCAGCCAAACCGCCAGCACCCGCAGCGCCCGGCCCCGGGATGGGATCAGATGGCTGGCCCGGCCCTCGGCGATGAGCTGATCCACCAGGCCGGGGGCCTGGTCCTCGGATTCCGCTTCCGGCCCTGCCGCGACGAGATGCGGCGCGAACCAGCCGAGCAGTCCGGCCGCCAGGATGATCATGGGAAAGGGAATCTTCAGCAGGTAGAGACCCACGAACGCCGCCACCGCGATGACGATGGCCGCCCGTGTCTTCAGCGCGCGTCGCCCGACCCGCAACACCGCCTCGACCACCACCGCCAACACCGCCGACTTCACGCCCAGGAACAGGGCCGCAATGATCGGCGTGGCGCCATAGAGGACGTAGATGACGCTGAGCGCGAGCATGACCAGCGCGCCGGGCAGGATGAAGAAAATCCCCGCCACCAGTCCGCCGGCCGTCCTGTGCATCAGCCAGCCGATATAGCTCGCCAGTTGCTGAGCCTCGGGGCCGGGTAGGAGCATGCAGTAGTTCAAGGCGTGGAGGAACCGGCGCTCGCCGATCCAGCCCCGCTCCTCCACCAGCATCCGGTGCATCACGGCGATCTGCCCGGCCGGGCCGCCAAAGCTACGGACCCCGATCCGCGCCCAGATCCGCGCCGCCTCCCAAAACGTGGGCATTGCGAGAGGCGTCATTCCGGACTGGCGACCACCTCGTCGAGCGCCTCAAGCAGGCGCTCGATGTCCTTTGGCCGCGAGAGCCGGTGATCGCCGTCCTTGATCAGGGTGAAGACCACGTCTTGGCTCTGCAGCGCCTGGGCCAGTTCCAGTGCATGGCGCCACGGCACGTCCGGGTCGGCGCCGCCCTGGAGTATCCGCACCGGCGCATGGACGTTCACGGGCTGGGGCAGGATCGACCACCGCGCGCCGTCCTCCAGCAATTGGCGGGTGATCGGATAGGGCTCGCCATAGTCCGACGGCCGTAGCCAGACGCCGGTCCGCGCCATCTCGGCGCGGTCGGCCTCTGTCATCTGCGGGGCCATCAACTTCTCGGTGAAGTCGGGCGCGGGCGCGATCAGCACCAGGGCCTGGACGCGATCGGGCATGGCTCCCGCCACCAGGCAGGAGATCCATCCGCCCATCGAGGACCCGACCAGCACCGCCGGCCCATCGACCAGTTCGCCCAGCACCGCCAGGGCGTCCTCGCGCCAACGTGTGATCGTGCCATCGGCGAAGTCGCCGTTGGACTCGCCATGCCCGAAATAGTCGAAACGGACATAGGCCCTGCCGCGGGCCACCGCCCAGTCGGCCAGGGCCTGCGCCTTGGTTCCGGCCATGTCGGAGCGAAAGCCTCCCAGCCAGACCACCGTCGGACCGGCGCCGTCCACGCGCCGCCAAGCGATCCTCGCTCCATCCGGCCGCGTCAGAAAACCTGTCGTCTCATCCATGATCGCCCTCATAACGCGAGGATGTGACACCGTCAGCACGCCATCGGGGTTTACCAAACCGAGGCTTACGCTATGCAGAACGGCGTGACGCTTCCCCCAGACTTCACCCTACTCCAGGTCGTGCCCGAGCTTGAAACCGGCGGGGCTGAACAGACCACCATCGATGTGGCGCACGCGGTCGTGCGCATTGGCGGCAAGGCCCTGGTCGCCACCCGCGGAGGTCGCATGGCCGCGAGGCTGGAGGCCGATGGCGCGCGCCTGGCCCAGATGCCGGTCCAGACCAAAAACCCGCTGGTCATGCTGGGCAACGCCGCTCGGTTGGTCGATCTGATCCGGCGCGAAAAAGTCTCCATCGTCCACGCCCGCAGCCGCGCCCCGGCCTTCTCGGCCCTGTGGGCGGCCCAGGTCACCGGCACGCCGTTCGTGGCGACCTATCACGGCGTCTACAACGCCAAGAACCAGCTGAAGCGCTGGTACAACGCCGTGATGACCCGAGGCGACCTGGTGATCGCCAATTCCGACTACACCCGTGACCACGTCCTGGCTGAACACCACCTCGACCCCGCCAAGATCGTGTCGATCCCGCGCGGCATCGACCTGGAGCGGTTCAATCCGAGCTGGGTGACGCCCGAACGCGTCCAGAGCCTGCGCGACGCTTGGGGGCTCGAGGCCCGGGACCGCCGCACGAAACTGCTGCTGGCCGGACGCCTCACCCGCATCAAGGGCCACCTGCTGATCGTCGAGGCCGCGCGCCGGATGAAGGCCCAGGGCCGCGACGACTTCCTGATCATCTTCGCCGGCGACGACCAGGGGCGGACCGATTATCGCCATGAGGTCGAGAACGCGATCGTCCAGGCCGGGCTCATCGACCAGATCCGCATCGTGGGCCACTGCGACGACATGCCGGCCGCCTACCAGATCTGCGATATCGCCATGCTGCCCACGACCAAGCCCGAATCCTTCGGCCGCACGGCCGTCGAGCCGCAGGTGATGGGCAAGCCGGTGCTGGCCTCCGACCACGGCGGCACGACCGAGACCGTGGTGCCAGGCGAAACCGGCTGGCTGGTGAAGGTGGACGATCCCGACGCCTGGGCACAGGCCATGACCAAGGCCATCGACATGGGGCCGCCTCGGTTGGCCGCCATGGGACAGTCCGCCGCCAACCGGGCGCGCCGGCTCTATTCGGTCGACGCCATGTGCGAGGCGACTCTGGCCGCCTACGCCCACGTGTTGGCGGCGCGCCGTTCGGAGTTCAGTCGCTGATGGCCCGCGAGATCAAAAAGATCCTGGTCATCAAGCTCTCGGCCCTGGGCGATTTTGTCCTGGCCCTGGCGGCGATGAAGAAGATCCGCCAGGTGCACAAGAGGGCGCATATCACCCTTCTGACCACGCCGCCCTTCGAGGGCTTGGCCAAGGCCTGCCCCTATTTCAACGCGGTGGAGACCGACGGTCGGCCCAGCGGCCTGGGCGAATGGATGGCGCTGCGCAAGCGGATCAAAGCGGCGCGCTACGACCGGGTCTACGACCTGCAGACCTCGGCTCAATCGGCGCGGATCTTCCATATGCTCGCGCCCTTCCCGCCGGAATGGTCGGGGATCGCCGCCGGCTGCGCCCTGCCGCACAAAAACCCCGACCGCAATCACATGCACACCCTGGAGCGCCAGGCCGACCAGCTGAAATACGCCGGCATCTGGCCGGACGCGCCGACGGAGCCCGGCGCCGCGCCAGGCCCCGACCTGTCCTGGGTGTTGCCCAAGCCCTCACAGTTGCGCCCCGTGCCGGGCGGCGTGAGGCGTCGCCCCTATGCGCTGTTCATCCCCGGCGGTTCGGCCCACCGCCTGGACAAGCGCTGGCCAGCCGAACGCTATGGCCAACTCGGCAAGATGCTGTCCGAGCGCGGCTACGACATCGTCATCATCGGGGGCCTGCAGGAGAGCGCCCTGGCCCGCCAGATCCAGCGATACGTGGGTCAGGCCCGTGACCTCACAGGCCGCACCGACTTCGCGAAGGTGGCGATGCTGGGCGCCAAGGCGGCGTTGGTCGTCGGCAACGACACCGGGCCGCTGCACCTCGCGGCGGCCACGGGCGCCCCGACCGTGGTGATGTTCTCCAGCGCCTCGGACCCCGAACTGGCCGCGCCACGCGGCCACGTGACCGTGCTGAGGGCCGACAACCTCGCGGAACTGCCGGTCTCGGCGGTCCTACAGGCCGCAAACGCGCTGCTACCGGCCGCATAACGGCGATTGCGTGAGACGAACACGTTGCGCCGCTTGATACTCGGCTGCGCCTTCGTCATATATGGTTTGAAGACCGGAGCCTCCGCGCTGCCGGTCGTTCCCGTTACAACAGCTCTAGGAGCGAAAGCCTATTCGCCGCCCGATGCAGGCGCCGCCCGTCAAAGACGGACCGCGCATCAATGAAGACATTCGCGTTCCCAAGGTTCTGCTCATCGATCAACACGGTGAGAAGCAGGGCGTGATGCCGACTTCGTCCGCCATGGAGGCCGCCGCGGAAGCGGGTCTCGATCTCGTGGAGATCGTGCCCAACGCCGATCCGCCCGTTTGCAAGATCCTGGACTACGGCAAGTTCAAGTTCCAGGAGCAGAAGAAGAAGAACGAAGCGCGCAAGCGGCAAAAGGTCGTCGAGATCAAGGAGATCAAACTCCGCCCGAACATCGACACCCACGACTACGACGTCAAAGCCAAGGCGATGCATCGCTTCTTCGAAGAAGGCGACAAGGTGAAAGTCACCCTGCGCTTCCGCGGACGCGAACTTGCTCACCCTGAGCTGGGCATGAAGCTGCTCCAGCAGGTGAAGGCCGACTTCGAGCCGGTGGCCAAGGTCGAGTACGAGCCCCGCATGGAAGGTCGTCAGATGATCATGATCCTGGCCCCGCGCTAGGCTTCTGGCCACATCTAGATTGCAAAACGGCCGCCCTCCGGGGCGGCCGTTTTCATTTGAGCGGTATGGTAGGTGAGGCGTTCCAGCCGCACCTGCACGACGAAGAACAACCTAGCCCAGAGCTCGGACTTGCAGCGTAACGCGGGTCCGCTTAACAGCGTTCACATGTCCGACACCGCCCCCCAGCGGGCTGCCCCGTCCCCGCTGGCGGCGCCGTCCCTGATCGCCGTCATTTTCATCAACATGCTCGGCTTCGGGATCATCGTTCCGTTGCTGCCCTTCTATGCCAAGTCGTTCGACGCGCCGGCATGGCAGATAGCGCTGATCTTCTCGGCCTATTCGGTGGGCGCCTTCTTCGGCGAGCCGTTCTGGGGCCGACTGTCGGACAAGTACGGCCGCAAGCCGCTGCTGATCTCCACGATCACCGGCAACTGCCTGTGCTACCTGGCGCTGGCCTTCGCCCCGAACATTTGGGTCGCCTTCGCGATTCGCTTGGTTGGCGGCCTCGCGGCCGGCAACGGCGCGGTGGTCCAGGGCTATATCGCCGACGTCACCCCGCCTGAGAAGCGCGCGCGGCTGCTGTCGTATCAAGGCGCGGCCTGGAACGTCGGGCTGATCTTCGGCCCGATGGTCGGCGGGCTGTTCGCCCACCCCGACGCCGGCCCCGTCGGCTTCCGCATCCCGCTGTTCATGGCCTCGGGCCTGGCGGCGCTCTGCGTGGTGGCCATCGCCGTGTTCATCAAGGAAAGCCGCGTCCGCGAACAGGCGATCACCCATCGCCCCAGCCGCTGGGCCGCGATCAGCGACGCCGTGGGTCATCCGGTTATCGGCCGGTTGATGCTGCTGACCTTCCTCGTGGGCTTCGCCTTCACCGGTATCGAATCGACTTTCGGCCTTTGGTCGCAGGCCAAGTTCGGGTGGGGTCCGCGTGAGATCGGGGTCTGCTTCGCCTTCACCGGCGCGGCCGCGGCCTTGACCCAGACCTTCCTGACCGGCCGGCTCTCCGAAAAGTATGGCGCGGGGAAGATGCTGGCCATCGGTATGGGCCTGACCGTGGTGGCGGCGGCCGGACAGACTCTGTCCCCAGGCGGCGGGGTGACCATCGCCCTGATGTGCCTGACAGCCATCGGCCAATCGGTGGCCTGGCCTAATGTCAGCGCCATGATCTCGCAGACGGCCGATCCTTATCGCCAGGGGCAGATCCTGGGTCTCAACAACGCCACCGGCGCCCTGGCCCGTGTCGTCGGGCCGTTTTGCGCTGGCCTGATATTCCCGGTGCTGCTGGACGGCCCCTTCATCATGGGCGCCCTGGTTGTCGCGCCGGCCATCTTCCTGGCCCTGGCCGCCAGTCGCCGCGCCGCCGCCCAGCTCGCGGCCGACAAGACACCGGCGCCCACGTCATGAATCCGGCCGTGGGAGCGCCGGCGCCGCACGACGACAAGCGCGCCCTGGTCATCCTGCTGTCGGTGATTTTCCTGAACATCGCCGGCTTTGGCCTGGTGATCCCGCTGCTGCCGTTCTTCGGCAAGGCGCTGAACGCCCCGGCCTGGCAGATCGCCTTGCTGTTCTCGATGTTCTCCTTCGGCCAGTTCTTGGGCGAGCCCTTCTGGGGCCGCCTGTCGGACCGGATCGGGCGGCGGCCGGTGCTGATCGTCACCATCGCGGTCGCGGCGCTCTGCTACGTGGCGCTCGCCTTCGCACCCAACATCTGGCTGGCCTTCGTCGCGCGTTTCGCCGGCGGCTTCTTCGCCGGTAACATCTCGACCTTGCAAGGCTGCATGGCCGACATCACCCCGCCCGACAAACGCGCCGGACGCATGGGCGTGATGGGCTCGGCCTTCTCGTTGGGCTTCATGACCGGCCCGGCGCTCGGCGGCCTGCTGGCCCATCCCGAGCTTGGCCCGATCGGCTTCCACATCCCGCTCTTCGCCGCCGCCGCGTTCGGCCTGGCCTCGTCGGTCTGCGTGGCGCTGTTCGTCCGCGAGACCCGCCCCCCGACCGGCGAAGCCCGCCCCAAGGGACGCTCGCCCGCCCTGCGGAACGCCATCGCCGACCCGATCATCTCGCGCGTCATGATCATCGGCTTCGTCATCGTCTCCGGGTTCGCCGGGATCGAGGCGACCTACGGCCTCTGGACCGAAGCCAAGTTCGGCTGGGGCCCGCGCGAGATCGGCTTCGCCTTCGTGGTGATCGGCGTCATCGGCGCCTTCGCCCAAGGGATGGGCACCGGGGCTCTGGTGCGCCGGTTCGGCGAGCCGCGCGTCCTGATCGCCGGCCTGACGCTGATGTGCATCGGCATGCTGGTGCAGTTCTCGTCGGAGGTCTGGCAGATGGCGGTGCTGGGCCTAGCCATCGTCGGCTTTGGCCAATCGATCTGCTTCCCAAACCTGGTGGCGCTGATCTCGCTCTCCAGCCCGCCCGACCGGCAGGGAGAGATGCTCGGCCTCAACATGTCCAACAACGCGCTCGCCCGGATCGGCGGCCCGATCTATGCGGGCCAGCTATTCTCGCTGGTCTCGCCCGGCGCCCCGTTCGCGCTGGGCGCCTTCCTGATCCTGCCCGCCCTGATCATGGCTTATCAGGTCATGAAGCTGATCCCACGCCGGACCTGACCCGGCTTAAAACAGTCCAGCCAGCAGGTTGATCGTCAGAGCCAGCACCACGGTGTTGAAGACGAAGGCCACCACCCCGTGGATGGTGCCGATCCGGCGCAGTCCCTTGGAGGTGAACTCAATGTCGGCGGTCTGACATGCCACGCCGATGACCACCGAGAAGTGCAAGAAGTCCCAGTAGTCCGGCTCCTCGCCCCCCGGAAACATCAGCCCGCCAGCCACGTCGTCCGAAGGCCCTTCGTCAGGCGCGTAATATTCATGGGCGTAGTGCAGGGCGAAGATCGTCTGCACGATCAGCCAGGACGCCGCCACGGTCGCGAAGGCCAAGCCGATCCGCGCCGCGCGGATCAGCCCGTCGTCGTGCTTGGCCAGGGAGAGCTCCGAACTGATCGCCCAGACGCTGGCGGCCGCCGCCACGATGACCACGGTCAGGATCAGGCCTTGCCCCTCGTCTTGGGTCGCGGCCATCGCCTTGATCGCCTCCGGCGCGCGGCCGCGCATCATCCCCAACACAGCTAGAATGAAGGTGAGGCAGGCGGCGTCCCATGCGAAGATCGCCGCCGTCGACCAGCTCAGGGGCCAAGGCGCGAACAGGCATAGGATCCAGACCCCGACGCCGACCCCGATCGCCGCCAGCAAGCGCGGCCGGTTCACGAACGGCCCGATCCAGGGCCGCAGCGGGGCCGGCAGCAAACGGTCAGGACGAGCTTGGGTCATTCGGTGGATCGCCTCGTCGACAGGTCGGTTTTGTGTATCGCACCGCGGCGCTCGCGGGGCCTAGGGACTCAAACCCTTGCCTTCCTTCGCTCTTTCTCGTAAACGCCCCGCTCTTCGGAGTCGTCTGGCCAAAGGCATGCCAGGGCGACTCGTCAATACGCCAGAGGACGGGGTTAACGCTCCGTAAGAGAAATGCCCAAACTGAAGACTAAGTCAGGCGCCAAAAAGCGCTTCAAACTGACCGCGACCGGCAAGCTTAAGGCTGGCGTCGCGGGCAAGCGTCACCGGCTGCTCAGCCACAACGCTAAGTACATCCGTCAAAACCGCGGCACCAAGGTGATGAGCGCTTCGGACTCGAAGACGATCAAATCCTACCTGCCCTACGGCCTTTGATTGGAGCGCTGACACATGGCTCGCGTTAAACGGGGCGTCACCGCCCACGCGAAGGACAAAAAAGTACTCGAGCAGGCCAACGGTTTCTATGGCCGCCGCAAGAACACCATCCGCGCGGCCAAGGCCGCCGTGGACAAGGCCGGCCAGTACGCCTACCGCGACCGCAAGGTCCGCAAGCGTAACTTCCGCTCGCTGTGGATCCAGCGCATCAACGCTGCGGCCCGCCTCGAAGGCTTCACCTACTCCCAGTTTATCTACGGCCTTGATAAGGCCGGGATCGAAATCGACCGTAAAGTCCTCTCGGACATCGCGGGCAACGATCCGGTCGGGTTCAAGGCCATCGCCGACAAGGTTCGCACCGCGCTGGCTTGAGGCCATTTGAGTCCGACGACTTAACTGAGCATTCGAGAAGCCCTCCGGTGAGAACCGCCGGAGGGCTATTTGCTGCCCTCTTCACGCGTCCCGTCCGTTCCCTTAGACGAGCCCGTCATGACCGCCCAACTCGAAGCCGAAATCACCACCGCCATCGACGCCGCCACCGACGGGCCGGCGCTGGAAGCCGTGCGCATCGCCGCGCTTGGCAAGTCCGGCTCTGTCTCTGACCTGTTGAAGTCGCTGGGGTCGATGAGCCCCGACGAGCGCCGCGAGCGCGGCCCGCAGATCAACGGCCTACGCGACCGGATCGCCGCCGCGATCGCCGAGAAGAAGGCCGCCCTGGAAGCCGCCGAACTCGACGCCAAGCTGGCGGCCGAACGTGTCGATCTCTCGCTGCCGGCGCCGCCGCGCCGCCGCGGCTCGATCCACCCGACCATGCAGGTCATGGATGAGATGATCGCCGTCTTCGCCGAGATGGGTTTTTCCGTCGCCGAAGGCCCGGACATCGAGACCGACTTCAACAACTTCACCGCCCTGAACTTCCCGCCCAAGCACCCGGCGCGGGAAATGCACGACACCTTCTTCCTGCCGGAGGACGCCAACGGCGAGCGCAAGGTCCTGCGCACCCACACCAGCCCGGTCCAGGTACGCGTCATGCACCGGGTGAACGAGAAGCTGCCTGGCTGGATCGCCAACGGCCAGGAGCCGCCGATCCGCGTGATCGTGCCCGGCCGGACGTTCCGCAAGGACAGCGACCAGACCCACACGCCGATGTTCCACCAAATCGAAGGCCTGGTGATCGACAAGGCCATCCACATGGGCCACCTGAAGTGGACCCTGGAAACCTTCATCGCCCGCTTCTTCGAGACCTCGGAAGTGACGACGCGCTTCCGGCCGCACCACTTCCCGTTCACCGAGCCCAGCGCCGAGATGGACGTCCAGTGCGACCGTTCCGGCGGCGAGGTGAAGATCGGCCAGGGAACTGACTGGCTGGAGATCCTCGGCTGCGGGATGGTTCACCCCAATGTGCTGCGCAACGTCGGGCTTGATCCCGACGTCTGGCAGGGCTTCGCCTTCGGCTGCGGCGTCGACCGCCTCGGCGTGCTGAAGTACGGCATGCCCGACCTGCGCGACATGTTCGCCAGCGACGTCCGCTGGCTGGAACACTACGGCTTTGGCCCCTACGCCACCCCGAGCCCGGCGACGGGTCTGAGCTGATGGGCGGGTCCGCCGCCCACGCATCGCTCGAGCACTTTGCTTTCGGCGACAGCCCGGCCATGGCCGACGCGCTCCTCGCTCTGGTTCTCGAGGGCAAGAAGACCGCGACCTGCTGGGCGGCGGTCCAGGGCCTGAAAGGCAGCGAACTCGGCGCGCGTTATGTCGTGCTCGATGGGGCCGCCAAGCCCCGCGCCGTCATCGAATCCACCGAACTGGTCCAGCGCCGCTTCGATGAGGTCGATCCCACCTTCGCCGCCGAGGAAGGCGAAGGCGATCTCAGCCGGGCTCATTGGGCCACCGTTCACGAAGACTGTTTCACACGCGAAGGCACCTACGCGCCCGACATGCTGCTCTGGTGCGAGCGCTTCCGCCTGGTCGAGATTATCGGCGAAGGAGCCGATCAATGAAATTCACGCTCTCCTGGCTCCGGGATCACCTGGACACCACCGCCACCGCTCAACAGTTGGTCGACGCCATGACCATGGCCGGCCTTGAGGTCGAGCACGTGGACGATCCCGCGACCAAGCTGGCGGCCTTCTCGGTCGCCAAGATTGTCGAGGCGGTCCAGCATCCCAACGCCGACCGCCTGCGCGTCTGCCAGGTCGAGACGCGGGACGGCCGCAAGGAGATCGTCTGCGGCGCACCGAACGCGCGGGTGGGCCTGACCACCATCTACGCCCCAATCGGCGCCTATGTGCCAGGCCTGGGCGTCACCCTGGTCGAGAAGCCGGTGCGCGGGGTGGTCTCCAACGGCATGCTCTGCTCGGCCTCCGAGCTTGAGACCGCCTCGGAATCAGACGGCATCATGGAGTTGCCGGACGATCTGGCCGTCGGGACCCCGGCCGCCGAGGCGCTCGGCCTCGAAGCAGTCATCGACTTCGAAGTTACCCCCAACCGCCCCGACTGGCTGGGCGTCGTCGGCATCGCCCGCGACCTGGCCGCAGCGGGCCTCGGAACCCTGAAGAACGTCGGCGTCGCGCAGGTCCCGGGCAAGTTCCCCAACCCTGTCGAGATCCGCCTGGACGGCGTCGGCGCTTGCCGCCAGTTCTCCGGCCGGCTGATCCGGGGCGTGAAGAACGGCCCCTCCCCGGCCTGGCTGCAACAGAAGCTGCTCTCGATCGGCCTGCGCCCCATCAACGCCCTGGTCGATGTCACCAACCTGATCACCTACGACCGCGCCCGGCCGCTGCACGTCTATGACGCCAGCAAGCTAAGCGGCGGCTTCATCGAGGCGCGCCTCGGCCGCGAGGGCGAAAGCTTCGAAGCTCTCGACGGCAAGACCTATGCGATCACCCCGGACATGACCGTCATCGCCGACGCCTCGGGCGTCATCGGCCTGGGCGGCGTGATGGGCGGCTTGAGCACGGGCAGTTCGGATGACACCAACGACGTCTTCGTCGAGAGCGCCTGGTTCGACCCAATCCAGACCGCCCAGACCGGCCGGGCCACCGGCATCAATTCCGACGCTCAGTACCGCTTCGCGCGCGGCGTCGATCCCGAGAGCCTGGTTCCGGGCCTGGAGCTGGCGACCAAGCTGATCCTGGAGCTGTGCGGCGGCGAGCCGTCGGAAATCTCGGTGACCGGCGAGGCCCTGCCGCGGCCCGCGCCCATCGACTTCGACCGCGCCTACGTCAAGAAGCTGGCGGGCCTCGACCTGCAGCCGAAGCGGATCGACGATATTCTGCGCGACCTCGGCTTCGTGATCGAGGGCGACGTCGTCGCGCCGCCGTCCTGGCGCCGTGACGTGGAGGGCAAGGCCGACCTGGTGGAAGAGGTGGCGCGTATCGAGGGTTATGACGCCCTGCCCGCCCTGCCGCTGCCGGAGATGCCGCCCACCGCCGGCGGCGTGCTGACCGCGCGCCAGTCGCGCATCCGCGCCGGCCGCCGCGCCATGGCCGCCAAGGGCTATGCCGAGACCATCACCTGGAGCTTCACCAAGCGTGACACCGCCCGCCTGTTCGGCGGCGGCCAGGACGAGTTGGTCGTCACCAATCCGATCGCTTCGGATCTGGACTGCATGCGTCCCTCGATCCTGCCGAACCTGATCGAGGCCGCCGGCCGCAACGCCCGTCGCGGCTTCCCCGACGTGGCGCTGTTCGAGATCGGCCCCCTCTACAAGGGCGACCAGCCGGCCGACCAACTGACCAGCATCGCCGCCATCATCGCCCCGCACGCCCCGCGTCGCTGGGACGGCGCCAAGCCCGACGCCCTGTTCGAGCTGAAGGCCGACCTGATGTCGCTGCTGGACGATCTCGGGGCGCCGACGACGTCGCTGCAGGTCGCTCAGTCCGGTCAATCGGACTGGTGGCATCCGGGCCGCTCGGCCGCTCTTCGTCTCGGCAAGAACACTCTCGTCGAGTTCGGTGAAATCCATCCGCGCATCCTGAAGGCCCTGGATGTCGAGGGTCCGATCCTGGCCTTCGAACTGATTGTCGACGCGCTGCCCGAGCCCAAGAAGAAGGCGACCAAGACCAAGCCGGCGCTGGAGCTCTCGGCTCTGATGCCGCTGTCGCGCGACTTCGCCTTCGTGGTCGCCGTCGATGTCGCCGCCGCGGACCTGATCAAGGCCGTGGCCGGCGCCGACAAGGCGCTGATCACCCAGGCCCGGGTGTTCGACGTCTATCAAGGCCCCGGCGTGGCCGAGGGCTTCAAGTCGGTGGCCGTCGAGGTGGTGCTGCAGCCGCGCGAGAAGACCCTGACCGAGGCCGAGATCGAGGCTCTGTCGGCCAAGGTCGTGGCGGCCGCTGAAAAGGCCGTGAGCGCCAAGCTCCGGACTTGATCGCAGACATGGGATCGGCCCCCAATGAGGAGAGGCCGATCCCGTGCGCTAGGCGCCGCTGCTCCCCGACCGCTCGGGGAGGCTAGGCGCGTTGCGTTGCTAGAACGGCAGCATCCGCTGCTTACGGCTGAAGCCGAGATAGCCGACATTGGCGCCCAGGCGCAGACCGACGCCGGTGCGGATCGGCGCGATGGTGACCTCGTCGGAGCGCAGGTAATTCACCCCCAGGCCGGCGATGAAATAGGCCGCGCCCTCGACGCCCGGGAACCGCTGGAAGATCACTTCCGGGTACTGGAGATTGTAGCAAAGGGTGAAGACCCGGCTAGCGTTGCCGCCGAAATCCCACCCGATCGACGGGCCCTGCCAGAAGACCTCGATGGGTTCGCGGTTCTTCATATAGAGCAGACCACGGCCGTAGCGCGCGCCGCCCACAAAGGCGCCTGAGGCCTCTTCGCCGGCGATGTAGGCGGTGGGTTTGCCGTTGTCCTGGAACACACGCTCGATAGCGCCGCCCGCGGCCTCGGCGCCCACGCCTAGGAAGTCCGAGACGTTGTTGACGATCTCGTCGCGGTTATAGGTTTCGGCCTTGCCGGCCGAATAGCTCGGATTGGCCGTGGCGGTGGGCGTCGGCGATGGCGGTGAACCGGGACCGGCCGGCTGAGCAGAGGCGCAGCCCGCTACGCCAAGCGTGGCTATTCCCGAAACGATGAGCGTACGGCGATCCATGTGTCGCAAAATCCTTGAAGCTAGAACAAGCCTCACATCCCCAAGCGGCATGAATGCGGCGGTCTGGCTTAACGCCGGATTAACCATGCGCTCATGACGACGCTCACTTGGGGAATGGAGGAAAAGACGCACGCTCGCGATCTTGCGTGAATGTGCTAGACGCAGCGGACCATGACGACGCCTCTGTCCCACATCCGCAATTTCTCCATCGTCGCGCACATCGACCATGGGAAATCGACCCTATCCGATCGCCTGATCCAGGAAACCGGCGGCCTCACCAAGCGTGAGATGACCGAACAGGTGCTGGACAACATGGAGATCGAGCGCGAGCGCGGCATCACCATCCAGGCCCAGACCGTCCGCCTCGAATACAAGGCCAAGGACGGCGAGACCTATGTCCTGAACCTGATGGACACCCCCGGCCACGTCGACTTCGCCTATGAGGTCAGCCGTTCGCTGGCCGCCTGCGAAGGCTCGATCCTGGTCGTCGACTCCTCGCAAGGCGTCGAGGCCCAGACCTTGGCCAACGTCTATCAGGCGATCGACAACAATCACGAGATCGTCCCGGTCCTCAACAAGATCGACCTGCCCGCCGCCGAGCCGGAACGGGTGCGTCAGCAGATCGAGGACGTAATCGGCATCGACGCCTCCGAAGCCGTGCTCTGCTCGGCCAAGACCGGCGAAGGCATCGCTGAGGTGCTGGAAGCGGTGATCGCCAGATTGCCGCCGCCCAAGGGCGACCGCGAAGCGCCTCTCAAGGCGCTGTTGGTCGACGCCTGGTACGACCCCTATCTCGGCGTCGTGGTCCTGGTCCGCGTGCTCGACGGTGTCCTGCGCTCGGGCATGAAGGTCCGGATGATGAACGCCGGCGCCACCCACCAGGTGGACAAGATCGGCGTCTTCACCCCTAAGCAGACCGAGGTCGCCGAACTGGGTCCGGGCGAGATCGGCTACATCACCGCCCAGATCAAGCAGGTCGCCGACGCCGCCGTCGGCGATACGATCACCGAGGAAAAGCGGCAGACCGAAAAGGCCCTAGCGGGCTTCCGCGTCGCCCAGTCGGTGGTGTTCTGCGGCCTGTTCCCGGTGGACGCGGCCGACTTCGAAGACCTGCGCGCCGCCATCGGCCGGCTGCGCCTGAACGACGCCTCCTTCACCTACGAGATGGAAACCAGCGCCGCGCTGGGCTTCGGCTTCCGCTGCGGGTTCCTGGGACTGCTGCACCTGGAAATCATCCAGGAGCGCCTCAGCCGCGAGTTCGACCTCGACCTGATCGCGACCGCGCCCAGCGTCGTCTACAAGATCCACATGAACGACGGTTCGGAGATCGAGCTGCACAATCCGGCCGACATGCCGGACCCGGTAAAGATCGAGAGCATCAGCGAACCCTGGATCAAGGCGACGATCCTGACGCCGGACGAGTATCTGGGCTCGGTCATCAAGCTCTGCCAGGACCGGCGCGGCGAACAGCGCGAGCTGTCGTATGTCGGCTCCCGCGCCCTGGTCGTCTACGACCTGCCGCTGAACGAAGTGGTCTTCGACTTCTACGACCGCCTGAAGAGCGTCTCGAAGGGTTACGCCTCCTTCGACTACGCCATCGAAGGCTACCGGGTCGGCGACCTGGTGAAGATGTCGATCCTGGTCAATTCCGAGCCGGTGGACGCGCTCTCGATGCTGGTCCACCGTGACCGCGCCGAGACCCGTGGCCGCGGCATGGTCGAGAAGATGAAGGACCTCATCAGTCCGCACCAGTTCCAGATTCCGCTGCAGGCGGCGATCGGCGGCCGGATCGTGGCCCGTGAAACCATCCGCGCCCTGCGCAAGGACGTGACGGCCAAGTGCTACGGCGGCGACATGAGCCGCAAGCGCAAGCTGCTGGACAAGCAGAAGGCCGGCAAGAAGCGCATGCGCCAGTTCGGCAAGGTCGAGATCCCGCAGGAAGCCTTCATCGCCGCCCTGAAGATGGACGCCGACTAGGCCTAGGCGGCACGAACCGCCACAGCGCCAACACGTAGGCGAACACCGCGACATAGGCCGCGGTGAACGCCCATATCGGCAGCGGCCAATAGATCAGGTCGTTGACGATGCGCATGATCAACGGCTCACCGCTCGCGCCGCCGAAGAGTTCGTCCTGCCAGATGGTCAGGAAGCAGGCGCGGCCCATGAGCGCCTGCAACGCGACGACCGCGAGCGAGGCCAGGTGCAAAAGCCGCCACCAGCGCAGCCGCACGAAGCTCCATCCCCGCCACGCTCCGAGGGGGATGGCCACTAGGCCAAATAGGTTGAAGGCGATCACCGCAAGGTGCGCGGCCAACACCCCACCGCCGAGAAGCACTTGGTTCATAGGCCTAGCCTAGAGGTCGCACCCTTGCCGGCACGACTGCAACCGATTGATCGGCCTATTGTAACTGCCTAAAAAGCGCCGTGAAGCTTGGCCATCAGGCGGCTGAACCATTCGGGGGAACCACCATGCGCAAGATCATCATCCTCACCGTGACCGCCGCCGCCCTGCTGACGGCGGCCTGCAACACGGTGGCCGGCATCGGTCGCGACGCCCAGGCCGCTGGCGCGGCGGTGTCCGGCGTAGCCAACGACATGAAGCGCTAGGCGTCCTCCTCGCGCGACGCGGCCTCGGCGATCTTGGCCTTCTCGCTCGGCGGCACTACAGCCGGGTCGGCGTCTCGCGAACTCTCCTCGGCCGGCGTCGTGGGGCCGAGGCGGCCATGAGGGAGCTTTTCCAGAGGCGGGCGTTCGTCGGTCATGGCCAAGTTCCTTGTTCTAAAGGAAAGGCTTAAGGTCGCCCGAGCGTTCCCGCGCCGGGTTGCTGCTAGTCCTGCGACGGCAAGCCCCCTTTCCTCGGCGCACGCCAGGGCGCATACGAACCGGGTCAGGTTTCAGGCGCCCTATAGATGTTTATCCGCTCTATGCTTCGTGGCCTGAAGGGTCGGTGCCCCGCCTGCGGCGAGGGCAAGCTGTTCTGGCGCTACCTCAAGGTTGAACCGCGGTGCGGCGAATGCGGCCATGACCTGGCGAAATACCCCGCCGACGACGGCCCGGCCTATTTCACCATCCTCATCGTCGGCCACCTGATCGTCGGCCCGCTGTTGTTTTTCCCGATCATCTGGGAGGCGCCGACCGCGATCGTGCTGCCGGCCACGCTGATCCCGCTGGCGATCGCCACCCTGCTTTTGCTGCCGGTCGTGAAGGGCTGGTTCATCGGCCTGCTCTACGCCCTGAAAATCAAGAACAACGACGCGGCCATCCACACGTCTGACATCGCCGACTAGGGCCGCAGGGAACCGCCTGCAGGGCGGATCGTTCGTTTCGCCTGGCCGGCCACACGGCGCCGGCCTCCTAAGGGAGACGAACCATTATGGGCGTTGGGACAATCCTGCTCATCATCCTGGTCCTGCTGTTGATCGGCGCTTTGCCGACCTGGGGCCACTCACGCTCGTGGGGTTACTTTCCCTCCGGCGGCCTTGGCCTGGTCCTGGTGATCGTGCTCATCCTGGTGCTGATGGGACGCATCTAGCCTTCTGTCGCGACGGCCCCTAGCATCCCCGCAAAATATCGGGGGGAATTGCATGACGGCCGCGGAAACGGGGGTCGACGCTCAGGCGCCGAGTGACATTCTAACGCCGGGCCTCACGCCCGTGCAGCGTCTGCGCGCGATCCTCGGAGGCTCGGCCGGCAATCTCGTCGAGTGGTACGACTGGTTCGCCTATTCCTCGTTCACGCTCTACTTCGCGCATCACTTCTTCCCGAAGGGCGACCTGACCGCCCAATTGCTGCAGGCGGCGGCGATCTTCGCGGTCGGCTTCCTGGCCAGGCCCTTGGGCGCCTGGATGATGGGCCTCTATGCCGACCGGGTGGGCCGCAAGGCGGCGCTCTCATTGGCGGTGGCGATGATGTGCGCCGGCTCGCTGATCATCGCGGTCGCCCCCAGCTACGCCATGGTAGGCGCCGCCGCGCCCGTGATCCTGCTGATGGCGCGTCTGCTTCAAGGGCTATCGGTCGGCGGCGAGTACGGCGCCAGCGCCACCTACATGTCGGAGATGGCCGGCCGCGCCCGCCGGGGTTTCTGGTCCAGCTTCCAGTACGTGACGCTGATCATGGGCCAGCTCCTAGCCCTGGCGGTGCTGATCGTCCTGCAAAACACGATGGACAAGGCCGACCTCATGGCCTGGGGCTGGCGTATCCCGTTCGTCATCGGAGCGGTGCTGGCGGTGGTGGTGTTCTGGATCCGCAGCAGCCTCGACGAAAGCCCCTCGTTCCTGGCGGCCAAGGAGAGCGGCGCGCCGCGCTCAACCACCATGCTGCTGTTCCTGAACCACCCGCGTGAGAGCGCGATCATCTTCTGCCTGACCGCCGGCGGCTCGCTCGCCTTCTACGCCTACACGACCTACATGCAGAAATTCCTGATCAACACCTCGGGCTTCTCCAAGAACACAGCGACCACGATCACCGCCGCGGCGCTCTTCATCTTCATGTGCTGCCAGCCGCTGTTCGGCTACCTGTCGGACCATCTCGGCCGGCATCGGACCATCGCCTTCGCGTTCGGCGCCGGCGCCTTGCTCACCTATCCAGCCATGAGCGCCATCGCCGGGACCGACAACGCCCTCGTCGCCTTTGGCCTGATGACCCTGCTGCTGGTCGTCCTGTCCGGCTACACCTCGGTCAGCGCCCTGGTGAAGGCCGAACTGTTCCCCGCTCACGTGCGCGCCCTGGGCGTCGCCCTACCCTATGCGATCGCCAACGCCCTGTTCGGCGGCACGGCGGAATATGTTGCGCTGTGGTTCAAGCAGCAGGGTATGGAAAGCAGTTCCTACATCTATGTTTCGGCGATCATGGCCGTAGCGTTCGTTGTGGCGCTGCGCCTGCGCAATACGAACCGCGAAAGCTTGATCACCGAGGACTGAGGCCATGAAATTCCTCCAAGCCCTCACCGCCCTCGACATCATCGCCCTGGCGATCTTCATCCTCGCCTGGACGGCCTACGAGCCGATGCTGAAGGCGGTCGCCAGAGGAAAGGGTGTGATCAACACCGACATGACCGTGATCCGCGCCGCATGGATGCGGAACATGGCCGGGCGCGAGAACAAGTTCATGGACGGCCAACTGCTCGGCCACACCCTGAACTCGGCCTCGTTCTTCGCCTCGTCCAACCTGATCCTGATCGCGGGCGCCGCGGGCGTGCTGTTCGGCGGCGAAGGCGCCTTTCGCAGCGCCTCCAGCCTGATGGTGCTGAAGACCTCCTCGCGCCTCTTGTTCGAGGCCCAGATCGCCCTGGTCCTGCTGGCGCTTGCGCGCGGCCTGCTCGATTTCATCTGGGCGATCCGCCAAATGAACTATTGCCTGGCCGCCATCGGGGCCGCGCCCGACACCGAGGACAAGTCGCTCCAGCGCGCCTATGGCGACACCACCGCCCGGCTGCTGAACCCGGCGTTGTCGTCATTCAACCGAGGCGTCAGGGGTTACTACTTCGCGCTCGCCGCCGCCGCGTGGCTGTTTGGCCCTGGCGCCTTTATCGCCACCACCCTGGCCGCTCTGACTTTGTTATTCACGCGGCAGCGCAAATCGCCCTCAGCCAAGGCCGTCGGCGACCTGCGGCGGATGATCGAGAAGCTCTAGGCGAGCCCGAGCTCCGCCCGCAGCTTGCGGGTGAGCTTTCCCGCGATCAGTTCGTGAGACGTCGTCAGCCAGCCGACCACCTCGTCGGCCTGCAAGTCTTCAAGATCCACGACCACCCAACTCCCCTTGGCCAGATAGGGCGCCTGACGGCCCGGGCCGTCATCGGTCAGCACCATGAACCCGATCTCGGTCACCTTGAACGACAAGCCGCCAGCCAGGCCGCAGATCGCGAACACCTTGCCGCCCACCTTGTAAACGTCGGCGCCGCCCCACTGGACGACCTTCGTCACGGCCGGCAGCGCCAAGGCCGTGGCCTCCACCTCTTCGCGGGTCATGCCGGGCCGCTAGGCGCGCGTCGGCGCAGCTTCCCCGGCATCAAGCCTGGACGCCCACGCCGATCGGGCAGGTCACGCCCGTGCCGCCGATCCCGCAATAGCCGTTCGGGTTCTTGGCCAGGTACTGCTGGTGATAGTCCTCGGCGAAGTAGAACTCCGGCGCCTCGGCGATCTCGGTGGTGACCGCGCCATAGCCCTTGTCCGACAGCGCCTGCTGATAGGCCTGCAGCGAGGCCACGGCGGCGGAGGCCTGGGCGTCGTTGTGGACATAGATGCCCGAGCGGTACTGGGTGCCGATGTCGTTGCCCTGGCGCATGCCCTGGGTCGGGTCGTGGTTCTCCCAGAACACCTTCA
>NZ_JAURWM010000105.1 GCF_030654915.1 Phenylobacterium sp. | reverse complement strand
GAGTTCGGCCCCATCGACATCGTGCTGTCGGGCGCGGCCGGCAACTTCGTGGCCCCGGCGCTGGGCATGAGCGCCAACGGCTTCAAGACCGTGGTCGACCACGACCTGCTCGGCACCTTCAACGAGCTGCGCGCCTCGTTCGACGTCCTGCGCCGGCCCGGCGCCTCGCTGATCTCGATCACGGCGGGCCAGGCCGAGCGCGCCTCGCTGTTCCAGGCCCATGTCTGCGCCGCCAAGGCCGGGATCAACATGCTGACCAAGTGCCTGGCGCTGGAGTGGGGCCCGGCCGGCGTGCGGGTCAACGCCATCTCGCCTGGCCCCATCGCCGACACCGAGGGCATGGCGCGCCTGGCCACCACGCCGGAAGCCGAAGCGCGGGTGAAGGAGCGCAACCCGCTGCGTCGCTACGGCACCAAGGATGAGATCGCCGACATGGCGCTGTTCCTGTCCTCGGACCAGGCCGCCTACGTCAACGGCGCCATCGTGCCGGTGGACGGCGGCAGCGGCGCCGGCGACGCCTCGGGCAACGCACTGGCGAACTACGCCTAAATCTGCGCGTCATCCTCCCGGAGCAGGCCGCCGCGGCGATAGTCGTCGCGGACCTGCCCACCAAGATGGCGGCCAAGGCCAAGGACCAGGCCTAGGCGCGTTCCGCCGCCGCGCCCGCGTGGTCGGCGGGATTGAAGAAGAGACCCAGCTTCAGGCTCTCGCCGATCCGTGCGGCGCGAGCCTGAAGCGCCTGGGCGATCTCGCCAGGGAACATCTCGTCGGTGGTCTCGCCCCACAGCGCCAGCCAGCGGTCGAACATCCGCGGAGTGATCGGGTTGCGGCGATGGGCGATCATCGGGCTGCCGGTGAAGCGCCCGACGCCTAGCAAGGCGCTCGACCAGAACAGGGCGATATGGTCGAGATGGTGGTCCCAGTCCTCGACCGCCGCTTCGAACACCGGCCCGAGCTCGGCGTCCTCGCGAGCGCGGGCGTAGAACCGGCCGACCAATTCACGGATCGAGGCGGGAGTGAGGGCGAGAGCTTGCGCGGACATGACGTCTAGATAGGCCCTGCACGCCACCCGGAGAAGGGCGGTGGCTTGGCGTATCAGGTCAACCTGCGCGCGGACTTCTTCCAACGCCGCAGCTCAGCTCCGTTTTCAAGGGTCGAACCGCCTGTTCAAATGAAAATCCGATGGGCTCCAGAATTTGTCATCAACCGATGACATACGACCCTCATGACGTGTGGGCGCTCCACGCACCACTCCGCTGAAACTGCGCAAAGCGCCCATAAACAGTCATCGAAGGACTGAATCTGCCGATTCGGTAGGCGCCTAGGCCGGTAGGAGGCTTTTTCAAGCCCTCCGCCACAGGGTGTGACTGGCCGGTCACACCCATTCGCCGACCAGCGGAATACGAAGCCCACAACCATTGTGACAGCATCACGACAGGCATAGGTCCGCTGCCTCTTCAGTACCCAAGGACAAGAAAATGAGAACTCAACTGATCGCCTCGGCCGCCGCCGTCGCCCTGTTCGCCATCGCTGGCGCTGCTCAGGCTCAGACCGTCGGTCACGTGGGCGCCAACTACGGCCGCGTTGAACTCGACGCCGGCGCCCTGGGCGACACCGACGCCGACGCCCTGCAACTCGAAGGCGCCGTGCGCTTCGACGCCGGCTCGCTCGGCGCGCAAATCGACGGTTCGGTCCAGAACTTCGACGCCGACGGCGGCGACGCCACCGTCTGGTCGGCCACGGGCCACTTGAACACGAAGTTCGAAGGCGGCCTCGTCGGCGGCTTCGCCGGCGTGAGCACCAGCGACGACGTGACCCTGTGGGCCCTCGGCGCCGAAGCGCAATTCAACGTCGCTCCGTCGACCACCCTGTACGGTCAAGCCGGCTACGGCCGCGCCGAAGACCTGAACGACGCCGACCTGTGGGCCGTGAAGGGTGAAGTGCGTCACTTCTTCACCGACAACTTCAAGCTCCAAGGCTCGGCCGGCTACACCAAGGCCGACACCAAGGGCGCCGACTTCGACATCTGGAACATCGGCGCCGACGCCGAGTACCAGTTCGCCAGCACCCCGTGGAGCATCACGGGCGGCTACGAGCACGGCGAGATCGACGACCTCGACCTGAAGTCCGACACCTTCCGCGTCGGCCTGCGCTACACCTTCGGCGGCACCCTGCGCGATCGTGACCAATCGGGCGCCTCGCTCGGTTCGGCCTCGACCCTGTTCGGCGGTTCGCTGGGCCAAGGCGTGATCGCCGCGGTCGGCGCGTTCTAAGAACGTCCGTCTGATCGACTAGATCGGGAAACGCCCCCGGCCTCGCGGCCGGGGGCGTTTTCATGTCTGGGAGCGCAGCCTTGCGGGCTCGGCGCACGCGGCCTAAACCCGCCGCTCTTTCAGCCTGGACCCGGAGATCAAGATGGACGTCAGAGACAGCAACGGCGCGCTTCTGGCCGACGGCGACTCCGTCACCCTGATCAAGGACCTGAAGGTGAAGGGAACCTCGGTCACGCTGAAGCGCGGGACCCTGGTCAAGAACATCCGCCTGACCGGCGGCGAGGGCGAGATCGAGTGCCGCGTCGAGAAGATCCGCGACCTGGTGCTGAAGACGGAGTTCGTGAAGAAGGCTTAGGGTCTACAACCCGTCTTCCCCTGCGAGCCGGCGCCATCGCATACGGCCTTGGCTCTATTGTTCCTCCCTTACGGCGCGGGGGAATTCAGGCTCTGTTCGAAGTCCATGAAGATGTCGACGAGTTCGTCGACCTGCACCCGCTGGAGCTGCTTGGGCGGGAAGCGGTAGCGCCAGAAGCTGGCGACATGCTCGATGCTGCTCAGGCGCTCGCCAAGATTGTGGAACATCGCCGGCGCCCGCAGGAGGAATTCGCGGAAGGCTGACGGCTCATTCTGCTTGGTCATGGCGGCGTAGGCGGTGTCGTAGACGGCCAACGAGTCGGTCACGCTCTCGATCGCCGCGAAGATCCAACCGCGCAGCTCGACCTTGATCTTGGCGATATAGGCCTTGTCGTCATAGTCGACATTGCCGATCGGCCGGATGACGGCGATCTCATTCAGGACTTCGCGGATGCGAGGCATCACGTCGCGCAGCTGCCATTTGTAATAGAGGAAGGCCTTCCAGCAGAAGATGCCCTCCTGGAACTGACGAGCGTCCATGCCCATCACCCGGCGCAGGGGGTCAAGTTCGGCGCTGTTGGCGTCCGACAGAATCTTGTTGAGGAAGGTCGCCGCGTGGCTGGAGAAGGCCAGGTCGGTGCCGAACGACATTTGGATCAGCGGCTCGAGTTCGGCTCGCGCGGACTCGAACATCCGCTGCAGGTCAGCTTCGGAGACGTTGAAATAGCAGGGCGCGGGCTGATAGCCGTTGGTCTTCAGGATCTCCCGCATCAGGAACGGATCGAGCGAGGGCAGGCGATCGATGATGTCGAGGGTGTTGCGGTCGCGAGTGCCGACCTGCAGGTCGTCGCCGAAAGAGACCGCGACCACCTCCTCGAAGTTCTTCTGGCCGACGAAGACGAACCGTGCCCCGTAGCGCAGCTCGCGCTCGGCGATCGGCAGCAGGATCTTGGTGGCGTTCTGGACGGGATAGTCGAACAGGTCGGCCTCGCCGCCGCGGACCCGATGCTTGACGATGATGCCCTTGTTGAGCAGCGAGTTCTTGAAGAAGGGGCTGGCTTCGTAGTCCTGCTTGCCCGCCTCCTTGAGGGAGATTTGCCACAGATTGAGCACCCGCGACGTCGCGGCGCTCCGCTTGAGGAACTCGAGGCTGCGATACGAACGGTCTCGCGCCACTGATCAACACCCCCGAAGAAATCGCGCCACAGCAAAGCTAGGCCGCCGCCATCGCTTTACACAGAAATGGCCGCCCAAGCGTTAGCTATATCGGGGCGGCGAGCGCTCAGATGCGCAGATCAAGGGCGGAGCCGGGAACGGACTCAACCGGACCGGCGGGCACGAGGCGCGTCTCGTCGGCGAAGCCTATCTGGCGGAGCGCATGGGCGTGAGCCGCCGCGACGAGTTGAGTCATCGGCGCCGCGCCCCGATTCCAAAGCCCCTGCCCCTGGTAATGATACTCCACCCTGAACATCGCCGGCCCTTCCGTGCGGTCAGTGCACGCAGGGTGAGCCCGGGTCGTTAGCGAGAGGTTAAATTATACCACGTTCCGCGAACAACGTTCGGCGCCGTGACTTAGGCGCCTCGAAAGGCGGCGCCCAAGCCTATACGACGCGCAGAACCTGCCGCGCGCCGCATAGATCAGGGCATCAGGCGTTGGTCGTAGCCGCGACGGGCATCGGCATCGGAGAGCCGGGCGGACGGCCGATCCAGATCTGGCCTGAGCGGGCCATGACCTCGCCTGCGCCGTCGAACAGGGCCACGCCGGCGAAGTGCTTGCGCCCCTCGACCTCACGCGCCCAGGCGACGACGACATAGGTCTCGCCCGCTTTCGGCTTCTTCAGGACCTCGCCAGCCATGGTGCCGAGCAGGCCGACCGGCGCGCCGGCCTTGATCCACCAGGCCATCGAGCCCGAGCAATCAAGAGCGCCCCAGGTGATCTCGTCGGGGATGGTCCCGTCGGCGTCGGCGAAGTTGGCGTGCGGGGTCCAGACGCCGGCGCAGTGGCCCGTCGGCGCGCCGTCGATCTGGCCGACATGGACGCCCAGGCCCTCGCCGGCCTCGCGCTCGATGCAGCACGAGAAGCAGCCGCGGTGCAGCGACTTCTGCGCGAACTGGCCAGCGGCAGCGAAGGCGCGGGCCTCCTCGATGGTCGGGGTGGCCGGCGGCGGGGTCGGCATTTGGCTATCGTCGGCGGGCTTGGCCGAGCCGAGCACGACACCCTCGGCGTTGACCAGCGACACCGCGCCGTCTTCACCGGGTTGCAGGGTCACGGCGACGTCAAGCGGCACGCCGGAACGCAGCATGGCCACGCCTCGGCCGCCGACGGCGTTTGAAAGCACGCCGCAGATATAACCGCCATTGGCAGTGAAAGGAGGCCCGCGAAATTGGCGGGGCACGACGATCTCGGTCATTTGAAATGGTCTCAGGCTGGAATCGACAATCGAAACAATATGGTCGCCATAATGGCCCAGCCTGGGGCCACTAGGGAAGCGTTACCCAGGGGAAAGTCGCGCCTTCACCACGGAACCCCCACGCCGGTAACGGGTTGAACCTTGGGCACCTCAACCCTGGAGCTGGCATGAACATCGACATGAGCGACCGCGGCGCCGTCGAACGGCGCCTATGGGACGAGATCGAGCGCCATCAAGTTGGCATGCTAGGCCTCACCGGCGCCGCCGCCCATCACCTTCAGCCCATGACCGCCTTTGTGGAGCAGGAGCGAGAGCAGATCTGGTTCTTCACGCGCGCCGACACCGATCTGGCGCGTCAGGTCGGCGACGGCCGCGCGGCGATGTTCGTCTTCCAGCAGAAAGAGACCCAAGCCTGCATCTTCGGCGAGTTGACCGCCCATCATGACCCGGCGCGGATCGCCAAATACTGGAACGCCGTCATCGCGGCGTGGCATCCACAGGGCAAGGATGATCCGCGCCTGATCATGCTGCGGCTGGAGTGCACGGACGCCGAGGTCTGGGTCTCGCAGGCGGGCCCGATGAAGTTCGCCTGGGAGATCGCCAAGGCCAACGCGACCAAGCACGAACCCGATCTCATCGGGAAGGCCAACCTGCACTTCCATTGAAAGACCAAGCTTTTCGGGGCGAGTTCCGTCGAGTTTCAGACGCATGGGACTTCGGCGAACCCAATACTTTGGTCGATCTATAGTGACGCAGAACGCAGTTCATTCAGGATCAGTTCTGAGGCCGCTTTCAACAGCCTATCCTTATTTGTGACGACCTCCCGAAGTTGTGTCGTCTACTCGACAGTTTTTATAGTCGAGCATCGTTAGGTTGAATTCACAGCCGCAAGGCGATTTTCGATTCCCACGCAAAGGCCCGACAGCTCGGTGCAAAATCGCCTACTCGCCGCGCTCCCCCCGGACGATTACGGGCTGATCGCACCGCACCTGACTCACATCGACCTGGAACGCGGGCGCGTGTTGTATGAGCCCGGCGACCGGATCGACGTCATCTACTTTCCGCATGACGGGGTGATCTCGCTGCTGACCTTGATGGACAACGGCGCCGGGATCGAAAGCGCCACTATCGGGCTTGAAGGCGCGTTGGGCCTGATGGCGGCGGTGGCTCCGCGCCAGTCATTGTCACGAGCCATCGTCCAGACACCATGCCGTTGCGCGAGGATAGGATCAGGACCGCTGCACGAGGCCTTCGAGAAGAGCCCTCGCATCCGCGAACTGGTCGATCGCCATACCGAGGCGCTGCTCGGCCACGCCAACCAGTCGGTCGCGTGTAACGCCTTGCATTCGGTCGAGGCGCGGTTCGCCCGCTGGCTTTTGACCTGCCACGACCGGATCTCCAACAACACCGTCGCCCTGACTCAGGAACTGCTGGCCGACATGCTGGGGGTGCAGCGCACCACCGTCACCGCCGTCGCCCGGGCGCTGCAGGAAAAGGGATTCATCCGCTATCGGCGCGGCGTGGTGGACATCATGGACCGCGAGGGCCTCGAGGCCACGAGTTGCGAGTGCTACGACGTCGTGCGTCGCCACTATGAGCGGCTGCTGCCCCAGACGGGGTAGAGCGCATTCCGGCGAAGTGTGCGCTGGTTCGGCGCGCTCTAGAGGGAAAAGACCAGCCTGGCGGTGACGCCGGAATGGGTTTCCAGCTTGAACTCGCCCCGCACCTGGGCGGCCAGGCTGCGCACGAACCACAGGCCAAAACGCTCCCGCGCGGTGGGCGAAGTCGGATCGAAGCCACGGCCGTCGTCGATCACCGCCAGTTCGTAGCGACCGTCCTCCCGAATGGAGAGGCAGATCCGCACCACACCGGCGTGGCCATCGACAAAGCCATGAGCCAGGGCGTTGGCGACCAGTTCCTGAACAATCAGGGCCAGGGTCGAGGCCGCCTGATCCGTGGCCATGATCGGCTCGACCTCCAGCGCGATCTGGGCCCGCCCCTCGCCGGCGCGGCGGCCCCAGACCGGGGTCATCTCGGCCAAATAGGCGCAGAAGTCGACGCCGTCTTGGTGGCGATGGCGCTCAAGCGCGCCAAGCGAGCCGATAGCGTCGGCCATCCACACCAGCTGCCGGCGGGCCTCGGGTTCACCGGCGCGCTGGCTGCGCATCCGGGCCAAGGCCGACATGAGTTGGAACGTATTGGCGGTGCGGTGGCGCAACTCGGCCGCGAGCATGTCTTCCGAGCCGTTATCTTCAGTCATTGCTGCAGACGCCCCACCCCATGCAAACCAACATCAAGTATTTTGATGCTTACCCAGGCTGTCTGTCGGAAAGACGACAGATGTTCCAGGAATTAGAATCCTAGGCTGCAAGTTGCGTGGGTGAAAGCGGAATGACACTCGGATAGCGCGACTATTTGTCCTGCGGTCAGGGTGTGCTGAAGAGCGCGAAACTCGCGGAAACACCCAAGATAAAGCCAAGCTCGAAGACCTGTTCGACCGCGCCGAGCACATCACCAGTATACCCGCCCAGCAACCTGCGCGCGAGCATCGCCATCGCCAAGGCGAGGATCGCGCCCATCAGGACGGCCAGCCCGACCACGCCGCCAGGCGACAGGGCCAGCGGCAGACCGGCGACAGCCAGGGCGGTCAGCACCTCGGCCAGGCTGAGGTCGGCGGGCGAAGGCTTCCACTTGCCGGCCTTGGCGTCGCCGACATAGGGCAAGGCGCGCATGGCCAGGACCGACGCCCCGCGCCCGGCGCCATGGGCCGCGACCAGGGTCCAGGCGCCGAGCCCGGCGGGCAGGGTGGCGAGCGCTCCGGCCTTGAGCGCCAAGGTCAAGCCCAGAGCCAGGGCGCCGTAAGTCCCGATCCGGCTGTCCTTCATGATGGTCAGGCGCTTGGCGATGGTCGTGCCGCCGCCCAGGCCGTCGGCGGTGTCGGCCAGGCCGTCCTCGTGGAAAGCGCCGGTGATCAGCACCCCGGCCGCGATGGCCAGCAGCGCCGGCAGCCAGCCGCTCCAGACCAGCGAGGCGGCCCAGAACACCGCCGCGCAGACGCCGCCGACCAGCAGGCCGACCAACGGGAAATAGCGGGCGCTGCGCGAGATCCAGTCAGGCTGGAAGTCCCGCAGGGCAGGCGTAGGGATGCGGGTCAGGAACTGCACCGCGCAGAGAAAGAGCTGGAACTGATGCGAAAGGCGCTTCACAGCCGCCCCGCCAGAACGTCGTCGAGGCTGGCCACCTCGGCGAGCAGGCCGGCGGCGGCGCGAACTAACGGCAGGGCCAGCAGCGCCCCAGTTCCCTCCCCGAGGCGCATCGAGAGATCGAGCAGGGGCTCAGCCCCAAGGGCGGCGAGCATCACCTCATGCCCACGCTCGGCGGAGCGATGCGCGAAGATGCAATAGTCGGCGGCGGCAGGATCGAGGCGAATGGCCAGCAGGGCCGCAGCGCCGACGATGAACCCGTCGATCAGCACCGGCACGCGCTCGGACGCCGCCCCCAAGATGGCCCCGGCCATCATCAGGATCTCCAGGCCGCCGAACTCGGCGGCGACCTGCAGCGGTTCGATCACCGGCGTACGTGCGGCGGCGGTTTCCAGCACGGCGCGCTTGCGGGCCATGCCCTCGGCGTCGTGGCCCGCCCCCGGACCGATGCAGTCGGGCAAGTCGGCCGGACCCAGGCGATGTAGCAGCAAGGCCGCCGAGGCCGTGTTGCCGATGCCCATCTCGCCGAGCGCGAGGATATCGAAGCCGTCGTCCTTGGCGCGCCGTGCGATGGCCGCACCGCGGGCCAGGGCCGACTCCACTTCCTCGGCCGTCATGGCCGAGCCGAGGGCGGCGTTGCGCGTGCCCTTGCGGACCTTGGCGTCGATCAGCAGCGGATGGGGCGCGAGATCGGCGGCGACGCCGGCGTCGACCACCTTGACCTCGGCGCCGACCGCGCGGGCGAAGGCGTTGGCGCTGGCCCGGCCCGCCAGCAGAGTCGCCACCATCGCGACGGTGACCGCCGAGGGATAGGCCGAGACGCCCGATTCCGTTAGGCCGTGGTCGCCGGCGAAGACCAGCAGCAGAGCGCGCTCATAGCTGGGGTTCGGGCGGTCGGCGATCAGGGCCAGGCGGATGGCGAGGTCCTCGACCTTGCCCAGGGAGCCAAGCGGCTTGGCCTTGCCGTCGATCAGGGCGCGGTAGGCGGCCTCGTGCGTGCGGTCGAGCGGGGCGATGGCGGGCCATTTCATGGTCGTGGTTCCAGTCCGGCGATCGACGCCAGGAGGGGGATGTCGAAGGCCTGTTCCAGCCGTTCGGCGATCTCGTCCAGCGCTGCATCGACGCGGGTCGCTTCATCGACGCCGTCGGAGGCCGCGCCCAGGTCGGCCAGGAAGGCGGCGCGGGCGGAGGCCAGGCCGAACAGGCCATGGACATAGGCGCCCGACACCCGGCCGTCGGCCGAGATCGCGCCCTCACCGGCCCCGTCGTCACGGATCAGCAGTGGGCGTTGCAAGGCCGGGCCGTCGGTGCGGCCGACATGGATCTCGTAACCCTCAAAGGCTCCGCCGACGGCCAAACGCCCGGACGCCGGGCGCAGCACCTTGTCGCCGGTCAGCACCGTGTCGAGGTCGAGCAGGCCAAGGCCCTGAGCCTGGCCGGGCGGTCCCTCGACGCCGTCCGGATCGCTGATCGCATTGCCCAGCATCTGGAAGCCGCCGCAGATGCCCAGCACCCGGCCGCCGCGCCGGACGTGAGCGGCGATGTCGATGTCCCAACCCTGAGCGCGAAGGAAGGCCAGGTCGCCGAGCGTCGCCTTGGTGCCGGGCAGGATGACCAGGTCGGCGTCGCCGGGCAGAGCGGTTCCCGGCGGCACGAAACCGAAGTCGACCTCCGGCTCGGCGCGCAGCGGATCGAAGTCGTCGAAATTGGCGATGCGCGAGAGCAAGGGCGCGACGATCTTCACCTTACGACGCTCACGCCCCCCAAGCTGGTCGAGCACCACCGCGTCCTCGGCCGGCAGGCGGCGGGCGGCGGCGAGCCAAGTCGCCATGCCGCAGTCGGGCCAGCCAGTGCGACGCACGATCTCGGCGCGGCCGTCGTCGAACAGGGCCGGATCGCCACGGAACTTGTTGATCAGGAAGCCGGCGATCATGTCGCGGTCCCCAGGCTCCAGCACCTCGTAGGCGCCGACCAGGGCGGCGATGACGTGGCCACGGTCGATGTCGCCGACCAGCACCACGGGCACGCCTGCGGCCCGGGCGAAGCCCATATTGGCGATGTCGCCGGCCCGCAGGTTGATCTCCGCCGGGCTGCCGGCGCCCTCGACGATGACCAAGTCGCTCTCGGCTTCCAGGATGCGGAAGCTCTCGACCACCACGTCCAGCAGGCTGGCCTTGCGGTCCTGATAGGCCGCCGCCTTCCAGGTCCCGGCCATCTGGCCGCGCACCACCAGCTGGGCGCCGACATCGCTCTGGGGCTTCAGCAGCACCGGGTTCATGTGGACGGTCGCTGGCGTGCGGCAGGCGATGGCCTGCAGCGCCTGGGCGCGGCCGATCTCGCCGCCATCAATGGTGACGGCGGCGTTGTTGGACATGTTCTGCGGCTTGAACGGCCGCACGGTCAGGCCGCGATTGGCGAACAGCCGGCACAGACCGGCGACCAGCACCGACTTGCCGACGTCGGAGCCGCAGCCCTGGATCATCAACGCGGCCATGCCAGACCTCCCAGGGCGAGTGCTGCGGCGAGGATCGCGCAGGCGCGCAGATAGAGCCCAAGCCCCCGGTGCAGGTCCAGAGGCGATGGGCGCGGGCCGTCTCCAAAGGTCGGGCGATCATGGGCGACGCCGCCATAGCTGGCCGCCCCGCCAAGTTGGACGCCGAGCGCTCCGGCCATGGCCGCTTCGGGCCAACCGGAGTTAGGTGAGGCGTGCTTGGCCGCGTCGCGCAGCATGGTCCGCCAGCCGCGTCCGGCGACCAGGGCGATCAGGGCGCCGGCGATGCGGGCCGGGATCAGGTTCATCAGATCGTCGGTGCGGGCGGCGGCCCAGCCAAAGCAGCGATAGGGTTCTTCGCGGTGGCCGATGATGCTGTCGGCGGTGTTGACCGCCTTGTAGGCGCAGAGGCCCGCGAGCCCGCCGACCAGGAACCAGAACAACGGCGCGACCACCCCGTCGTTGAAGCTCTCGGCCAGGCTCTCCAGGGCGGCGGCGGCGACGCCCTCGCGGTCGAGGTGCTCGGTGTCGCGGCCGACGATCATGGCGACGGCGGCGCGGGCGGCGGGGAGATCAGCCTCGGTACGCCCCAAGTCTTTCCTCCCCCATTCATGGGGGAGGAAAGGTTCAAGGGGCTCGCCGAGCGCGCGGCTGACGGCGGCGACGTGGTCGTAGAGGCTGCGGGCGGCGAGGCCGAGGGAGCCGAGCAGCGCCGCCAGGATCACAGCCCAGCCGGTGAGCAGATGATCCAGCAA
>NZ_JAURWM010000294.1 GCF_030654915.1 Phenylobacterium sp. | reverse complement strand
GCCGATCAGGCCGACGCTGACGCCCTCGACCAGGACCTGGGCCAACAGCGCCTTGCGACGCACGCCCAGGACCCGCAGCAGCGCGAATTGCGGCCGGCGACGCGCGACCGACAGCGATTGCGCCGAATAGACCAGGAAGCCTCCGGTCAGCAGCGCCATCAAGGCCAGCATATCGAGATTGACCCGGTAGGCGCGGCTGAGGCTGTCGCTGCGGCGCGCCTCGCTATCGCGGGTGACAAGCTGGGCCTCGGCCGGCAGCGCGTCGGCGATGGCCTGACGCATCCGCCCCTCGTCCACGCCCTCGGTCAGCTTGAGATCTATCCTGTGCAACCGGCCGATCTCGCCCAGCCTCCATTGGGCCGCGGCGATATCAAGCACCGCCACCTTGCGCCCTTCGCCGATCCCCGGCGCCACGCCGGCGATCCTGAAGGTCGCGGTCCGACCGCCGGCCGTCAGCGGGATCGGCTGACCGATCGCCCTGCCCTCAAGCGCGCCCTCCGATAGGAATATGGCGTCCTCTTCAAAGGCCGCTTCGCTGGTCGGGCCGTGCGCGCCCTCGCCGCTTGCCGCCTCCAACGGCTGCCCCAGCAGGCTGGGCGTCACCGCCGCCGCGCGCAGGACGTCCAGCCCAAGCACGGTGATCTGCTCGCCAGGACGCTCGGTCATGGCCTTCAGCTCAATGACGGGGCTCGTCGCGCTCACCCCGTTCAGGCGCGCCAAGCGCGGATAGAGAGTTTCATCAAAGCCGTTTGGCGCGACCGAGCGAACCTGAAGTTCGGCGTCGCCGTTGACGGTGCTGACCGCCCGCGAGAATTCGCTCAGCGCCGAGGCGTTGACCAAGTGGACGGCCAAGCCGAGCGCCACGCCGATGGCGATGGCCACGCCCGCCGTGATCACCCGCATCGGATGGGCGCGCCACTCGCCCAGGATCATCCAGCGCGCGGCGAGGCTGACCCCTCTAGCGGCCATGGCGCTCCACCAGGCCCGAACGGGCCAGGGTCAATGTCCGGTCGGCGACCGCGGCAGCCACCTCGGAGTGGGTGACCAACACGGCCGCCGCGCCCGAGCGTCGGACCTGATCGGCGAAGACCTTCAGCACCCGGGTCGCGGTTTCAGGATCGAGATTGCCGGTGGGTTCGTCGGCCAGCAGCAGGCCTGGTCGATGCACCAACGCCCGTGCGATGGCGACTCGCTGCAACTCGCCGCCGGAAAGCTGGCGTGGATAGTCCTCGGCGCGGCCGCCAAGCCCCACAGCCTCCATCATCTCACGCGCCCTCGTCAGCGCCTCGCCGCCAGGAGCCCGTTGCAGCACCAGCGGCAACGCCACATTCTGCCCGAGCGTCAGGTGCGGCAGGATGTGAAAGGCCTGGAACACAAATCCGATGTGATCACGCCGCAGCAAGGTGCGGGCGTCGTCGTCCAGCCCGGCCAAATCGACGCCATCGATGGCGGTCGTACCGTCGTCGGCTTGGTCGAGCCCCGCGATGAGATTGAGGAATGTCGACTTCCCGACTCCGGACTCACCCATGATCGCCACGAATTCCCCGGCCTGCAGATCGAGGTTCAGGCCTTCGAACAGCACCCGCCCCCCGGGAACCGACTTCTTCAGGGATGTGATCTTCAAAACCGGAGGCGTGTCGGACATGGCCCTATCCTAGCTGGGAACACCGCCTCTGATAGCGCTCGCTCAGCGAGCGACCCTCGAGGCCTGATAGTCCTCGATATCCCGCCACGCGCCTTCCAGCCGGCGGTCTTGGCGATCAATGGCGATCCAGCATCCGCCCCCAGGGTTGCCAGGACGATCCTCAAGGCCGATCTCGACACCCTGCAAATGCGCCGTCAGCAGTTGTCCCACGCCGCCGTGCGAGACGACGACGATCAGACCGGGGGCCGTCTCGGCCGCCAGCACTCGCTCCACCGACCGTACGATCCGGGCTTGGGCGTCCCTGGCGGTCTCCCAGCCGCGAACGCTCTCGTCTGGTCGCCCGAAGAACTGCGCGACCACCTCCCAGAACTCCGGCGGCGCGATATAGCCGGTGGCGCTGCGGTCGTTCTCGTGCAGGCCGTGCTCGATGCGCGGATCGAGCCCAAGATGCGCGGCGATGATCTCCGCCCCGTCGCGTGCCTTGCGCTCATCGCTCGACCAGACTCCGACGACGGGAACAGCGCCCGCCGCCAGGGTCTGCGCGAACTGGACCATCCGCGTCCGCCCCACCGCCGATAGCGGCCAATCCGTGATCGGTTGATCGGGATCGATCACCACCTCGGAATGGGTGACGAACAGCAGATGGTCCGTCATGGGCTTAGCTCGCGGGCGGGGGCGGCGGAGGCGGCAGCCGGCGTTGAGCCAGGGCCGCGCAACTCGCCAGGCCGATCGGGCCTTGCTCGTCGTAGAGCCGGCATTCGCCAACCGCCACGCCGTCGTCGGCGTCATGATAGGTGGTCTCGAAGCCGATCCATTCCGTGGCCGGCAGGCGGTGCAGATAGAGGGTGACGTCGGAGTTGATGTAGCCCAGGCCCTGGTCGCTGACGTGGGCGGCGGGGCTGGCGAAGTCGCAGGCCACGGCGGCGCGTTGGAACGGGGTCAGCGGGGTTCCTTCGACCACTTCGCGCACCTCGCTCATCCAGATCCGGCGCTGCTCGCTGGAGGCGAAACCGCCGCTGATCGGGCGGGTCGCCCACATGCCGCCCATCGGGCGCTCGGGAGGCGGCTCAATGTCGGCGGGCTTTGGCACGTCCCACGCCAGCGGCTTCCAGATCACGCCCTCGGGGTTCTCGGTGCGCTTCAGGAACTGGCAGGTGGCCCGGCCCATGCTGACGCCGCCCGAGATAAACTCAGCGTCGACGACGCGGATACGGTTGCCCTCGCGCACGACCTTGGTCGTGATCTCGATCGGGTCAAAGCCAGGCAGCTTGTACATATCGACGGTCAGGCGCGCCGGCAGAAATTCCGGATCGCCATGTCGCTGTTCAAGCTCGAAGCCCAGAAGACCGATAATCACCCGCCCATGCAGGGATTTCGGATTCCAAGGACCGCGGCAGGCGGGCGTTGGGACGAAATATTGACCGTCCCGTTTGAAAAAAGGTTCGTTTGTCATGGCGCGGGACCATGACGGATTCCCGGTCGTCGAACTAGACCGCAGGTTCGCGAACAATGAGCTCATTCAGATTGGTCAGCATCCTGTCCCACGCGGTCTCAACTTGCAGCGTCCAGGCTTCGCCGAGCAGGTCGCGCACCGTTTCCATCACTGTCCCGAAGAAGGTCGCGAAAACCGCGGGCGGCACCCCCAGATTTTCGTGATTGACGATCTCAGCCCGGATCATGTTGGCGCCGTAGGACACCGAGCCGGCGAAATCGAGCAGCGTCTCGAACACCACCGACAGCATCTCACCACGCGCCGCGCCGGTCTTGTCGTTGACGAATAGCTCAGTCATTTCTGGAGATTGAGCGAACAGCCTGTCGTAGACGGCCTTGGTGGGGTCACCATGTCGCTCGGCCACTTCGGACAGGCTCCACGCGATCAGGTCGGCGTCGTCGCTCATGGTTTGCACGTCCAAGTCAGTCCTGCCAGAACCCGAGCCTAGCGAAATAGTCTGCCGAGGTAGCCCCTTCATGCGCGTCCCGTTCCTTGGAAAATTGGCCATCGGCGCCATGTTGGGCGGCATGACCGCATTTCCCGCCGCCGCCCTGCCCGATTCGAACGATCCGTACGTGTACATGGAGGAGATAGAGGGTCCCCGCGCCATGGCCTTCGCCACGGCGGAGAACGCCCGCTCCCTGCCCCAACTGCAGAATGACCCGCGCTATGCCGGGCTCTATGCGGATGCTTTGGCCATCGCCACGGCCAAGGACCGGATCACCGCTGTCGGCTTCGCGGGCGACGGAACCCTGCGCAATTTCTGGCAGGACGCCGAGCATGTGCGCGGCATCTTGCGGTCCACGCCCCTGGAGAGCTACCGCACCGGCCAGCCGGAATGGCGGACGATCCTGGACATCGACGCCCTGGCCAAGGCCGAGGGCAAGAACTGGGTCTGGAAGGGCGCCGACTGCTTGGCGCCGAACGATCGCTACTGCCTTGTCTCGCTGTCGGACGGCGGCAAGGACGCCGTCGAGGTCCGCGAGTTCGACATGCAGACCGGCCAATTCTTGAAGGGCGGCTTCCTGCTGCCTGAGGGCAAGCACCGCTTCGCCTGGGTCGACGCAGACACCCTGGCCGTCGCCACCGAATGGACCAAGGGCGAGGTCACCACTTCCGGCTATCCCTATGTCATCAAGCTGCTGAAGCGCGGCCAAGCTCTAGCGGACGCTCAGGAAGTCTTCCGCGGCAAGGCCGACGACGGCGGCTACGGCGTCTCGCCGATCGCCCTGCGCGACGCTGACGGCAAGCTGCAGGCCCTGATCGCCCACCGGCCGCTCGACACGTTCAACGCCGAGCATCACCTGATCGGCGAGAAAGGCGCGACCAAGCTGCCGATCCCGCTGCGTTCCTCGATCCAGGGCCTGATCGACGGCCAGATGATCCTGACGCTTGAGGAAGACTGGGCCGCCCGGGATGGCCAGTCCGGCGACCTGCTGGCCATGGAGTTGGCAGGCCTGAAGACCGACGCAGCTTCGGTGAAGCCGGCGCTAGTCCTGCGGCCTGCCTCCAGCCAGGCGGTGGAACAGGTGGCGACCACCCGCAACCGCCTGGTCGTGGCGCTCTATGACAACGTGAAGGGCGGCATCCTCAGCTTCCAGCACGGGCCGAAGGGCTGGACCTCGACCAAGCTTGATCTGCCTCAGGACGTCTCGGTCGGAATCGCCTCGGCGTCGGATCGCGACAACCGGCTGATCCTGCAAATCTCGGGCTTCCTGACCCCCTCGACCCAGGTTCTCGCGGACGCGACGTCCGGAGAGGCCGAGACCCTGCGGACCATGCCGGCCCGCTTCGACGCCTCGAAGGAGGTGGTCGAGCAGCACTGGGCTATCTCCAAGGACGGGACCAAGGTTCCCTACTTCCTGGTGCGCCCGAAGGACCTGAAGTTCGACGGCGCCGCGCCGACACTGCTCTATGCCTATGGTGGTTTCCAAGTGTCGCTGACGCCAGCCTACGCCGCCAGTGTCGGCAAGCTGTGGCTGGAGCGCGGCGGGGTCTACGCCATCGCCAATATCCGCGGCGGCGGCGAGTTCGGGCCGCGCTGGCACGAGGCGGGCCTGAAGCTCAATCGCCAACGGGTCTATGACGACTTCTTCGCGGTCTCCGAGGACCTGATCGCGCGCAAGGTCACCAACCCCAAGAAGCTCGGCATCATGGGCGGCTCTAACGGCGGGCTGCTGATGGGCGTGGCCCTGACCCAGCGACCGGAGCTCTATAACGCCGTGGTCGTCCAGGTGCCGCTGTTCGACATGATCGGGTACACCCACATCGGCGCGGGGGCCTCCTGGGTCGGCGAGTATGGCGACCCCTCCAATCCGGCGGAGCGAGCGGTGATCGACACCTACTCGCCCTATCAGAAGCTCGCCAAGGACAAGCCCTACCCCCGTGTGTTCCTGGAGACCTCGACCAAGGACGACCGCGTTCATCCCGCCCACGCCCGCAAGGCCGCCGCGCGCCTGAAAGAGCTGGGCTACGACTACCTCTATTACGAGAACATCGACGGCGGTCACGCGGCGGCGGCCAACCTCAACGAGACCGCCAAGCGCCAGGCCCTGGAATACACCTACCTGACGCAGCAGTTGATGGACTGACCTCGCCTACAGGCCCGGGCGCGTCTCGACCGCCCGGGCGTCTACCGGCTCGCCGCATTCCGAGCAGGTCTGCACCGGATAGAAGTCGCAGCCACAGGTCTTGTGCCGATGCAGCAGCGGCGGCCCGGCCGCGCCCGCGTAGTGGCGATCGCCCCAGTGCACGATGGCCATGACCACCGGATGCAGCTCCAGGCCCTTGTCGGTCAGCCGGTACTCATAGCGGGTCGGGCTGTCCTGGTAGGCCACGCGCCTCAGCACCCCCTCTTGCGTCAGATGCTTGAGACGGTCGGCGATGATGGTCCGCGAGATCCCCAACCGCGCCTGAAAAGCCTCGAACCGGCGCACACCCAGGAAGCAGTCGCGCAGGATCATCAGGGTCCAGCGATCCCCGATCACCGCGACCGAACGCGCCACCGAGCACGGCTCCTGCGCCAGATCTTCCCACTTCATCGCACACCTCGCTCAGCCCCTGTTGACCGGGTCCAGATTCGATACCATGGTCCGTCCAGAAAATAAACTGATGGGAGATCGGCCATGGGCGTCTGTCTGGTGATCGGAGCTGGCGACGGAGTTGGCGGGGCGATAGCCCGCGCCTTCGGCAAGGAGGGGCTTGAGGTCTGCGTGACACGCCGGGCCCGCAATATCGACCAGCTCGAAGAACTGGCCCAATCGATCCGCGACGATGGCGGCAGGGCCCGCGCCTACGGCGTCGACGCCCGCTCGGAAGAGGAGATGATCGCCCTATTCGACCGCATCGAGCGCGAAGTCGGACCGCTGGAGGTGGTGGTCTTCAACATCGGAGCCAATGTCCGCTTCGACCTCACCCAGACCACCAGCCGGGTCTTCCAGAAGGTCTGGGAGATGGCCTGTTTCGGGGGTTTCCTGACCGGTCGCGAGGCCGCCAGGGTGATGCTGCCCCGGGGCAAGGGCACGATCCTGTTCACCGGCGCCTCGGCCTCGCTGCGCGGCCGCCAGGGCTTCTCGGCCTTCTCCGCCGCCAAGCAGGGGCTACGCGCCGTGGCCCAGTCGGCGTCCAGGGAACTGGGACCCCAGGGCATTCACGTCGCCCATGTGGTGGTCGACGGCGCCATCGACGGCGTCTTCGCCCGCACCAACATCCCCGACCGCCAGGAACGGGTTGATCGCGACGATATCCTCAAGCCCGAGGAGATCGCCCGCAACTATGTCTGGCTGCATAAACAACAACGCTCGGCCTGGACGCACGAACTCGATCTGCGGCCCTGGTCGGAAAGCTGGTGAGGAGAATTCCCATGGGAAAAACCGTCGAGTTCATCTTCGATTTCGCGAGCCCCAACGCCTATCTGGCTCACTGCCTTCTGCCCGATATCGCGCGCCGCACGGGCGCCGAGATCAAGATCACCCCCTGCCTGCTGGGCGGCCTCTACAAGCTCACCGGCAACCAGGCGCC
>NZ_JAURWM010000292.1 GCF_030654915.1 Phenylobacterium sp. | reverse complement strand
TTCTATCTGCATAGCCGTCTGCTGGAACGCGCCGCGAAGCTGAACGAAGATAACGGTTCGGGCTCGCTGACGGCTCTGCCGATCATCGAAACCCAGGCCAACGACGTGTCGGCCTACATCCCGACCAACGTGATCTCGATCACCGACGGCCAGATCTTCCTGGAAACCGACCTGTTCTTCCAGGGCATCCGCCCGGCCGTGAACGTCGGTATCTCCGTGAGCCGCGTGGGCTCCTCGGCCCAGATCAAGGCGATGAAGCAAGCTTCGGGTCCGATTAAGGGCGAACTCGCCCAGTATCGGGAACTGGCCGCCTTCGCCAAGTTCGGCTCGGACCTCGACGTCACCACCCAGCGCCAGCTGGCGCGCGGTGAGCGCCTGACCGAGCTGCTGAAGCAGCCCCAGTACTCGCCGCTGCTCGTCGAAGAGCAAGTCGCGGTGATCTACGCCGGCACCCGTGGCTACCTCGACACCATCCCGACCGCTCAAGTCGGCCGGTTCGAAACCGAACTCCTGGCCCGGCTGCACTCCAAGCATCAGGACCTCCTGGACACCATCCGCACCCAAAAGGAGCTGAAGGCTGACACGGAGACCAAGCTCAAGGAAGCGCTGGAAGCTTTCGTCAAGAGCTTCGCCTAAGCGCGCGCTGGAGCATTAGGAGATGGCCAGCGTCAAAGAGATGCGCGATCGGATCAAAAGCGTGGAATCCACGCAGAAGATCACGAAAGCGATGCAGATGGTCGCCGCCGCCAAGTTGCGGCGCGCCCAGAGCTCGGCGCAGAACGCCCGGCCATACGCTCAGCGCATGGCCGCGGTGATCGCCAACCTAGCGGCGGGTGTGTCCGGTGACGGCGCGCCTAAGCTGCTGGTCGGCACCGGGCGTGATCAAAAGCACCTGATCGTCGTTGCGACGTCGGATCGCGGCCTGGCGGGCGGTTTCAACACCGCCATCCTGCGCGCGGCTCGCGAACGCATCCGCACCCTGCTCGCCGAGGGCAAGGATGTGAAGATCATCGCGCTCGGCAAGAAGGCTCGCGACCTGTTGCGCCGCCAGTATGGCGACCGCTTCGTGGCGGCCCATGAAGCCGGCGTTCCTTCGCTGGCGACCGCTCAGCCGGTTGCCGACAAGATCAACGAGTTGTTCGACGCCGGCGAGATCGACGTGGTCACCCTCGTCTACAGCCAGTTCCAGTCGGTGGTCACCCAGATCCCGACCGTGCGACAGCTGATCCCAGCCCAGATCGAAAGCGGCGCCGCCACCATCGATCTGAAGGGCGCGGCCTACGAATACGAGCCGGACGAGGAGCAAATCCTCGAAACCCTGCTGCCGCAAAACCTGACGATCCAGGTGATGTCGGCGATGCTCGAGAACCAGGCCGGGTTCTACGCCGCCCAGATGGCGGCGATGGACAACGCCACACGCAACGCGGGCGACATGATCGCCGCCCTGAACCTGCTCAAGAACCGTACACGCCAGGCGCAGATCACCAAGGAGCTGATCGAGATCATCTCCGGCGCCGAAGCGCTCTAAACCGAAAGAGTCTGAACCATGGTTACGACCCCTAAGGCTCCCGCCAAGAAGCCCGCTGCTCCGAAGGCGACCGCTGCGCCGAAGGCTGCCGCCGCGCCGAAGGCTCCGGCTGCCGCCAAGAAGTCCGCCGCGCCGAGCGCCGCCACCGGCCGCATCTCGCAGATCATCGGCGCCGTCGTCGACGTCGTGTTCGAAGGCCAGCTGCCGGCGATCATGAACGCGCTGGAAACCACCAACTTCGACCAGCGGACGGGCGAGCCCTTCCGTCTGGTGCTGGAAGTGGCTCAGCACCTCGGCCAAAACACTGTCCGCACGATCGCGATGGACACCACCGAGGGTCTGACCCGCGGCGCTCCGGTGACCGACACCGGCCGTGCGATCACCGTTCCGGTCGGCCCGGCCACGCTCGGCCGCATCATGAACGTCATCGGCGATCCGATCGACGAAGCTGGCCCGATCGTCACCGACTTCTACGCTCCGATCCACCGCGAGGCCCCGTCCTTCGCCGAGCAATCGACGTCGGCCGAAATCCTCGTGACCGGCATTAAGGTCGTCGACCTGCTCTGCCCCTACACCAAGGGCGGCAAGATCGGCCTGTTCGGCGGCGCCGGCGTCGGCAAGACCGTGACCATGCAGGAACTGATCAACAACATCGCCAAGGCTTACGGTGGCTACTCCGTGCTGGCCGGCGTTGGTGAGCGGACCCGCGAAGGCAACGACCTCTATCACGAGATGATCGAGTCGAACGTGAACCAGGCCGGCGGCGGCGGCGAGAGCCGATGCACCCTGGTCTACGGTCAGATGAACGAGCCTCCCGGCGCCCGCGCCCGCGTGGCCCTGACCGGTCTGGCCCAGGCCGAGTACTTCCGCGACCAAGAGGGCAAGGACGTGCTCCTCTTCATCGACAACATCTTCCGCTTCACCCAAGCCGGCTCCGAAGTGTCGGCTCTGTTGGGCCGTATCCCGTCGGCCGTGGGCTATCAGCCGACGCTCGCCACCGAGATGGGCAACCTGCAAGAGCGCATCACCTCGACGTCGAAGGGCTCGATCACCTCGGTCCAGGCCATCTACGTTCCCGCCGATGACTTGACCGACCCGGCGCCTGCCGCCTCCTTCGCCCACTTGGACGCGACCACCGTGCTTTCGCGCGACATCGCCGCCCAAGCCATCTTCCCGGCCGTTGACCCGCTGGACTCCACCTCGCGGATCATGGACCCGCTGGTGATCGGCGAAGAACACTACGCCGTCGCGCGCCGCGTTCAGGAAACCCTGCAGGCCTATAAGGCCCTGAAGGACATCATCGCCATCCTGGGCATGGACGAGCTGTCGGAAGAGGACAAGCTGACCGTGGCCCGCGCCCGGAAGATCCAGAAGTTCCTCAGCCAGCCCTTCCACGTGGCCGAGCAGTTCACCAACATGCCTGGCGTGTTCGTGAGCCTCGAAGACACCATCCGCTCGTTCAAGGCGGTTGTTGAAGGCGAGTTCGACCACCTGCCGGAAGCGGCCTTCTACAACGTCGGCACCATTGAAGACGCTGTGGCCAAGGCTGAACAACTGGCTTCGGAAGCCTAAGCAGCATGGCCGGGAAGCTTCACTTCTCCCTCGTCTCGCCTGAGCGCGAACTGTTCTCCGGAGCGGTCGACCAGGTCGATGCACCGGGCGCCGAGGGCGACTTCGGCGTCCTGGCCGACCACGCGCCGTTCATGACGACGCTCAAGGAAGGCCGCGTGACGGTGTTCAATGGCGGCGTCACGACGGTCTTCGCGATCGAAGGCGGTTTCGCCGACGTCACGCCTGACGGCCTGACCATCCTCGCCGAAAAGGCGAGCGAGGTCGCGGCCTAGGGATCTATTATCGGCCACGCCCGGCACCTCTCAGGTGTCGGGCGTGTGTCGTTTTAGGCCCAGGTTTGCGGTCTGATCCCAGGGCGTAGACCGGGCATTCGCCTCGGAGCGGTCTTATTGCCTCGCTAGACACTTGCGAGGCACACCCACTTTCGAGTGTTATGCGCGACGACAAGTTTAGGGGAATCCGCCAAATGCGCACCGCCATCGTCAGTCTGATCGCTCTCGCCGGCTTCGCCACGGCGGCCCATGCCCAACCCGTAGCCGAACCGGCCCCCGCCGCCGTTCAGGCGCCTGCGGCCGCGCCGGCGCCGGCCGCGCCCGCCGCGGACGAAAAGTCCTACGTGATGCCGACGACCGGCGCCGAAGGCCAGATCATCGACGTCCTCAATCGCGTCTGTAAGCCGCTCGTGAAGGGTGGCAACTTCGATCAGCTCGCCGGCGGCCTGGGCTACAAGAAGAACAAGCGCGAAGGCACCTATGTCGGCACCCTGGTCGACAAGCCCTACACCCTGACCATCTGGCCGCAGGGGTCCAACAAGGACGTCTGCCGCCTGACGCTGAAATACGGCATCGATCAGGAAAAGCCGATCATCGTCGGCCTGAACATCTTCTCGTTCCTGCACAAGCCGGAGCTGCTGCAGCAGCGCAACGACTTCGTGCCGGCCACCGACTTCAAGCGCATCACCAATTCGTGGGAATACTTCACCGATCACGAGTCGATCGGACTGGTGTTCCTGCAGTTGAAGAAGCCGGACGGCTCGCCGGTCGGCAAGGCTTGGGACGAAGCCGAAGTGCTCTATTCGGAACGCAGCTTCTAAAGCCAGGTTTGGCGCCGCCCTCAAGGCGGCCTACCTAGAACAAGGCGCGGGGGACGACCCCCGCGCCTTTGCCTATTCCCCCGGGGACGACCCCAACCGCTAGGAGCGCGAGCCGTGGCTTGGGTCATCCTGTTCATCGCGGGCCTATGCGAGATCGGCTGGGCCGTCGGGCTCAAATACACCGATGGCTTCACCCGGCTTTGGCCGACGGTGTTCACCGGCGTCAGCCTGGTGATCTCGATGGCGTTGCTCGGAATCGCCGTGAAGTCCCTGCCGCTCGGCACCGCCTATGCGGTCTGGACCGGTATCGGCGCGGTCGGAACCGTCATCCTTGGGATCTTCCTGTTCAAGGAACCTGCGACTGTCGTGCGGCTGGTCTGCGTCGGGCTGATCGTCGCCGGCATCCTCGGACTCAAGTTCTTTTCGGCCCCGGAGTAGCGGCCTGGCCGCTCAACATGAGCGACGATCCGCGCATCGGCAGTGGGAGTCCGAGCAGACGGCGCTGAGACGAAGTCGTGCCCATTCCTCTCCCTCGGGAGAGGCTAGGTGAGGGGGCGGTGCGCAGCGGCACCCTGCTCTGCTGGCGACGGGTCATTATGGCGTTGAGCCCCAAGACCCCTCACCCGACCTCTCCCCGGCGGGGAGAGGAGATTTGATGCTAAGCTGGAGCCTGTTGCTCGGCGAGCCATTCCAGGGTGGCGGCGGCGACGTCTTCCCAACCGGGCTCGCCGAGCAGCCAGTGGCTCATGCCGGGCATTTCGCGATAGGTCGCGCCGAGCCGGGTGGCGGTCTGACGGACGGTCGAGGGCGGGTGGACGACATCGCGCTGGCCGGCCATCACCAGGCAGGGCGCGTCCAGCGGCCCGACCCCGATGCTGGTGGTCATGAACGGGTCCAGCCACCAGTTCAGCGCCTCCCATAGGGCGCGGCCGCTTTCCGGCCTTAGCCGCGCGACGGCGGCCTCCTGGGCGGGCTTCGACATGCGATCGAGGCTGTAGTGGCGCATCAGGCTGGCGTCAGGGGCTACGCCCTGCGCCCAGAAGGGGCCGAGCATGTGCAGGCCGAACGCGGTGACCGCCTCCTCCATGGACGAGGAGGCCACGCCCCAGGGCGCGGAGGGGGCCAGCAGCACCACGGCTCGGAGCTGGGTCTTGCGGGCCGCCAGGGCCGCCACCAGGCCGCCCAGCGAGTGTCCCATCAGGATCGCGGGCTGGCTTTGCGCGGCGCAGAGCTCGGCGATGTCGCGAGCGTAGTCGGTCATCGACACCCCGACCACGGCGTCGGCGCGGTCGCCCAGTCCATGGCCGCGCAGGTCGGGCGCCAGCACGGTATGGCCGGCAGCCTCGAACGGCTTGCGGAAGTCCTCGAAGGCCCAGCCGCCGCAAAAGGCGCCGTGCGTCATGACGATCGGCGCGAGCATGGGTTCCTCGATGTCAGTTTGCGGGGCGGTCGGCGGCGTCAGGCCGCGCGGCCGCGCAGGCCCGCGAAGTCGTGGAAGGCGGCGACAACCTTCTCATAGATCGCCTTCTTGAACGGCACCACCAGATCGGGCGCCTCGTCCAGGCGGCCCCAGCGCCAGGCGTCGAACTCGGGATGGCCTTGGCCGGAGAGGTCGAATTCACTCTCGTCGCCGTCGAAGCGAAGGGCGAACCAGACTTGGCGCTGGCCCTTCCAGCCCTTGGCGATCTTCGAACCGTTGTGGCCAGGCGGGAAGTCATAGGCCAGCCAGCCGTCGGTGCGGCCGAGCAGGGTGGTGGTCTTCACCCCGGTCTCTTCGGCGAGCTCGCGGCAGGCGGCCAGATAGAGGTCTTCGCCGCTATCGACCCCGCCTTGCGGGAACTGCCAGTTGTGAGGGCCGGTCGTACCGAACCGCCGTCCCAGCCATACGCGGCCATCGGGGTGGAACAGCACCACTCCAACATTCGGACGATAGGCGGTGAGGTCGGTCATCTCATTCCATTTAACGACGCTGGGTCAAAGCGGAAGCCGGAGCCAGCTGATAACCCCTAGATTCTACCGATTCAGCCCACTTAGCGACCTGCGATAGCGTCACAGGGTAGGCAAAACCCGATCCCAGGGCCTGACCATGCTGCAGGGCCCCAGCCTCGATCGCCAGCAGTTGCTGGTCGATGGCCTGATCGGAGAGTTGCTCGTCGATGATCCGCAGGGCCGAGGCCCGCGGCACTCCGCCGCCGCGCCGCGCGGCCTGGCCGTCGTCGACGAAGGCCAGTCCCCGACCGCGCAGGCCGCCGGCGAAGGCGTTCATGCCGGTGTCGGAGGTCAGGAACCGCGATCCCAGATAATTGGTCACGCCGAAATAGCCGGTGGCGCGCGACAGCACCCATTCCAGCTTCTTGACCGTCTCGGGACCCGGAGCGTTCGCCATCAGGGTGTAGGGACCCGGATCGTTTTCCGGATAGTCGTTGGGCTCCATCGGCGTTTCCAGCAGCACTTCGTGGCCGGCGGCGCGGGCCAGATCGATCCAGCCTTGCAGGCCGTCCGAATAGGGCACGAAGGACAGCGTGATCTCCGGGGGCAGGGTGTCGATAGCCTGGCGGGTGGCGCTGGCGTTAAGGCCCAGGCCGCCGATGACCAGGGCCACTTTCGGCCGGCCGTTGGAGACGAACGGGCGGGCATAGGCCTCGGCCGGGGTCTTGCCGTTGGCGGCGATGATCGGTAGCGGGCCGCTGGGCCCCTGGACGTGGAAGCCGGCCAGCGGCGCGGGCGCCAGGGGATCGGCGGCGTGGAAGGCCTGGCCGCCGGCCATGGTGATGGTCGCCTGGCCGATGGCGTCTCCAGCGCCGATCGGCGTCTCCGACAGACGGAAGATATCCTCGGTCACGGCCGGATTGGTCGATCCGTTGGCCAGGGCTTCGCGCCAGCCTTCGGGGGCGGCGTCCGCGCTGATCTTGGCCAGGGACAGCCGCACCACGGGAGAGCTGGCGGCCGGATCGCCGATCAGGGCGATCACGATCAGCAACGTGACCACGAACAGCCCCGCCGCGGCGCCGGCGCCGGCATAGGGGTTCGACAGCACGCGCATCAACGCCTCAGGGGCTCGGAAGCCGGAGCTCGGCGCGGCGATGGCGGGAGACAGATTTTTTTTGGAAAACATTGATGATCACGGAACGTTCCAGCACTGGAGCGTCCGCGAATATGGTTAACAAACGACTTATACAGAGAACGTCGGCGTCTATTCCCAACAGGCGTGGGGCCTGGAAGGATTAGACGCCGAGAGTCGTTTATTTTTTCTCACTAGGCTTTCCGCCGGCCGACACCGCGGCTGCCGCGGCCGCACCCTTCGGTGCGACGACGGCGGCCATTTTCGGCGCGGGCTTGGGCAGTTTCGGGGTCGCGGCGACCGATCCGTAGCGCAGCACGTCCTCGGCCCGCGAGAGCTGGAAGTCTTTCTTGGCGTCGAAGCTTTCCGGCGGCGCTTCGGCGGGCACGTGGGCGCCGCGACGGGCCTTGCCGTCTTCGGCGTTCAGCGCGTTACGGAACGAGGCTTCCGAGAACTGGAAGGCCTTGTTGGCGATCCGCTGGGCCTGCTCGGCGGTTTCGGCGACCTCAAGGTCCGGCTCGATGCCGGTCTTCTGGATCGAGCGTCCCGAGGGGGTGTAGTAGCGGGCCGTGGTCAGCTTCAATGCGCCGTCCATGCCGCCGCGCAGCGGAATCACGGTCTGCACCGAGCCCTTGCCGAATGTGGTCAGACCGACGACCTCGGCGCGCTTGCGGTCCTGCAGGGCGCCGGCGACGATCTCGGCGGCCGAGGCCGAACCGGAATTGACCAGCACGACCATCGGCAGACCGGCGGCGTCATCGCCCGGCTTGGCGTTGTAGCGTTCGATGTCGCGCGGATCGCGGCCGCGCTGGGAAACGACCTCGCCGCCTTCCAGGAACATGTCGGAAATGCCGACCGCCTGATCGAGCAGGCCGCCGGGGTTGTTCCGCAGGTCGAGGATCAGCCCCTTCATCTTCGGGTTCTTGGCGCGCAGGTCGGCCAGGGCCGTCTGGGCCTCTTCCGTGGTCTTCTCGTTGAAGGCCGAGACGCGCAGGTAGCCGTAGTCGCCCTGCATCTTGGCGCTGGCGGACTTGGTCTTGATGATCTCGCGGACGATCTTCACGTCGAAGGGATCGGTCTTCTCGCGCGCGATGGTCAGGGTGACCGCCTCGCCGGGCTTGCCGCGCATCTGCTTGACCGCTTCGCTGACCGACAGGCCAAGCACGCTCTCGCCGTTCACCGCGGTGATGAAGTCGCCGGCCTTCACGCCGGCCTTGAAGGCCGGGGTGTCGTCCATGGGCGAAATCACCTTGACCACGCCCTCTTCGCTGGTGACCTCAAGGCCCAGCCCGCCGTATTCACCGCGCGTCTGATCGCGCATGTCGTCGAAGCTGTCTGGGTTCAGATAGCCGGAATGCGGGTCGAGCGAGGTCAGCATGCCGTCGATGGCCGCTTCGATCAGTTTTTTGTCATCGACCTCGGTGACGTACTGGCGTTCGACCGTGTCGAGCACGTCGCCGAACAGTTCCAGCATCTTGTAGGTCTTCGCCTTGGGCTGAGCGGAGGCGTAGGCCTGCTGGCTCACATAGGCCATGGAACCAGCGCCGAGCACAAAGGCCGTCGCTCCGATCAGAAGATACTTTCGCATATCAGGCCCTTAAGCCTCCCTTGCGGCGGAACTGCGCCGCACAGCGTTCGAAATTCCACGTTCCACACCAATTCCGGCGGAATTGGTTCGCATTTATTCCGTCTTGTTTCCCAGCCACTTGGCCGGGTCGACGGGGACGCCGCGTTCGCGGACTTCTAGATAGAGTTCAGATGGGGACTGTCGTCCATCCGTCATCCACCCGACAGGCGATCCGGCCGCGACCGATTGTCCGATACCGACGGTCGCTCGATCGAGGCCAGCCAGAACCAGATGGTAGCCACCGGGCAGACGCAAAATCAATATGACCCCCCAGCCCTTAACAGGGCCGACATATTGGACGAGCCCCGCCTCCGGCGCGGCGACTTCGGCGCCCTTCGGGGCCGCGATGATGATCCCGGTGGATTCTCCGCCCCCGGTCAGAGTCTCGCCAAAGCCGTGGGTGATCGGCCCCTTGGCGGGGAGCAGCAAGGTCGCGGGCGGGGTGATTGGGCCAAATTCCAACGGCGCGGCGCCGGGCGGGGTCGCTTCCAGGCGCTCGCGGTGCTCGGCCAGTTGGGAGTCGTTGGTGAACAGGGCTTCGCTGGCGACGGCGGCCAGGCGGCGCTGACGGGCGATCTCGACGGCTTCGCTGGCGTAGATCTTGGCCCGGCGCTGGAGTTCGGGGGTGACGGCCTTGACCAGGATGGCCGCGCGGACGGCCTGTGTGGCGTCCTGAGGGCTGACGAGTAGGGCGGGCGGAGGATCGCGCCGGAATTGCGCCAGGGCCGTCAGCAGCCGCGCCATGCGGTTCAGGTTGCGGCCCTGCTCGGCGTTCAGCACCGTTTCGCGGACGTTGAGCCGCTCCAGCTGCAGCCGGTCGTCGGCCGCCGCATAGGCCATCGCGGCCGCGCCCAGACTGAGGGCGAGCGCGCAGGTCACCGGAAGGGCCAAGCCGCGGCGGAGCATCATCGTTCTGGGATAGACCTTGAGGCCATCGCCCTCAATCGCGGTGATAGGGGCTGCCGGCCAAGATGGTGACGGCGCGATAGACCTGCTCGGCAAGCATGGCGCGGGCCATGGCGTGTGGCCAGGTCTGGGGTCCGAACGCGAGCTTGCCCTTGGCCTGGGAGAGCACGGACGGGTCTAGTCCGTCGGCTCCTCCGATCACGAACACCATCTTGCGCACCCCGTCGTCGCGCAGGCGCGCGATCTCGGCGGCGAAGGCGCGTGAAGCCCTCGCCGTTCCATGTTCGTCGCAGGCGATGACATAGGCGCCTTCGAGGTGCGGACGCAGCACCTCGGCCTCCGGGGCCTTGCCCGGCTTCTTCGACTCGACCTCGATGACCTCGACCGGGCCAAGGCCCAGCGAGCGGCCAGCAGCGGTCGCGCGATCCACGTAAAGTTTGACGAGATCGACCTCGGGCGAGCGTGGCAGCCGCCCGACGGCCAGAATGGCTATCTTCAGGAGGCCTGCGTCCGGTGCGGCGCGTCGACCGACCAGATCTTCTCGATGTTGTAGAACTGGCGCACTTCGGGGCGGAACAGATGGATGATGATGTCACCCGTATCGATCAGCACCCAGTCACAGTGCGGCAGACCTTCAACGCGGGCCTTGCCGTATCCGGCTTCCTTGAGGGCGCGCAGCAGGTGATCAGCCAGGGCGCCGACGTGACGATGCGAGCGGCCCGACGCGACGATAAGTCCGTCAGCTACGGCGCTCTTGCCTTTCAGGTCGATGAAAACGACATCCTGGGCCTTGTCGTCGTCGAGACGCGCCAGGATGAGATCTCCGAGGGCGACGATCTTCGCCTCGGTTTCGGGAGAGGCCGCTTTAAACGGGGCTTCTTCGTGCGCACTAGGCGCGGGGTCAGGGCTCAGCGGGGTCGCTCCTTTGTTGCCTCGCTAGAGGAGACATAGCATAGGAAGACGCTTCGGTCAGCCCAACTCGCAAAGTCCTCAAATAGGCGGCTAAGCCCCACCTTGTCGCATACGCTCGCGCAATGCGCTAGAGGATTGAAAATTAAGCGGTCCGGGCAGGAAAACCCCACGCGGCGGGTCCGCGGCGGGGAGCAGTCTGGCCTGGTGTGACGGCACGCGAGCATGGGCGAACCGGCGCGCCGCCGGCGAGTACCGGCTCTTCTGCGAGATCCACGGACGCGAGACGACGGCCACCGGCGCCTCGGCCATGATCTGGGTCCAGCCGCGCCAGCGGTGGAAGGTCGCCAGGCTGTCGGCGCCCATGATCCAGACGAAATGAACGCCCGGGAACCGCGCCTTCAGCGCCCGCAGGGTGTCGATGGTGTACTGAGAGCCAAAGCGGGTCTCGGCGTCGCTGACGATCATGCTGCGGCCGCTGATCACGCGGCGGACACCCTCCATGCGCACGGCCAGGCTGGCGGTCTCGCGGGACGATTTCAGCGGATTCTGCGGTGAGACCAGCCAGATCACCCGGTCTAGGCCCAGACGCCGGCGCGCGGTCTCGGCGACGTGAGCGTGACCCTCATGGGCCGGGTTGAACGAGCCGCCATAGAGGCCCACGCGCATGCCCGGCCGCAAATCGAAGCCGAGTTGCAGGGCCGCCGGACGGCCCGCCATGGGTCGGCGCCTAGCCGCGCCGGCGAACCACACAGGGTCCTCGCGGGCTCAAAGCGGCTTGGCCGTGCCGGGGTTGCGGTCGAGATCGAGATCGGTCTGAGCCGCCTTGGCGCGCACCGTGAAGACCCCGTCGCCGGACAGGACGCCGGCGCGTGCGAACAGCCGGCCATGCTCCCAGTTGGAAAGGCCTAGCTCGGGGCGGTTCAGGGCGAACTGGCCGTCCACCCAGCGGGTGAAGCCGTCGCCGACGAAAGGCGCGTTGATCGCCGCGTAAAACGCCTCGTGCGCCGCCGGGTCTTCGGCGATCAGGCTGGCGGCGAACTGCGGGCTGTATTGGTTGAAGAGAGCCACGGCCGCGGCGGCTGTGTCGACCAACACCAAGGTGAGCTCCGGCGTCTCTTCCCACTCCCATTCGTGGCCGAGCTGAGATTGCGCCAGCAGCTCGACCTGCGGTTCCTCGACGGGACCCTCGGCGCGGCCGACCGTGACGCGCGCGGCGCGCCAGGCAGGGGGCAGGACGGCTTCGGAGCCCTCGACGACGTGCAGCTTAACGCCGCTGCGGCGCTCGCCGGCGGCGGTCAGGGCCGCCAGGAAGGCGGGAACCAGGTCGTCGGCGCGCTGGCGGACGATGGCGCAGACGTTGAGCGTGTTGCAGACCTTGCGATCCAGCGAGTGATAGACGGCGGCCTTGAAGCGCTCGGCGTCGGCGCTGGCGTCGGCCACCATCCAGGCGCCGCCGGCGCCATGCAGGCTGACCGGCGCGCCGGCCTGGCGGGCGATGGCGCCGAGCTGGGCGACGGCCGGGCCAGAGCCTCGGGCCACGGCCAGGGCCAGGCGCGGATCGGAGAACATGGCCCAGCCGGCCGCGTGCTCTGGACTATCGACCAGGGCGGCTGAGCCCTCGGGCAGGCCGGCGGCCTTGAGGGCGGGATCGAGAGCGTGGTCGACGATGGCGCGGGCGGTGCCGAGCGCGTCCGAGCCGATGCGGAACACCACGGTGTTGCCGGTCCGCAGCACGCCGGTGGCGTCGGCGAAGACATTGGGGCGGCCCTCGAAGATGAAGCCCACCACGCCCAGCGGGGCGGCGACTTGCTCAACGCTCCATCCCGCATGATCGACGCGCTCGATCACTCGGCCGCGGGCGGCGGGGGCGTCGCGCCAGACCTGTAGGCCGGCGATCATGTCGGCGCGCATGGCGTCATTGACGCTCAGCCGGGTGGTGGAGCGGCCGCGGGCCTGGGCGCGGGTGACGTCCTGCGCATTGGCCTGGGCGATCGCGCCCCAGACCGCATCGTTCGCCAAGTTGGCGGCGAAGGCCTGAAAGAATTGGGTGATGGCGGCGTCGGAGACCTTGGCCAGGCCGTCGAAGGCGGCGTGGGCGCGGCCGACCGCGCCGGCGGCTATGGCCTGGACCGAGGCTGGGATGTGCAGCAGGTCGCCGGTTTCCTGCACGACCACCAGGCGGTCGCCGGACTTGAAGGCGGAGGCCAGGGCGTCGGACACCACCGCGACGCGGTCGCCGCCGAACGGGATCGGCATGCCGGCGACAAGCGTCTCCAGCCGCGCCGTCCGGGCGCCCGCCTCAACCTTCGTTCTCGCCGTCACGTCGTCCATTGCGCCCTAATGCTCAGTTTGAGGTTTAGTAAGCCCCTTCGGGCTCGCCCGCAAATCGCCGATCAGGCCGGGGCCGCCACCGGGCTCAGGGCAAGGTCGTCGGCGTGGATCAGCGGGCCGGAGGTGAAGCCCAGAACGGCCTCGATGGCGTCGGACTTCAAGCCGCGAATGCGTTCGGCGTCGCTCGAATCGTACCGGGCGATGCCGCGGCCGATCTCGCGGCCGGCCTCGTCGGCGACCACGACG
>NZ_JAURWM010000085.1 GCF_030654915.1 Phenylobacterium sp. | reverse complement strand
ATAAGTTCCTGAAAGTGGCGGCTATCGCCGCTGTCTCCAGCTTTGCAGTCGCCGGCGCAGCGAACGCCGCTATTACAACCTCGATCCTGGGCGACGGCAGCTACGGCTCATACGTTGGCGCTGGCCAGACCATGGTGCAGGATTTTGACGCGGCGCTTGCGCCTGGCTACATCTTCGGAACGACAAACCCGTTCTTTATCGGAACTGGCAGCGCCAATGGCCTCTACGCTGAACCTCCCGGCACCCCGGGAAATTATATAGCCGTGCAGAGCGCCAACGGCACTGACGGCTCGGCGACCTTGACCTCGCTCGGAGGCTTCACGAACTTCAGCCTCTTCATGGGCTCGCCGGACACCTACAACTCCATTACCTTTACTTTCTTCAACGCCCCATCCGTGACCCTAAGTGGCACGCAGATCTCGAATGGCGGCACGCTGTTCCCGACCACCGGCGACCAAAGCCTAGCCTATCGAGTGAACTTCTACTTTGGCGGTGATGTCGCCAAGTCCGTGACGTTGCAGTCGATCGGCCAAAACGCCTACGAAAGCGACGGCTGGGCCGTGAGCGCGGTTCCGGAACCGGCGACCTGGGCGATGATGATCACGGGCTTTGGCCTGGCCGGCGCGGCTATCCGTCGCCGTCGGAACATCCTCGCCGTCGCCTAAGACGAACGAGCATCTCTCTTGATCAGCCGGCGGGGCCCAGCCTCGCCGGCTTTTCTTTTGTCTCGACCCAAGGCCCAGCGACGCAGGAACCAGCGACCCAAGTCCCTGGCGTCGAAGCCGTTCAAATCATTGAAATCTCTGGCGCACCCGACACGATTCGAACGTGTGACCTTTGCCTTCGGAGGGCAACGCTCTATCCAGCTGAGCTACGGGTGCGTCTTCAGAGGTTGCGCTGTCTAACTGAAAGCGAAGCGAAACGGAAGGCTTAGGCGCCCGCCGTCGTCAAGGAAACGAAAACGTCCTCCAGATCGGGGTCTTCGGTGGAGATGTCCTTGATATGCAGACCGGTGGCGCGAACCGCCGCCAACACCTGCTCCACGCTCGACTGGCCGGTCCGGTAGGTGACCGAAAAGGCGCCGCCTGCCCGCGGCCGGGTTTCGAAACCCTCCAGCAACGGCGCATCAGCCAGGGGCTCTTCAGGCGTCACCACCACATTGCGGGTGTCCAGACGGCGCAGCAGGCTGGAAGTCGGCTCGCAGGCCACCACCTCGCCGCGGTTGACGATGGCGATCTGGTCGCAGAGCTCTTGAGCTTCTTCGAGATAGTGGGTGGTGAGCACGATGGTCACGCCCTTGCGGTTCAACTCCAGCACATAGGCCCAGAGTTGACGGCGCAATTCGACGTCCACACCGGCTGTGGGCTCATCGAGGATAAGCACCGGGGGATTGTGCACCATGGCCTTGGCGACCATCAGCCGCCGCTTCATGCCGCCCGACAGCTGGCGCACATAGGCCTCAGCCTTGTCGCCGAGCCCGAGCGCATTAAGCAGCTCCATGGTCCGGCGCTCCTTGGCCGGCACGCCGTACATGCCGGCCTGCACCTCGAGGGACTCGCGCGGGGTGAAGAACGGGTCGGCGGAGATCTCCTGCGGCACCACGCCGATGGCGGCGCGCGCGTCGCGGGGGCGAACGTCGATGTCGCGATCCCAGATCTTCACCGTGCCGCTGGTCTTCTTGGTCAGACCGGCCAGGGTGTTGATGAAGGTCGACTTGCCCGCGCCATTGGGCCCCAGCAGTCCGAAGATCGACCCGCGCGGGATCTTCAGGTTCAGCCCGCGCAAGGCGTGCATCTCCGGCGAGGTCTTGGTGGCCGGATAGATCTTGACCACGTCTTCGGCTTCGATGGCGAATTCGGGAAGAGTCATGCGTCTCTTTGTACCAAGCGCGGCCTCGCGGGCTGAAAGCGCCAGCGAGAATGCGGATGAGGGGCCTGAGACGCCGTTTCGATCGTCCGAAACGAACAGCGCACCAGGGGGCGTGCATTGACGACGAAAGCCGTGGTCGCATACCTAGGCGCGCGCGGAGCATCCGCCAAGCTTCCGCCGCCGGAGAGTTCAAATGGCCCGCAAAGCCCCCGTTCCTGATCAAGGTCGCTCGGCCAAGCTGGAACCCATGCCCGCCAAGGGCGCCCGCACGTCGCATCTGCCGGCCTCGGAAGTCATTGTCGTGCGTTCGGGCCGCGTCGCCTGCGACGGCGTCGGCGGCGCGCTCGGTCACCCACGAGTCTGGCTTGAGATGGGCGAAGCCTCGTTTGTCGAGTGCCCCTACTGCGATCGCCGTTTCGTCCTGCCCGAAGGTTCCGAGGGTCCTGAGGACGAGCGCCTGGCCCCCGGCGTCTACGAAGGCCCGCACGGCCACTAGCCTGCGGTCTTGGCGGCCGTTTTCCGCCAGCATGTCACAAGGGCGTCGCCTATATCGTCGTGATCAGATCTCACTCTGTCAGACGGAAGGCGCCCATGGGCCAGCAAGCCGAGACATTCCGACGACTGCATGAGGGTCCGCAGATCCTCGTCCTGCCCAACGCCTGGGACGCCGCCAGCGCGGCGATGATGGAGGACGCCGGCGCCAAGGCCGTCGCCACCTCCTCGGCCGCGCTCGCCTGGGCGCATGGCTATGCCGACGGCGACATCCTGCCGATACCGACCCTGCTGTCGGCCATCGGTGAAATGACGCGCGTGCTGAAGGTTCCACTCACCGCCGATATCGAGGGCGGCTATTCCGACGACCTGGCCACGGTGGCCGAAACCATCAAGGGCGTCATCGGCGCCGGCGCCGTAGGGATCAATTTCGAGGACGGCGGCCGCTCGCCCGACCTACACGCTCGCAAGATCGAGGCCGCCCGCGAAGCCGCCGCCCAGAGCGGCGTGCCGCTGTTCGTGAACGCCCGGATCGACGTCTATCTGCGCGGCCTGGCCAAGGACGAGGCGGCGCTGGCCGAGACCCTGCGACGCGCCGAACTCTATCGGAGCGCCGGGGCGGATGGTGTCTTCGTGCCGGGGCCGACCGACGAGCCCCTCCTGGCGACCTTGGCGCGGGACATCGCCCTGCCGCTGAACGTCATGGGCCGCGGCGGCATGGCCCCGGCCGCCAAGCTGCAGGCCCTGGGCGTTCGCCGGCTAAGTTCGGCCACCGCCCCCTTCCGCGTCGCCTATGGAGCGCTGGCCCAGGCGGTGGAGGCCTATCTCGCCGATGGCGACGCCAGCGCCTTGGCGGAGGCCGGCAAGGACGCCCCGGACCTCAACAAGCGGTTTGGCTGACAAACTCAGGCCGTGAGCGCGCCGCCCTCGAACGTTGGCGCCGTCGCGTCCTGGATCGCGCTGACCAGCGCCCCGATGCTGATCGGCTTGGTCAAATAGCCGTGGAAGCCGGACGACTGGCCCCGCGTCATGGTCTCGGCCAGCACATTGGCCGAGATCGCGATGACCGGGATATTGCGGGTGACCGGATTGGCCTCCAGCCGCGCCTTGACCTGGAAGCCGTCCATGCCCGGCAGATTGATGTCGAGCAAGATGACATCAGGCCCCAGGCGCGCCGCCAACTCCAGGCCTTCGACCGGATGCTCGGCGACGTGCAGGTCCAGTCCGCCCAGTGCGTCGGCGATGTGGCGCATCAGGCGGATGTTGGAGGCGTTGTCCTCGATATAGAGCACCGTGGCCTGCGGGCCGGCGCCGACGACGGCTTGCGCACCCTGGGGGGCGACACGCGCCTCGACCTGGTCCAGCGTCGCGGACGGCAGATCGACAATGAAGGTCGAGCCGACATTCTCCCGGCTCTCGACCCTCAGCTCGCCCTCCATGGCCTCGACCAGACGGCGGGTCAGGGCGAGCCCTAGCCCCGCGCCCTCCACGTCCAGGCCCTCTCGTCCCAGCCGCTCGAAGGGCTCGAACAGTTCGCCCATCCGGTGCGAGGGAATGCCCAGGCCTGTGTCGATCACGCTGAGCAGCACCCGGTCGCCGGCCGCCCGCATCTCGACCTGCACCGAGCCGCCCGGTCGATTGTACTTGATGGCGTTGGAGATCAGGTTCGACAGCACCTGCTTGAGTCGCAGATGATCGGCGCGGACGGCGATGTCCTCGTCGGCCGCGGCGATCTTCAAGCCGATCTGCGCGCGGTCGGCCGCGAGCTTGAAGCTGCCATACAGCCCTCGGGCCAAGTCCTGCGGGTCGATAGCCTCGATCGAGATCGACACCTTGCCGCTCTCGATCTTGGCGAAGTCCAGCACCTCCTCGATCAGGGCCAGCAGGTGGCGCCCGGCGGTCTGGATCTGATCGACCGCCTCGGTCTGGCGCGGGCTCAGACCATCGCCCCCACCCGCCATCTGCATGACCTCGGCGAAACCGATGACGGCGTTGAGCGGCGTGCGCAGCTCGTGGCTCATATTGGCCAGGAAGTCGGACTTGGCCCGGTTGGCCGATTCCGCCCGCCGGCGCTGTTCATCGAGGGCCGCCAGGGCTGTGGTGAGATCCACGGTGCGCGATTGCACCACGCCTTCCAGGTCTTCATTCACGGCCCGCAGCCGCTCGGCCTCGGCCATGGAGCGCGCCTCAAGCCGGCGGTCGAGATAGGCGCACATCAGGGCGATGCCGAGAATCAACGCCATGCAGGCGACGATCGTCGCCGCGAGCAGCGAGCCCGAGACCAAGGAGCCGCCAGCGATGTCGGCCTCGGGCAACACCACCATGACCGTCCCCGCCATGGCCGTGAAATGCATCCCGCAGATCGCCGCCGCCATGATCAGGGCGGCGAGCGCGCGCTGTGTCGCCGTGCGTAGCGTGACGACGAGCCAGAGGGCCACGGTGGACGCGCCAAGCGCGATCAAGACCGACAGGGCGAAGAACAGCGGGCGATAATAGATATCGCCCGGCCCCCGCAGGGCGCTCATGCCCATGTAGTGCATGGTGCAGACGCCCAACCCGACCAGGGCGCCGCCGCCAAGAATCCGCAGCGGCGTGGTGCGCGCGGCCAGCACCTGCAATCCGGCGGCGACCCCGGCCACGGCGACAACCCCGGAGATGATGGTCAAGCCCGCGTCATACTGCACGGTGAAGGGCGTGCGGTAGGCCAGCATGCCGATGAAGTGCATCGACCAGACGCCGCCGCCCAGCACGAGAGCCGCGCCAAAGTGCCAAAAGCGCCGCGAGGAAGGCGTGGCCGTGCGCAATCGTTCGGTCATGTCGAGGGCGGTGAACGAGGCCACCACGGCGATCAGATAGGAGAGCACCACCAAGGCGGTGTCGTGGTGGGTCTGGACGCCGACAGCGGCGTTGCTGAAGCAGAGCCCGAGTATTTGCATGACCCGCTCACCCCCCAGGGAGCATGTCACCGACTACGTCTGGTAGTTGTTCACCACGGAAAATATCGCATAGGAGGTAAGCCTTACCTTAACGCCGCGAACGGGAGGGTGACCAAAGGCCATCTGGTCCCTATCTTCCCGGCATGACCGACGCGCCCCTCGAAGCCCTCGCCACTCTCGACGACATCCCCCGCCAACCGACCCAGGACGGGCCGGCGGTGCGGCTCTATCTGGTGGATGGCTCAGGGTTCATTTTTCGCGCCTATCACGCCCTGCCGCCGCTGACGCGCAAGTCGGACGGCCTGCCGATCGGCGCCATCTCCGGCTTCTGTAACATGCTGTGGAAATTGCTGGTGGACATGCGCGCCCAGGCCGAGGGCCCCACCCATCTGGCGGTCATCTTCGACCACTCGGAGAAGACCTTCCGCAACAAGCTGTACGATCAGTACAAGGCTCACCGCCCGCCGGCGCCCGAGGACCTCGTCCCGCAGTTCCCCCTGGTGCGCGAGGCCACGCGGGCCTTCGGCGTGCCCAGCCTGGAACTGGCCGGCTACGAGGCCGACGACCTGATCGCGGCCTATGCCTGCAAGGTGCGCGACGCCGGCGGTCATGTGACCATCGTCTCGTCCGACAAGGACCTGATGCAGCTGGTCGGACCCAACGTCGAGATGCTCGACACCATGAAGAACCTCAAGATCGGCCATGAGCAGGTGGTCGAGAAATTCGGCGTGCCGCCGAACAAGGTGGTCGATGTCCAGGCCCTGTGCGGCGACAGCGTCGACAACGTGCCGGGCGCGCCTGGGATCGGCGTCAAAACCGCCGCCCTGCTGATCAATGAATATGGCGACCTCGACACGCTGCTGGCCCGCGCCTCGGAGATCAAGCAGCCCAAGCGCCGCGACACCCTGATCGAGTTCGCTGACCAGATCCGCCTGTCGCGCGAACTGGTGCGACTCGATTGCGAGACGCCGTTGCCGGCGCCGATCGACGACCTAGCGATCGCCGAGCCGGACCCCGAGGTGCTGGGCAAGTTCCTCGAGGAGATGGAGCTCCGCACCCTGGCCCGCCGCGTCTCGGGCGGCGGCGGCACAGCGAGCACACCGGGCGCGCCAGCCCCCGCCAAGCCCAGCACGCCCGATCATCCGGCCATCGACACCAGCGCCTATGTCTGTGTTCGCGACCTGGCCACCCTGGACGCCTGGATCGCCCGCGCGCGCGCGGTGGGGGTGGTGGCCTTCGACACCGAGACCGACGCCCTCTCATCAGCCAATGCGGCGCTTTGCGGCATCTCCCTGGCCATGGCGCCGGGCGAGGCCTGCTACATCCCGGTCGGCCACGAGAACGAAGGCACGGGCGGCCTGGAGTTCGAGACTCCGGCCGAGATCGAACAGATCGCCTGCGACGAGGTGATCGCGCGGCTGAAGCCGCTGCTCGAGGACCCGTCGGTCCTGAAGATCGCGCAGAACGCCAAGTACGACATCGCCGTGCTCTCGCGGTACGGGATCGAGGTCGGCCCCATCGAGGACACCATGCTGATCAGCTACGTGCTGGAGGCAGGACTGCACAAGAGCCACGGCATGGACGAACTGTCCAAGCGCTGGCTGGCGCACGAGCCGATCAAGTTCGCCTCGGTGACCGGGTCCGGCAAGGCTCAGAAAAGCTTCAAGCACGTGCCGCTGGACCCGGCGACCTGCTACGCGGCCGAGGACGCCGACGTGACCTTGCGGCTGTATCAACATCTGCGGCCGCGCCTGGTCGCGGAGGGGCTGCTCACCGTCTACGAGACCCTGGAGCGGGGCATGCCGCCGGTCCTGGCGATGATGGAGAACAACGGGATCAAGGTCGATCCGGACCAGCTGCGCAAACTCTCCTACGACTTCTCGAACCGCATGGGGGAATTGGAGGCCGAAGCCCACAAGCTGGCTGGCCGACCGTTCAACCTCGGCTCGCCCAAACAGGTCGGCGAACTGCTGTTCCAGGAGATGGGACTGGCCTCAGGCCGGATGACCGCCACCGGCGCGGCGTCCACGGACGCCTCGATGCTGGAAGACCTGGCCGCTCAGGGCCATGAGTTGCCGCGCGTGCTGCTCGACTGGCGCCAGCTGTCCAAGCTGAAGGGCACCTATACCGACAATCTGGTGGCGGCCATCGCGCCTCGGACCAACCGCATCCACACATCCTACGCACTGGCCTCGACCACCACGGGCCGCCTTTCCTCCAACGACCCGAACCTGCAGAACATCCCGATCCGCACGGAAGAAGGCCGCAAGATCCGCAAGGCCTTCATCGCCGAGCCCGGCCATGTGCTGATCAGCGCCGACTACAGCCAGATCGAACTGCGGATCCTGGCCCATGTCGGCGACATCCCGCAGCTCAAGAAGGCCTTCCTGGAGGGCCACGACATTCACGCGGCCACCGCCTCGGAAATGTTCGGTGTGCCGATCGAGGGCATGCCCGCCGAGACTCGTCGCCGCGCCAAGGCGATCAACTTCGGCATCGTCTACGGCATCTCGGCCTTCGGCCTGGCCAACCAGCTGTCGATCCCGCAGGACGAGGCCGGGGCCTATATCAAGACCTACTTCGAGCGCTTCCCAGGTATCCGCGCCTATATGGACCGCACCAAGCTGGCCGCCCGCACCCAGGGCTTCGTGACCACCGTCTTCGGCCGCAAGGTCAATATCCCGGCGGTGAAGTCCAAGTCGGCGGCCGAGCGCGCCTTCGGCGACCGGGCGGCGATCAACGCCCCGATCCAAGGCGCGGCCGCCGACGTGATGCGCCGGGCGATGATCCAGATGCCGGGCGCGCTGGAACGAGCGGGCCTGACCGCGCGCATGCTGCTGCAAGTGCACGACGAATTGGTCTTCGAAGCGCCAGAGGCGCAGGCCGAGGCGGTCATCACCCTGGCCAAGCGGGTGATGGAGCGCGCGGCTGAACCGGCGGTGGCCTTCACCGTGCCGCTGGTCGTCGAGGCCAGGGCGGCGGCCAACTGGGACGACGCTCACTAGGCGCTCACGTTCGCTTGAAGCGCCGACCTCCCATGACATCGATCATGGGAGCGGCCGCCAAGACGCGTAAGCTCCTGGTCTCACCACCCCAGGAGGATCGTCATGAAGGGCTTCGTCGAGGACATCGAGGACCTGACCGAGAGCAACAAGGACTTCCGCCGCGTGCTCTACACCGGCAAAAACCTGCAGCTGGTTCTGATGTCGCTGAAGGCCGGCGAGGAGATCGGCGAGGAAGTCCACGCCGGGCATGACCAGTTCTTCCGGGTCGAGAAGGGCAAGGGCGAGGTCTGGATCGACGGCGTTCGCACCAAGATCAAGAGCGACCACGCGATCATCGTGCCGGCCGGCGCGCGCCACAACGTGATCAACACCGGCGAGAAGTCGCTGAAGCTCTACACCCTCTACGCCCCGCCCGAGCATCGGGACGGCGTGGTGCATCCCGCCAAGCCGGAGGTCGAAGCCAAGGAAGATCACTTCGATGGCGTCCTCACCGAGGACGGACCCGGCACGAAAATCTAACCGGCGTCAGCGCGGCGGCGAGAGACAGCATGAACGTGGGGTCTAGGCTCCAGCCTGACCGGCTGGCAAATGATCGCCTAACCCCTTGGGGCCGACGAACACGCGCTCGCTTAGACGCGGGAGGTTCCTGGTGGAGCCGAGCGGAGTCGAACCGCTGACCTCCTCATTGCGAACGAGGCGCTCTACCAACTGAGCTACGGCCCCAGGAAGGCGCGGAATTAGGGGGTCGGACCCCACCCTGTCAAGCCGCCTCGTCGCAACACCGCGTCACGGCTTGCCAGCCGCGCCCTGTCGGACGATACAGGACCCTTCCTCCGCCTCGGAATTCCTGATGATCTCGCTGATCGGCTTCGTGTTCTACATTGTGAACGCAATCCTCGGATTGCTGGTCTTCGCGCTGATCGCCAGCGCCATCCTGTCGTGGCTGGTGGCCTTCGACGTGATCAATCTGCGCAACCAGTTCGTCTATAATGTCGCCCGGTTCCTCGACGCGGTCACGCGGCCGGTCCTGGCGCCTTTCCAGAAGATTATGCCGAACCTGGGCGGGGTCGACATCAGCCCGGTCCTGGCGATCCTGGTGATCTCCGGCATCCAGCGCTACCTGCTGCCGGCGGTGGCCAACGGCCTGATCGGCCTGTTCGCCTAGGATCATGCGACTGCCCGTCAGGGTGACGCCCAAGGGCGGCCGCGACGGCGTCGACGGCTGGGCGCTCGATCCAGCCGGGCGGCCCTATCTGAAAGTCCGGGTCTCGGCCGCGCCCGCCGACGGCCAGGCCAACGCCGCGCTCACCGCCTTCCTCGCCAAGACGCTGGGGCGCCCGAAGTCGGCGGTCCGCATCGTCTCTGGCGAAGCCGCCCGGCTGAAGATCATCGAGATCGAAGGCCTGGACGAGCAGGACATCGAGGCGGCCTTCGGCCAGCGGCCGACTCCCGCCTAGACGGGCCAATCCCATCCAGTTCGTCATCGCCGGGCTTGTCCCGGTGATCCATACGCACGAACCTTCCAGGCAGCTCCCCGACCGCGGAGTCTATGGGTGGCCGGCACAAGAGCCGGCCATGACGATCTTGCCGAGGAAGCGCGGCGCTAGAACTCTTCCCAGCCGCTGTCCTGGCGTTCAGCGACCAGGCGCGGGCCGCCGCTCCCCACAGCCTGGCGCTGAGCCGGCCGCTGGCGCTCGGCCGGGCGCTGCTGCGCCTGTTCGACGACGCCGGTCTTGAACTGACCGATCAGCCGGGCCAGCTCCACCGCTTCGCTGGCCAAGGCATGGCTGGCGGCGGTCGATTCCTCGACCATGGCGGCGTTCTGCTGGGTGACCTGGTCCATCTGGTTCACGGCCGTGTTCACCTGATGCAGGCCGGTGGCCTGTTCCTGGGCGCTGGCGGCGATCTCGCCGACAATGCCGTTGATCTCGGCCACCTGGGTGACGATCAATTGCAACGCCTTGCCGGTTTCGGCGACCAGGCCCACACCGCGCCCGACCTGGGTCGAGGAGGTGTTGATCAAGGCCTTGATCTCCTTGGCCGCATCGGCCGAGCGCTGGGCGAGGGCCCGCACTTCCGAGGCGACGACCGCGAAGCCACGGCCGGCGTCGCCGGCGCGGGCGGCCTCGACCCCGGCGTTCAGCGCCAGCAGGTTGGTCTGGAAGGCGATCTCGTCGATCACCCCGATGATCTGGCCGATCTGCTTGGAGGAGGTCTCGATCTCGCCCATGGCGTCGGTTGCGTGACGCACCACGTCGGCGCTCTCGGCGGCGTTGGCGCGAGCGGTCTGGACGACGCCCTGGGCGTGAGTGGCGCCCTCGGCGGTCTTGCGGACCGTGGCGGTGATCTGGTCAAGCGCCGCGGCGGTCTCTTCCAGACTCGCGGCCTGCTGCTCGGTGCGGCGCGACAGGTCGTCCGCCGCCTTGCTGATTTCGTCGGCGCCTGAGCGCATGTTGGAGGTGGCGCCGACCACCACGCCCATCGTGTTCTGCAGTTGGCTCATGGCCATGTTGAAGTCGTGCTTCAGGGCTTCGTACTCCGGGGCGAACTGGCCCTCGACGCGCGCGGTCAAGTCGCCGTGAGCCAGGCGTTCAAGCCCCTGAGCCAAGGCGCCGACGACCCTTGCCTGCTGCTCGGCGACAGCGGCCCGCTCCGCCTCCGCCCGGCGACGTTCGGTGTCGGCGGCAAGATTGGCCGCTTCCTGGCCGGCGCGCAGGGCGCGGTTCTCAGCCAGGCCATGACGGAAGCCGTCCAGGGCCCGAGCGATCTCGCCGACCTCATCGCCCTTGTCGACTCCGCCGACCGCCTGGTCATAGCGACCGGCCGACAGTTCGCCGACAGCGGCGGTGATCTGCGCCAGGGGCTGGCGCACCAGCTTGCCCACGGCGATGAACAGAGCGCCTAGGACCAGAGCCAGGATCACCAGGCCGCCGACCGCCAGGCCAATGGCCAGTTGGCGGGCTGGGCCGGTGATGTGCTTGGTCGGGACATCCATCACCACCGCCCAGGTGGAGTTCAGGCCCGGCAGCGGCGCGGGCGTCACCAGACGCTCGACCTGACCGATCGGCTGTTCCAGGCGGGTCAGCAGAACCGGCTCACCGCTTGAGAGCGCAGCCTTCAATTCACTCGCGCCAGCGTCGGCATAGGGCTTCATGCGCAGGGCCACGTCGGGATGGGAGACCCAGTTGGCGTTCGGCGACACCAGCATCACCCGGCCGTCGCCGAAGGGCTTCAGGGCCCCCAGGCGGCTAGACACGTCGTCAAGCGCCAGGTCGAGCCCGGCCACGCCGATCATCTTGCCGCCGGACATCACCGGGAACGTGACCGAGGTCATCGAAACGGTCTTGCCGTCGACCTCGTAGGGATAGGGTTCGACAATGGCGGCTTTGCCGCTCTTAAAGCTGGTTTGATAGAATGGCTGCTCGTAGTCCGTACCGGTGTCCAGCGGCTCCAGCCGCACCTGCCCGCCGCTGCTCACCCAGTAAGGCGTGAACTGACCGAGCTTGTTGGAGCCACCAGCGGTGTCGCCCAAATGGGCCGCGTCCTGGCCGTCGAGCGCATCCGGAATCGCCATGAACCAGGCGCCGAGGATCATCGGCGAGGCTGAGGCCGAGGGCTTCAGAAGTTGCGCAAGCACGGTGCGGTCGCGAACCCCCGCCTCGTGAGCCGCGCCGAGCGTCAAGGCCATCGCCGAGCCGACGCCCTGGATCTGGCCAAGGTCGGTCGCCACCTGGGCGGCCGCCTTGCCGGCCAGGGCCCGGGCGTTGTCGTTGGAAAGGTCCCGCACCATCCCGCTAGCGTTGGCCGCGACCAGCGCCGCGGCCAACAACAGCAGCGCCCCGATCGCGCACCCCGCTGCGATCATCAATTTCCAGGCAATAGACAGACGGGCCAACATACTCGTGGATCCTTGACGACCGATCGGGGACACGCGGGAGGGTTAGTGCGCTAGGCGGCGACCGCTTGGAGGTCGGCCGGCAGGATGTGATTGAGCGAGAGCAGGGAGACGATCCCCGTATCCGTGGTCATCACACCGGCGACATAGGCCGCCGATTCCTGGCTCCCCACTTCCGGCGGAGGCTGGATTAGCCCCTCGGTGACCGTGAGAATGTCGGACACCGCATCGACCACCAGGCCCATCTGGGCCTCGCCGATCTGGGCGACCACCACGACCGACGACGCGCTGGGCGAGGCCGGGCCGAGGCCGAGCCGCGCGCCCAGGTCGATGACCGGCAGGATCGCTCCACGCAGATTCATCATGCCCAGAACATGCGGCGGCGCGTGGGGCAGCGGCGTCGCGGCCGTCCATCCCCTAATCTCGCGGACCGCCATGATGTCGATCGCATAGGCCTGGTCGCCAATGCGGACCGAGATCAACTCGGCGCCGGGCGACGGTATGCGTGACGTGGAAACTTCCATCAGAACTCCTCCCAAGTGTCGGCTTCTCCGACCGGCTCATAGCGCGCCGCAGTGGCGGCGCCGGAGCTGTAACCCCTTGCAGGCAAGGGTCGCGACGCGCGAGGCGCAGCGGTCTTACGGGCGACCGGACGATCGTTGTCCTGGCCAATCATGAACTGGCCCATCAAGCGGGCAAGCTCGGTGGCTTCGCTAGCGAGCGCGTGACTGGCGGCGGTGGACTCTTCGACCATGGCCGCATTCTGCTGCGTAACTTGATCCATCTGATTAACGGCGGTGTTGACCTGGTGCAGACCGACGGCCTGTTCCTGGGCGCTGGCGGCGATCTCCGACACCGCCCCGTTGATCTCGGCCACCTGGGTGGCGATCCGTTGCAACGCCTTGCCGGTCTGGGCGACCAGGTCGACGCCTTGGCCGACCTGCGCCGAGGAGGCTGTGATCAGCGACTTGATCTCCTTGGCCGCCTCCGCCGAACGCTGCGCCAGAGCCCGAACTTCCGAAGCGACGACCGCGAAGCCGCGGCCAGCTTCCCCGGCCCGGGCGGCCTCGACGCCGGCGTTCAGAGCCAGCAGGTTAGTCTGGAAGGCGATCTCGTCGATCACCCCGATGATCTGGCCGATCTGCTTGGACGAGCCTTCGATCTCACCCATGGCCGCGGTCGCACGGCTGACGATCACCGCGCTCTGCTCGGCGTCCGATCGCGCGGTCTCCACGACCGTGCGGGCATGATTGGCGCCCTCGGCGGTCTTGCGGACCGTGGCGGTGATCTGGTCGAGCGCCGCGGCGGTCTCTTCCAGGCTCGCGGCCTGCTGCTCGGTGCGGCGCGACAGGTCGTCGGCCGCCTGACTGATCTCGCCGGCGCCGGAGCGCATGTTGGTGGTGTTGCCGGTGATCACCGACATGGTGCTCTGAAGCGTCTCCACCGCGGCGTTAAAATCGGTCTTCAACTGCTCGGCCTTGGGTGCGAACGTCGCGCTGATGCGGAACGTCAGGTCGCCATGCGCCAGCCTGCCCAGGCCCTCGGCCAGCGAGCCGATCGCGATGGCGTCCTGTTCGGCGTCACGCGCCTTTTCCTCTTCGCGCAGCTGACGTTCAGCCTCGACCGCGGCGCGGTGCTCGGCGCTCTCGGCCTCAAGGCGCAGCTTCTCGATCGCCGCGTCCTTGAAGGCAAGCACCGCCTGCGCCATCTGGCCGATCTCGTCCTTGCGGCCAATGGCGGGGACATCGACGGTGTTGTCGCCTGACGCCAGGCGTCCCATCACGCGAGACATCGCGCCAACCGGCGCCGCGATCGCTCGCGACAGGATCCAGGCCATCACCGCGGCGGCTGCGACAGCGATCAGGCTGCCCACAATCAAGACCAGTTGGGCCTGGCTGATAGCCTTCTGCTGGGCTTCGAAGCGCTCAGTCACCAGGGCCGTCTGCGCCGTCAGGATTTCGCCCTGAACGCCGCGGACATCCGTCAGCCGGACATCGTCGATCATGGCGCGCGCCTGCTCCAGCGTGGCGGGATCGCGAGCCAAGGCGATGATCTGGTCGTTCTTGCCGCGCCATTCGATCAGGGCTGTCTTCAGACGGGCCGCTCGCTCGCGCTGCTCGGGCCGCGACGTGCGAGCGGTGAAGGATTCGAGGCGCTTGTCAGCGGCCTCCGCATCCCCCGCATAGCCTTTAAGGAAGTCGTCATTCTGGGTGGCGGCGAAGCCCCGCGCACCGTTCTGTTGTTCCACGGAATAGGCAAGAACAGCGGTGACATCCTGGATATTCAGATTGCTGGTGCTGTTCTGCTCAGCGGCCTTGTCGATGGTGTTCAGACTGAAAAACACCATGACCGCCGATAGCGTAAAGACCGCCAGGATCAGGGCGAACGCCGAGATCAACTTGGTCGATATACGCACGTCTTTGAAGTTCATAGCCACGCCCCGAAAGTAATATGGGCCAAGTCATCGACCTCATTTCGCTTCCCGACTGTTAACCGCAGTTAATCGGCGTCAGGCAAATTGTCGCATCCGGAAAGCTGCGCCGGTTGGTCGCGAAAGTGACACAATTCAAGATGGACAAATGGGAATTACCGAAATCTACTCTTGGCAATACCTGCCCCCTCAGCATCGGCCATACTTCGGTTGCGGACAGGCAGGTCGCACTGATCGGCTGGCGCCCGCGGTTCGGCCGCGCTACCCACTAGCGACCGACGTCAGAAGGAGCAGGTCGTGAGTCACACCCTTCTCGTGAGCGCCAGCTAGTGTCAGACCGCGCCCAACTGGCCCGCGCCATAGCCGCGGCGCGCAAGATCGTCGTGTTCACCGGCGCCGGTATTTCCACCGAGTCCGGCGTTCCCGACTTTCGCAGTCCAGGCGGGGTCTGGAGCCGAATGAAACCGATCTACTTCCAGGAGTTCGTAGGCGACGAAGGCCGCCGGCGAGAGGCCTGGACGCGGGTCTATTCGGGGGCGGCGCGCTGGACCGGCGCCCAGCCCAATGACTGCCATACCGCCGTCGCCCGGCTGGTCGCGAGCGGTAGGGCCACGACGGTGATCACCCAGAACGTGGACAACCTACACCAGCAGTCGGGCGTCCCCGATGATCACGTGATTGAGCTGCACGGTAATGCTCACTATGCGCGCTGCCTCGCCTGCGGGTTGCGGCACGAGTTCGACGATTTCCGCGAAAGCTTCTTGGAGCGTGGCGAAATTCCGACCTGCCGGGCCTGCGGCGGCCTGGTGAAGTCCGCGACCATCTCATTTGGCCAGGCCATGCCCGATGAGCCGATGGAGCGGGCGCAGGCCGCCACGCTCGCCTGCGACCTGTTCCTAGTGCTGGGCTCGTCGCTGGTGGTGTATCCGGCGGCGGGCTTCCCCGCGCGCGCCAAACGCCAGGGTGCGCACCTCGCCATCGTCAACCGCGAGCCGACGCCGCTCGACTCGGTTGCCG
>NZ_JAURWM010000081.1 GCF_030654915.1 Phenylobacterium sp. | reverse complement strand
CAAGGAAGGCGGTGTGTATCACATTCTCCGCCCCCAAGGCCAAACCCAATTCCTCCGCAGCAAAAAGTCCGAAGATTTGCGGGGGTTTAGGTGACCTGCGGACCACGTTCAGAATCTTCCGGCGGCCATCGGCGGCGCCGTCGGTGGCTTCAATCACCCAGGCGGCCTTGCCGGAATTCACGGCTGAGGCGACCTTTTCAAAGCCCGAGATAAGCTCGCCGGCGCGTTTCGCAAGACCCAGCCCGTCCATAAGCCGCCGGAGCAAGAGCTCCTCGACCTGGTCGGCCAGCCCGACGGGCGGCGTCAGCTTGGTCTTCGCGGCCCGCGAAAACAGGCCCCTCTTGGCGGCGGTCTCCACCGACACGCGGTCGGCGGCGACCCATAGTCCCCGGCCCGGCAGCTTACGCGCCAAGTCAGGAACCACGGTCAGGTCGGGACCGACGACGAAACGGATGAGGCGGTCCTCATCCATCACTTCGCCGGAAACGATGTCCCGCCGCTCCCGCGCGGCCGCCGCGAGGGTCTTTGGAGCCCGCGTGGCGGTCACGGTCGGGGCGGGATCGGTCACCGTGGGCTAGGCCTCCGGGCCTTCTTCGGCGGCCGGAGCCTCGGCCGCGGGCTCTTCAGCAACAGCCTCTTCAGCGGCCGGGGCCGGCGCCTGCTCGGGAGCATGACCGAACACGGCGTCGACTTCCGAGTACTCGACCTCGGGTTCCGGCTCCGGCTCCGGCGCCTCGACCCAGCCCATGGCGACACGGGCGCGCATGATCAGGGCCTCGGCCTCGGCCGGATCCAGATTGAAGCTTTCCAGGATGCCCGGCTCGCGCACGCGCTCGCCGTCCTTGGATTCGAACCAGCCGCGAAGGTCGTCGGGGATCAACCCGGCGAGATCCTCGATGCTCTTCACATCGCCTTCGCCCAGCGCGACGGCCATCGGCAGGGTGACGCCGGCGATGCCGAGCAGGCCGTCCTCGACGCCCAGCGCATTGCGCTTGGTGTCGTATTCGGCGGCGATTTTTTCCAGGAAGTCGCGGGCGCGGGCCTGGATCTCTTCGCCAGTGTCCTCGTCGAAGCCTTCGATGGCCGCGATTTCCGAAGCGTCGACATAGGCGACGTCTTCAACCGTGGCGAAGCCTTCGGTGACCAGCAGCTGAGCGATGACTTCATCCACGTCCAGGGCTTCCTGGAACAGGGCGGTGCGCTCGGCGAACTCGCGCTGACGGCGCTCGCTCTCCTGGCTCTCGGTCATGATGTCGATCTTTTCGCCCTGCAGCTCGGCCACCACCGCCTGCACGCGCGAACCGCGCATACCGACGCAGGCGCCGACCGGGTCGATCGAGCTGTCGTTGGAGACGACCGCCATCTTGGCGCGCGAACCGGGATCGCGGGCCACGGCGCGGATTTCGATCACGCCGTCATAAACTTCCGGCACTTCCTGGGCGAACAGCTTGGCCATGAAGCCGCCGTGCGCACGCGACAGCAGGATCTGCGGACCCTTGGTCTCGCGACGGACGTCGTAGATGTAGCAGCGGATGCGGTCGCCGATGTTGAAGTTCTCGCGCGGGATCGACTGGTCGCGGCGCATGA
>NZ_JAURWM010000080.1 GCF_030654915.1 Phenylobacterium sp. | reverse complement strand
GTGGCCGCGCGCCTCAACTGGCCGCTGATCCGGGTGAACCTGGACAGCCACGTCAGCCGTATCGACCTGGTGGGCAAGGACGCCATCGTCCTGAAGGACGGCAAGCAGGTCACCGAATTCCGCGAGGGCATCCTGCCCTGGACGATCCAGCGCCCAGTGGCGCTGGTGTTCGACGAATACGACGCCGGCCGCCCGGACGTGATGTTCGTGATCCAGCGCATCCTGGAAGCTCAGGGCAAGCTGACCCTGCTCGACCAGAACCGCGTCATCCGGCCCAACCCGTTCTTCCGTCTGTTCTCCACGACCAACACCATCGGTCTGGGCGACACGACGGGCCTCTATCACGGCACCCAGCAGATCAACCAAGGTCAGATGGACCGTTGGTCCATCGTGACCACGCTGAACTATCTGGCCCACGACGTGGAAGCCGAGATCGTCCTGGCCAAGTCGCCTCACTACGACACGGTCGAAGGCAAGCGGACCATCGCCGCCATGGTCCGCGTGGCCGACATGACCCGCAACGCCTTCATGAACGGTGACATCTCCACCGTCATGAGCCCGCGGACCGTGATCACCTGGGCCCAGAACGCCGAGATCTTCGGCGGCGACATCGCGCTCGCCTTCCGCATGACCTTCCTGAACAAGTGCGACGAGCTGGAGCGCGGCACGGTCGCCGAGTTCTTCCAGCGCGCCTTCGGCCAAGACCTGCCGGAAAGCACCGCCCGCGTCCGCGTGGCCTGACCATCGCTTGGGATCGTCCTTCGGGACGATCCCAATGCGCACATCGCTCCCCGATCTTCATGGTTTGATAGTCGCAATATTGCACAACCGACATCCATGTTGGGCGTGATGCGATGAGTTCGAATCTACCTCACGACCGCGGTGCGGTTCGTCGCATCGTGGCGCTGGCGGCCTTGATCGTCGCGATCGTCGTGGCCGGCAGCCTCGGCTTGCTCTTTTACACCGCTCGCGCGGTCGACAGGCTGCAAGTCGCCGAAGAACGGGCCCTGATCTCCAACTACTTCCGGAGCAATGAGCGCGAGCTGATCCGGCGCATCGTCTCGGCCTCGATCTGGGACGAGGCCTATACCAAGCTGTCGCCTGACTTCGATACGGCCTGGGCCGACCTCTATATCGGCGGGTACTTCGCCGCCTATATGGGCCACGAACTGAGCGTCGTCCTCGATAGCCAGGACCGCCCGGTCTATGCCTGGAGCGGCCAGGCACGCACCGTACCATCCGCGAGCGCCACGTTCCTCAAAGACGCCGGTCCCCTGGTCGCCGAGGTCCGACGGGAAGAGAACCTGCGTCAGGACGACCTGCTGCGCCGCGCCGCAGGCATCAGCGCCCTGATCACCAGGAGCGGGGTTGTGGCGTCGCAAGGCGCGCTGCACCTCGTGGCGATCTCCAACGTCGTCCCGGAAACCAACGCCGTCGAGCCTCGGCCAGGGCCTAGCTACCTGGTGATCTCCGCGCGCCGGATCGACAGCGGCTTCCTGTCAAACCTCGACAACGATATGCGCGTCGCCTCCAGCCACGTGACCTTGAGCACTTCGAACGAGCCCGCCTCACTGCCGCTGATCGGGGTCGAGGGCGCTCCCGTCGGCGAACTGGCCTGGACGCCGAAGAAGCCGGGCGTCGATGTCATGCGCAACGCCATTCCACTGTTTTCCATGGTCGTCGCCCTGCTGCTGCTGGCTGGCCTGGCCATGGCCGTTCGTATCCGGGTGATCTTCCGAGAGTTGGCCGCCAATGACGCGAACCTGCAGAAGGCGATGGACGAACTGGTCCGGGCCCGCGACCAGGCCGCGGCCGCCAGCGTGGCCAAGTCGCAGTTCCTGGCCAATATGAGCCACGAGATCCGCACCCCGCTGAACGGCATCCTGGGCATGACCCAGGTGATGGCGCGCGAAGACCTGAGCCCGGCCCAGTGCGATCGACTGGAGGTCGTGCGTGATTCCGGCCAGGCCTTGCTGACCGTGCTCAACGACATCCTCGACATCTCCAAGATCGAGGCGGGCAAGCTGGAGATCGACAACCACGAGTTCGATCTGGCCGTCGCGGTCCAGGCCGCCTGTAACGCCTTCGCCGGGATCGCCGATCAGAAAGACGTCACCTTCCGCATCGAGATCGACGAGAACGCGCAGGGAATCTGGTGGGGCGACGGCGCGCGCCTGCGCCAGGTGATCTCCAACCTGGCCTCCAACGCGGTGAAGTTCACCCACCAGGGCAGCGTCACCGTGACCGCCCGGCGGGCGGCCCATGGCATCCAGGTGAGCGTCCGCGACACCGGCATCGGCATCCCGGCCGAGCGGCAGGGCGAACTCTTCCAGAAATTCAACCAGGTCGACGCCTCGACCACCCGCAAGTTCGGTGGCACCGGTCTTGGCTTGGCCATCAGTCGCGAACTGGTGGCGCTGATGGGCGGGGCGATGACCGTGGAGAGCATCGTCTCCGAGGGCTCGACCTTCGCCTTCGACCTGCCGCTGGAGTGGCGGGCCTCAGCCCGCGCCGCCACCCGCACGACGCCCGTCCACCCGACCCGCGCGGCCGGCTCACAGGCCGTCCCACGCATTCTGGCGGCCGAGGATAACCCCACCAATCAGTTGATCCTCTCGGCCCTCCTCGCCCCCTTTGGCGTCGACCTCACCCTGGTCGGCAACGGGCGCGAAGCGGTCGACGCCTTTGGGGCGGCCCAGTTCGACATCGTGCTGATGGATGTGCAGATGCCGATCATGAACGGGGTGGAAGCCACCGCCGCGATCCGACGGCTTGAGGCTGAACGCGGGCTGCCGATGACACCGATCCTGGCGCTGTCGGCCAATGTGATGAGCCATCAGGTCGCCGAGTATCTGGCGGCCGGCATGAGCGGCTTCATTCCCAAGCCCATCGAGGGCGCCAAGCTGATCGCGGCCATCGAGGCCGCGTTAAGCGCTGATGAGATGGCGGCGGAAGCCAACGGATCGGCTCAAGCCCGCTGAATTTCAAGCTGGACCGAACGCCGTTACGGGGCGATCCTTGCACCATTACAGACAATAGATTTTCAGTGGGGATAGATGTCCAGGAACACGCTCGCGGCCTTGGCCGCAGGTACGCTTTTGCTTACCGGTATGGCGCTTCCGGCCGCAGCTCAGGCGCCGGCCGTCGCCGACCATAACGATTACTCGAAAACGCAAAATTGGCTGTGCTGGCCCGGTCGTACCGACGCCTGTTCCAACGACAACACCGCCACGGTGATCGCCGCGTCCGGGCAGGCGACCAAAGAGGCCTGGAAGGCCGATCCGAAGGCGCCGATCGACTGCTTCTACGTCTATCCCACCGTCTCGATGGACCCGGGCCTGCTGTCGGACATGACGCCCAACGCCGAGGAGCAGCGCGTCGTCGAGCAGCAGCTCTCGCGGTTCGCCTCCAAGTGCCGGGTCTATGCGCCCATGTATCGTCAGTTCACCCTGACCGCCCTGCGCGCCATGGTGACCGGCGCCGCCCTGCCCGGCGGCGCGGCCGCCAACGCGCCACGTCCGCAGACCGGCTATCAGGACGTGGTCGACGCCTGGAACCACTACCTCGCCCATGAGAACAAGGGCCGCGGCGTGATCCTGATCGGCCATAGCCAGGGCTCGGGCGTGCTGACTCAGCTGATCGCCGCTGAAATCGACGGCAAGCCGGTCCAGGACAAGCTGATCTCCGCCATGCTGCTCGGCACGGGTCTTCCCGTCGAGAAGGGCAAGGACACTGGGACTTTCAAGTCGATCCCGCTATGCAAGTCGGCCACCCAGACCGGCTGCGCCATCGCCTACGCCAGCTTCCTCGACACCGCGCCGCCTCCGGCCAACAGCCGGTTTGGCCGTCCGCGCGAGCCCAATCCCGCCATGGAAGTGGCTTGCTCCAACCCGGCCAACCTGGCGGGCGGCAAGGGCGAACTGCACAGCTACCTAGCCGCCAGCGGCAACGGCCATGAACCCTCGGGCTGGGCCAAGGGCGTGAACGTCACGACGCCGTTCGTGTCGCTGCCGGGACTGCTCAGCGCCACCTGTGTCAACGAGAACGGCTTCAACTACCTGGCCGTGCACGTGAACGCCGACCAGGCCGATCCGCGCATCGATGCGATCAAGCCGGGCGCGGTCACGCCCGATTGGGGGCTGCACCTCATCGACGTGAACCTGGCCATGGGCGATCTGGTCGATCTGGCCGGCAGCCAGGGCAAGGCCTACCTCGCCAAGAAGTAGGCCCGCCAGGGACGGGCGGCCTAGCCGCCCGTTATCTTCTTGCCGGCCATGAACCCTAGAACCAGGAAGATCACGAAGCCGATCAGGAAGACGAAGAACAGCAGCTTGGCGATCCCGGCGGCCGCGCCGGCGATACCCCCAAAACCAAGCGCCCCGGCGATCAACGCCACGACCGCGAAAATCAGTGCCCACTTCAACATTTTTCATCTCCTCGAACAGCTTGAAGTGGCAACGCCGGGGTCGGCAGGCCGTTCCTTTCGCCGTGGACGCCAAGTCACCCTTCCCTCGCTTCGTCCACCCGCGCTATGAGATTTGCCCATGGCCAAGAACCCAGAAAGCCCTATCGAGCCCTTCAAGCGCGCGCTGGCCAATGCGGCGCGATCGCTGGCTGAGATGCCCGATCTGGAGATCGTCTTTTCCGGCGAGGGCCCGCAGCTCTCCGGCAAGCGCGCGGTGCTGCCGCACCCGCCGCGCGACCTGACGCCGACCGACGCCGCGCGGATACGCGGGCTGGCCGACCAGATGGCCCTGCGCCTGGCGCACCACGACAACGTCGCCCACGCCAAGAGCCGCCCGGCCTCGGCGCTCGGCGCGCCGGTCTATGACGCTCTGGAGCAGGTTCGCATCGAGGCGATCGGCGCCAATGCCCTGGCTGGCGTGAAAGACAACCTGCGCATCGTCCATGAGCACGCCTGGGCCAAGCGCCCCCTGAACCAGCTCGAAGCCCTGGCCAATCCGCCGATGGCCGACATCGTCGCCCTGATGGCGCGCGAGCGGCTGACCGGCGAGCCGCCGCCCGCCATGGCCAAGCCGCTGGTGGACCTGTTCCGCACCGAGGTGGAGAGCAAGGCCGGCAGCGATCTCGACAAGCTGGCCGACGCCGCACACGACCAGAAGATGTTCGCCAAGATCGCCCGCACAATCCTGCGCGACCTGTCGATGGGCGATGACCTTTCCGACGCGCCCGATCAATCCGAAGACGACGGCGACAGCGAGGACGGCGAGGCCGAAAGCCAGGAAGACGGCGACGAGGGCGAAGGCGAGGGCCAGTCCCCGCAGCAGGCCTCGATGGACGAGAACGAGGCGTCGCATAGCGAAAGCGACGACGCCGACAGCCAGATGACCGAGGCGCAGGACGATCCCAACGCCGACGACACCGACGAACCGCCGGAGATGGGCGAGGGCGAGCAGCCCGCCCGTCCCGACCCAAAGGGCGATCCCAAGCAAGCGACCTATCGCGTCTTCACCACCGCCCACGACGAAATCGTTGCGGCCGAGGAGCTGTGCGACGCCGAGGAACTGACCCGGCTGCGCGCCTATCTGGACCAGCAGCTCGCCAGCCTCTCCAGCGTCGTCTCACGCCTGGCCAATAAGCTGCAGCGCAAACTGATGGCCCAGCAGAACCGCTCCTGGACCTTCGATCTTGAGGAAGGGATCCTGGACGTCGCGCGCCTGACGCGGGTGATCACCGATCCCACCGCCTCGCTCGCCTTCAAGGAAGAGGAAGACACCGAGTTCCGCGACACGGTCGTCACCATCCTGATCGACAACTCCGGCTCGATGCGTGGCCGGCCGATCATGGTGGCGGCGGTCTGCGCCGACATCCTGGCCCGGACCCTGGAACGCTGCGGCGTGAAGACCGAGATCCTCGGCTTCACCACCCGCGCCTGGAAGGGCGGCTCGTCCCGCGAGGACTGGCTGAAGGCCGGCAAGCCGGCCCAGCCCGGCCGTCTGAACGATCTGCGCCACATCATCTACAAATCGGCCGATGCGCCCTGGCGACGCGCCCGCCGCAACCTCGGCCTGATGATGCGCGAAGGGCTGCTGAAGGAGAACATCGACGGCGAAGCCCTGATGTGGGCTCACCAGCGCCTGATCGGGCGACCAGAAGCCCGCCGCATCCTGATGGTCATCTCCGATGGCGCGCCGGTCGATGATTCGACCCTGTCGGTGAACTCCGGCCACTATCTGGAACGCCACCTGCGCGACGTGATCACCGAGATCGAGGGCAAGAGCCCCGTGCAACTGATCGCCATCGGCATCGGCCACGACGTGACCCGCTACTATCGCCGCGCGGTGACCATCGTGGACGTGGAGCAGCTGGCCGGCGTAATCGTCGACCAACTCGCCGAACTGTTCGACGAAGACGTCCGCAAGGTCACCCGCAAGAACGCCAACATGCTGGCCCCGCCGCCCAGCACCCAGGGACCGCAAGGTCCCGCGCGGCGATCGACCTTCAAGGAAGTGCGGATAGCCGTCGCGTGAGGCGGGCGGGCGCTGGACTAGCCGTCTGGCTCCTGGCGCTCGCCGCCTGCGCGCCCATCCACGCTTCGCCGCCCACCTCACCGGTCGCCGCGGGCAAACAGATCACCGTGACGGCGACGCCCGTGCCGCTCAATGCGCAGGACCCCGCGCAGGATCGGATCGGCGACTTCCGCTATATCGGCGGGCTGGTCCTGACCTCGCCCGACACCGCCAGCCTGCATGGCCTGTCGGACATGGAGATATCCGCCGACGGCAAGCTGATCGCGATCAGCGACGAGGGCGACCTGCTCTCGGCCCGGCTGCTCTCCGATTCGAAGGGCGCCCCGACCGGACTGGCGGGCGCGACGCTCACCGTGTTGACCGGCCCCGACGGCAATCCGCTGCAAGGCAAGCTGGAGGCCGACGCCGAGGGCATGGCCCTGCTGCCGAACGGCGACATGCTGCTCAGCTTCGAGCGCAACAACCGCATCCTGCTCTATCCGGCGGGCGGCGGCGCGCCGCGCATCGCCCCCTCTCCGGCCGCGAGCTTCCCGGCCAACGGGGGCATGGAGGCGCTGAGCGCGATTCCCGGCGCTGGACCGGGCGCCTATGTCACCGCCGGCGAGGACTCCGGCGAGACCTGGACCTGCAAGCTCTCTGGCGACTGCGTCCAGGGCGCCGCCATCGCCAAGCCACCCGAGTTCGGCGTTGTCGCCGTTCGCGCCTTGCCGGCCGGCCGCATGGCCTGGCTGCTACGGGCCTGGGATCCAGTGCGCGGCAGCCGCAACGCCCTGATCATCCACGACGCCGGCGGCGAGATCGCCCGCTTGGAGATGACCCGGCCCCTGACCGTCGACAACTACGAGGGCCTGGCGGCGATCCCCGCCGAGGACGGAAGCGTCCGATTCTACCTGCTGTCGGACGACAATTTCCAAAGCTCCCAGAGGACCCTGCTCCTGGCCTTCGACTGGAAGCCCGCGAAATAGACCTAACAATCATAGGGACGACGCCATGAGCCAGACCCAGGTCGCTATTCCCACACCGGATGGCGAGGCCCGCGCCTTCGTCTTCAAGCCGAACCAGGACCCTGGCCCCTGGCCCGCCGTCATCTTCTATATGGACGCCCCCGCCATCCGGCCGGCGCTGTTCGAGATGGCTGAGCGTCTGGCGGGCTACGGCTACTATGTCCTGCTGCCGGACATGTTCTGGCGGATCGGACCCTATGAGCCCATCGATCTGAAGGCGATTCGAGACGACGCTCAGCGCCGCGAGGTGTTTGGGCCGCTGATGGCCTCGACCGATCCCGAGAAATCGATGCGCGACACCGCCGCATTCCTCGACTTCCTGGCGGCCCAGCCGGAGGTGAAGGGCCAGAAGGTGGGTGTGACCGGCTATTGCATGGGCGGCGGCATGGCGCTGCGTGCGGCCGGGACCTTCCCGGAGCGAATCGTGGCCAGCGCATCGTTCCACGGCGGCAATCTCGCCACCGACGCCGACACCAGTCCGCACCTGCTGGCGCCGCGGATCAAGGCCAAGGTGCTGGTGGCCGGCGCCGACGAGGACCGCAGCTTCGACGAGGCCCAGGCCGAAAGACTCGGCAAGGCCCTGAAGGACGCGGGCGTCGAGGCCGAGGTGGTCATCTATCGCGGCGCCAAGCACGGCTACGCCCCGCCCGACATGGCGGCCTATGACCGCGAGGCCTCCGAGCGCCACTGGCGCGAAATGACCGCGCTCTTCGCCGAGACGCTGGGCTGAGCCCCGCCCCGCCTTTCACCCAAAGAAAAAGGCCGGTGTTTCCACCGGCCTTTTTCGAAGTTCTGTAGCTGCGCCTAGGCGGCGACGGCTGCGGCTTGCGTGGCAAGCTTAGCCTTCAGCTGGCGCTTGATCTTCAGGGCGCGCGGCGAGAGTTGCTCGTCGCGGGCGCCGACCAGGAACACGTCCAGGCCGCCGCGGAAGTCGAGCGTGCGCAGCGCCGCGTTGCTGATGCGCAGGCGGAAGCTCTGGCCCAGCGCGTCCGATTGGAGCGTGGCGGGCGAGAGGGCCGGCAGGAACCGGCGCTTGGTCTTGATGTTCGAGTGGCTAACGTTGTGGCCGACCATGGGACCGACACCGGTGAGTTCGCAACGACGCGACATGGCTTCTGACCTACGCGAGAAATGGATGTGCCACGGGCAGGACCCGTGAGAGAGCGGGCGATATAGTCGAAAGCCCGGTCCGACGTCAAGGCGGCGGCGGGATTCATGCCAGCCTGACGTCAGAAAGAGGTCTCAGGGCATCTCGCCGCCCGGAACCGAATTGTGGTCGCGAGCCGTTGAGATACAATAGGCTGTAGGGAACAAACACTGAATCGAGCGGAGTCGCTGATTCGGTCATGTTTCGTTTCGTCCGTGTTCTCGAAACGCCCGACACCTCATTAACCTAAGACCGAAGTTCGCTGAACGCGCACGAAAACCCCGCGGCAAGACCGCGGGGCTTCGACTCGCCTAGCGCTCTAGGACAGCACCACCAGCACCACGCGACGATTGGCCATGCGGCCGTCGCGGGTGTTGTTGGCGGCGACGGGTTCATCCTCACCGTAGGAGATGGTCGCCATGCGGTTCAGGGCCACGCCTTGCTTGTTCAGGAAGCGGCGAACCGCTTCGGCCCGTTCGGCCCCGAGGCGCTCATTGCCCATCGGCGAGCCCGTGGCGTCGGTGTGCCCCTGGATCTCGACATAGACGTTCTTGTTTTCGCCTTTGAGGCGCTCGGCCACCGCGGTGAGACGCTCTTCGCCCTCGGGCGACAGGGTCGCCTTGGCGAATGGGAACTTCAGCGCGTCGTCGGACATGACGACCGAGTACATGAACTTGCCCTCGGCCAGCTTGCCAGCCGCCGTCGCCCGTTCCAGGGCGTCACGCGAGGTCTGGTCA
>NZ_JAURWM010000076.1 GCF_030654915.1 Phenylobacterium sp. | reverse complement strand
GGTGGTGGTGATCGCCTTCACCCCCGACGACATGGCCCACTACTTCTCGGTGGTCGGCGAACTGCGCAACGCCGGCATCGCCGCCGAGGTCTATCTCGGCACGGCGGGTATGAAGGCCCAGATGAAGTACGCCGACCGCCGCATGGCCCCTGCCGCCATTATGCTGGGCGGCGACGAGATCGCCGCAGGCAAGGTGACGATCAAGGACCTCGACCGCGGCCGCATGCTGGCCACTGACGTCGCCGACAACGCCGAGTGGCGCGAGCAGCGCCCCGGTCAGCAGATCGTCGACCGCGCCGATCTGGTCGCCACGGTCCGCAAGATCGTCGACGCCCAGCAGAGCGAGGCCGGCCAATGAGGGCTGAGCCGAACCTTCCCCCTGAGGCGCTGGCCGCGATCCGCGCTCCGTTCCTGGCGGCGGGCGCCGAGGCGGTCGACGCCCCGATCCTGCAACCGCTCGGCTTGATCTTGGAACTGGCCGGCGAGGCGATGCGCGCCCGCCTGTTCGTGGTCCAGGCCGAGGGCGGGCAGGAAACCTGCCTGCGCCCCGACTTCACTGTCGCGGTGGCGCGCCAGCACCTCGATAGCGGCAAGGCCGCTGGGCGCTACTTCTATGAGGGCAAGGCGTTCCGCGCCTCGCCCGACGCCGACCGTCCCGAGGAGTTCCGTCAGATCGGCCTGGAGCGGTTTGACGACGCCGGCGCCTCGGCGGTCGAGGCGGACGCGCAGATCGCCGCCCTGGCCTGGTCCGCGGCCCAGGCGGGCGGACGCAGCGACCTGTCGCTGTGGCTGGGTGACATCGCCCTGTTCGCCGCCTTCATAGACGCGCAAGGTTTGGCGCCGGCCCTGGCCGACCGTCTGAAGCGCGGCGCGGCGCGTCCGCGTCTGCTGGCCGCCGAACTGGCCCGCGCCGGCGCCGAGCCGCAGGCTACCGCCGATAGCGGCAAGCTCGCCGGGCTGTTGTCCGGGCTCTCGGAAGCCGAGGCCGCGACCGTGCTGGAAGAGGTCTGGGCCCTGGCAGGGATCGAGCCGGTCGGCGGCCGTGGCCCCGCCGCCATCGCCCAGCGCCTGATCCGCCGCGCACAGGCCGCCAGCGCCCCGGCCTTGACCCTGGAACAGGCCGACAGCATCGCCCGCTTCCTGGCCGTGGATGACGCGCCCCAGACGGCCTTCACCGCCATCCGGGCCATCGCCGGCGCCAAGGCTCCGGCCCTGGACACCGCGCTCGGCGACTGGACCCAGCGGCTGGACCTGTTGGCCCAGGCCGGCGTGCCGGTGGAGCAAACGCGGTTCGCGACCGCGCTCGGCCATGCCTTCGACTATTACGACGGCCTGACCTTCGAGGTCCGGTCGGCCGCGCTCGATCACGACCGCGCGGTGGCGGTCGGCGGCCGCTATGACGGCCTGCCGGCGAGACTGGGCGGGGACGCGGGTCGCCGCGCCGTCGGCTGCATGGTCCGGCCCTGGCGGGCCTGGGCGGGAGGCGAGTCATGAGCGATCCCTTGATTCTGGCGGTCCCGTCGAAGGGGCGCCTCAAAGAACAGGTCGAGGCCTGGCTCTCCGATTGCGGACTGTCTCTGTCCGTCGCCGGAGGATCGCGCGGCTACATGGCGGAGTTGAAGGGCGTGCCCGGCATCCAGGTGCGACTGCTCTCGGCCGGCGACATCGCCGAGGCGCTGGACCTGGGCGAAGTGCATCTCGGAATCACTGGCGAGGACCTGCTGCGTGAACGCGCCGGCGACGTCGACGCCCGGATCCTGCTGCTGCGGGCGCTGGGCTTTGGCCGCGCCGACCTGGTGGTCGCGGTGCCCAAGAGCTGGATTGACGTCGAGAGCATGAGCGATCTGGAGGAGGTCGCGCACGACCTGCTGGCCCGCTCCGGCCGGCGTATGCGGGTGGCCACCAAGTATCTGGCCCAGACGCGGTCCTTCTTCGCCCGTCACGGCGTGGTCGACTACCGGATCACTGAGTCCGGCGGCGCCACTGAGGGGGCTCCCGCCGCCGGTTCGGCCGAACTGGTGGTCGATATCACCACCACCGGCGCGACCCTGGTCGCCAACGGCCTTAAGGTCCTGGCCGACGGGGTGATCCTCAAGAGCCAGGCCCATCTCACCGCCTCGCTGCGCGCCGACTGGTGTGGTGATCGCCTGGCTGCGGCCGAGCGGCTGCTGCGGGTGATCGAGGCCCGCGCCTCGGCGCACGACAGCGCCACCCTGGCCTGGCCCGCCGATCCTCGCGAGACGCCGGTGGTCGAGGCGCTGATCGCCGACGGCGCCACGCGCCGACCGAACGGGCTGCTGGTCGCTGCGGGCAAGATTGGCCAGGCTTCGCTCGCCCTGACGGCGGCGGGAATCGGTCCGGTCACCGCGTCGCGTCCCGACTTCGTCTACGAGACAGGTTGCGCCCCGTACAATGAGCTACTTAAGCGCGTGCAGAATTGACGCTTGAGTCAAAAATTACTGCTTCCAGCATCAGAAAAGCCACGCTCGCGTAAATCTGATCAAGAATTACCTGCGCAGGTGACTTGCGTGCATTGACTTGGGTCAGAAATTGCCGTTTTCTCAGTCCTGCGAGAGACATGGCGGCCACAAGATCCACCAGTCTCCGGCGTTTCGGGGAGGAAACGCCCGCTCTATATGAGCGACTGCTCAAAATAAGGCCCGTTGCGACTATCCCCCGCAACGGGCCAAATTTTTGCCCGCCGTAATTTTCGACACAAGAGTCAAAAATGTGATCGCGCCCTAGTGGGAAACCTGGGGCGGAGCCCAATGCACGGCGCGTGGCTCCCGCTGATGTCCGATCTATCCGTCCGCCGCCGCAAAATGCGCCAGTTGGTCTGCGTGCGCCTTGACGAGAGCGGGGGCGGCGGAAGTCTGTCGGGCGCCGCCGCGCTAGGCTGGGCGGTCCGCCATCAGGCCGGCGATCTCGCTCAAGTGCTGGTGCATGACCGCGCGGGCGCGGGCTGGGTCGCCGGCCGCGACGGCGTCCACCAGCGACAGATGCAGGTCGCCTTGGCGCAGGCTGTATTCCCACTGCGGCCCATGACCAAAGGCCCGGCCGTGCTGACGCTGCCACGGCGCGCGGTCGCGAACCATCGAGAGCATGCCAAGGATCGCCATCAGCAGATGGTTCGAGGTCGCCGCCGCGATCGCCCGGTGGAACGCGTTGTCGGCGGCCTCATAGGTTCGCCAGTCGCGCGCGTCCCGGGTCTCGGTGGCCAGGGAACGCAGGGTGGCGATGTCGCTAGTCGTGGCCCGCTCGGCCGCCTCGGCAGCCATCGCCGGCTCGATCACCAGCCGCGCGTTCATCAGGTCGGTCGGCGTCGCCAGCTCAAACAGCACCGATGGCCGAATAGGCTCGGCGGCGGGGCGGGGGCCGGTGAAGGTGCCCTGGCCGACGTGACGCCAGATCAGGCCGTCGTTCTCCAGCGCCTGCAGCGCACGCCGAAGGGTGTCGCGGCTGCAGCCCAGTAGAGCCGCCAGGGTCCGCTCGGGCTTGAGCCGGGCCTGCGGACCCATGGCCTCCACCTGTCGGCGCAGCCGCTTCGCGACTGCTTCGAATGAGGTGCGCGGCGCGGCCATCCAAACCAATTCTCCGACCAATATGGATCGAACCTAACGTCGCGCCCGGCGGCGTCAATCGAGCTCCGCGTTCAGAGGCGTCTCGCGGCATGGCCAGAAAACTTTCCATCGATCCGTTCCTGATCCTGATGCTGGGGGCCATCGCGCTCGCCACGCTCGCCCCGGCCCAGGGCGTGGCCGAACCGGTCTTCGACGGCCTCAGCACCGCCGGGGTCAGCCTGTTGTTCCTGCTGCATGGGGCGGCCCTGAAGCGCCGCGACCTTTGGGACGGCGCGCGGCAATGGCGGCTGCATCTGGTGATTTTCGCGCTGACCTTCGTCGCCTTCCCGATCCTGACCTATCCCTTCACCTTCCTCTCCGGGCGGCTGATGCCGCCGGACCTGGCGCTGGGCTTCGTCTATCTGGGTGTCCTGCCATCGGCGGTGTCGTCGTCGATCGCCTTTACGGCGATGGCGCGCGGCAACGTCCCCGGCGCGATCTGCAGCGCCGCGGCCTCCAATGTCTTTGGTCTGCTGCTGACCCCGCTGCTGCTGGCGGCGATCATGGGCGCCTCGGCGCCCGGCGCGTTCGATATCGGCGGGACGCTGCGCGAGGTCGCCTTCGAGCTGCTGGCGCCCTTCGCGATCGGCCAGTTCCTGCATCCCTATGTCGGCGGCTGGATGGAGCGTCACTCGCGCGGCCTGACGCAGTACGACCGCTGGGTGATCGTGCTGATCGTCTACACCGCGTTCTCGAAATCGGTGCGCGAGGGGCTGTGGACGCAGCTTCCCGTCCAGACTCTCGCCCTGGCGATCGGCTGCTGCATGGTCTTGCTGGTCGCGGTGTTCGCGGTGGCGATCACGGTGTCGCGGCGTCTGGGCCTTTCCCGCGCCGACGAGATCGCCGTGGTGTTCTGCGGCTCCAAGAAGAGCCTGGCTTCGGGCCTGCCGCTCGCCCAGGTGCTGTTCGGCGGCGTGCCCGGTCTTGGCATGATCGTGCTGCCGATCATGCTCTACAATCAGATCCAGATCCTGGCTGGCGCGGCGCTTGCGCGCCGCTATGGGGATCAGCCTGTCCAGTCTCCCAGATCGCCCGATGTAGCGATCCGGGAGCTGTAGAGTTCGCCTACCAGATCCGAACGCGGTCGGCGGGGGCGACGTACATGCCATCGCCCGGCTTGACGCCGAACGCCTCGTAGAAGGCGTCGATGTTCTTGATCGGCACGTCGACCCGGTACTTGGGCGGCGAGTGCGGGTCGGTGACCAGCTGCTGGCGCATGCGGTCCTCGCGGTACTTGCCGCGCCACACCTGGGCCCAGCCGAGGAACACCCGCTGGTCGCCGGTCATGCCGTCGATCACCGGGGCCGGCTTGCCGCCCAGCGAGACGTGGTAGGCGTCCAGCGCCAGCAGCAGACCGCCCAGGTCGGCGATGTTCTCGCCCATGGTCAGGTCGCCGTTGATGTGGGCGCCGGGCAGCACCTCGACCGCCGCGTACTGCTTGCCGAACTTGGTGGCCTGGGCGTTGAACTTCGCCGCGTCCTGCGCCGTCCACCAATCGGTCAGCTTGCCGTCGCCGTCGGACTTGCGGCCCTGGTCGTCGAAGCCGTGAGTGATCTCGTGGCCGATCACTCCGCCGATGCCGCCATAGTTCACGGCCGGGTCGCCATCGGGATCGAAGAACGGCGGCTGCAGGATCGCGGCCGGGAAGACGATCTCATTCTTGGTCGGCGAATAGTAGGCGTTGATGGTCGGCGGGGTCATGCCCCACTCCTCGTCGTCGACGGGGCCGCCCAGGCGCGCGGCCCGGTAGTCCCATTCGAAGGCCGAGGCGCGCTCCATATTGCCGTAGAGGTCGCCGTCCTTGATGGTCAGACCCGAATAGTCGCGCCACTTGTCGGGATAGGCGATCTTCACGCGGAACTTGGCCAGTTTCTCCTGGGCCTTGACCTTGGTCTCCGGGCTCATCCAGTCGAGGCCGTCGATCCGGGCCTTCATGGCCGTGCGGATGTCGCTGACCAGGGCCTCCATCTTGGCTTTGCTCTCGGCCGGGAAGTAGGCCTCCACATAGAGCTTGCCCAGCGCCTCGCCGATGTTGTTGTCGACCGCGTTCACGCCGCGCTTCCAGCGGGGCTGCTGCACCGGCTGGCCTGACAGGGTCTTGGAGCGGAACTCGTAATTGGCCTGATCGAACTCCTTCGACAGGTACGGCGCGGCCTGGTCCGCGAGGTTGAAGGCCGACCAGGCCTTCAGGGTCTCGATCGGGGTCTTGGCGTAGATGGCGGCGATCTTGGGGAAGGCGGTGTTCTCGGACACCACCACGCGGTCGGCCTTCGTCAGATGGGCGCCGTCCAGGTACTGCTTCCAGGCGAAGCCGGGCGCGTATTCCTGAAGCTTGGCGATCTCGAACGGGTTGTAGGTCTTGTCGTCGTCCCGGCGCTCGGCGCGGGTCCAGGAGACCTTGGCGATCTCGGTTTCCAGCGCGACGATGGCCTTGGCGTTCTCGGCGGGGCGCTCCCAGCCGGCCAGGGTCAGCATCTGGGCGATATAGGCCTCATATGCGGCCTTCTGGGTCTTGAAGCGGTCTTCCAGATAGTAGTCCCGGTCGGGCAGGCCGAGCCCGCCCTGGACCAGATAGACCGTGTATTTCTCGGGGTCCTTGGCGTCGTCGTGCACATAGGAGCCGAAGAACGATCCGCCGAACTTGCGCATCGTCGAGCCCATCAGCCCGGCGAGTTCGTCGTGATTCTTGACCGAACCGATCGCCGCTAGGTCGCCGGCCAGCGGCCCCGCGCCCAGGGCGTTGACCGCCTTCTCGTCCATGAAGCTCCGATAGAAGGCGCCGAGCTTGGCTTCGTCGCCAGTGGCCTTGGTGTTCGCCGCCGACTTCTCCGCCACCGCGCGCATCCGCGACTGGGACAGTTCCTGCAGAGCGTCGAACGCGCCATACCGCGAGCGGTCGGCCGGGATCTCCAGCTTGTTGAGATAGGTCCCGTTGGCGTAGTCGAAGAAGTCCTTGGTCGGCGCGACCGCGGTGTCGCGGCCGGCCATGTCGAAGCCCCAGGGGCCCATGCGCGGCGCTTTCGACAGGTCAGGAGCGTTAGCCGCCAGCGCCGGAGCGGCTGCGCAGAGCAGGGCGGCGGCCGACGCCGCGCCCAACCAGAGGGTCTTCATGGATGTGTGAGCCTTCAGGTGATCTTGGTTGGGCGTGACCCTGTACCGGCCGGGCCCGCGGAGGCACGTTACTTTTTTGTTACGTCGGTAGTCCCTCTCCCTCGGGAGAGGTTAGGTGAGGGGGCCGCGAAGCGGCTCTTTAGCGCGTTCGAGGGGTGAACCGGCTCGGCGGTTCCCCCCTCACCCGACCTCTCCCCCGCTGGGGGAGAGGAGAAGGTTCGCCAGCGCGGCCCGAGCCCTACGCCGTCGCCGACAAGGCTTCCAGCGCCTGGGCCTTGATGCCCTTGTAGTCGAGCTTGCCGTTCGGCGCCCGGACGACCGAGGCCAGCACCAGTTCGCGCGGCGCCTTGTAGTCGGCTAGCAGGCCCTTCACGTGGGCCGACAGTTCGGCCAGGGTCGGAGCCTGGTCGCCGGTGAAGTCGACCACAGCGCAGATTCGCTCGCCGAAGCGCGGGTCGGGCACGCCGACCACGGCGGCGTCACGCACGCCGGGGAACTTCTTCAGGGCTTCCTCGACCTCTTCGGGGAAGACCTTTTCGCCGCCGGTGTTGATCACCTGCGAGCCGCGGCCCAGCAGGGTGATCGAGCCGTCAGCCTCGACGGTCGCCCAGTCGCCCGGCACGCTCCAGCGCGTGCCTTCGAAGATCCGGAAGGTCTTGGCCGACTTTTCCTCGTCCTTGTAGTAGCCGACCGGGGTGTGGCCGCCGACCGCGACCAGGCCGCGCACGCCCGAACCGGCCTGCACGCGCACGCCGTCCTCGGTGAACACCGCCGCGTTGGGGCCGGTGGCGAACTTGGCCGTACCGGCCGCCGCGCCGCCGCCCGAGGTCGAGGCCGCCAGGCCCAGGGCCTCGGACGAACCCAGGCTGTCCATCAGCATGATGTGCGGCAGGTGCTTCAGCAGGCCTTGCTTGTTCTCCAGACCCCACATGGCGCCCGAGGAAACGATCCGCTTCAGCGACGGCATCGCCCAGCGCCCCGGATTAGCGTCCAGCACGTCCAGCATCGGGGCGGCGAAGGCCGGACCGACGATGATCAGGCCCGAGGCGCCCAGGCGCTCGACTTCGTCGAACAGCTGCGCCGGATCGAACTTGCGCGGAACCAGGGTCGCCACCGCGCCGCCGCCGATCAGGGCGCCGAACGAGATGAACTGGCCGGTGGCGTGCATCAGCGGCGCGACCGGGATGGTGATGTTGAGCGGGGCGTCGCTGGCCGCGACCGCCAGGGCGCGCTCGCCGGCTTCCTCGACGCGCTCCATCGCCGCCAGGCCGAGCAGCAGGTTCGCTCCGCCGCCCAGCGCCTTGAACAGGTCTTCCTGGCGCCACATCACGCCCTTGGGCATGCCGGTGGTGCCGCCGGTGTACATGATCAGCAGGTCGTCGGCCGAACGGCCCCACGGGGCTTCGAAGTGGTCGGCCGCGCCGGCGACGATCGCGTCATAGTCCAGCGCCCAGGCCGGAACCGGGTGGCCGGCCTCGCCCACGGCGATCCAGGCCTTCACCTTCGGCAGGCGGCCGCGGACCTTGTCGGCCATCTCGGCGAACGAGGCGTGGAACACCACGACCTCGGCGTCTGCGTTGTCGAACAGGTAGGTCAGCTCGTCGCCGCCGTAGCGGTAATTGGTGTTGAACGGGACCAGGCCAGCCTTGAAGGCGGCGAAATAGGTCTCGAGGTATTCAGGGCCGTTATAGAGATAGGCGGCGACCTTCGACTGCTGCGAAACGCCGGCCTCGACCATGACCTTGGCCAGCGCGTTGGCGCGGCGGTCGAAATCTTTCCAGGCGATGGTCTTGTCGCCGTGGATCAGGGCTGGGCGGTCCGGAGTGGCCTTGGCCACCGACTCCCACAGGTTGGCGTAATTCCAAACCATTGCGATCCTCCATTCTTCTTAAAATATGGGCGGCATAGACGACGGCGCGGGCAGGGCTGTCAACGCCGCCCGAACGCCTGTTGGGGGCGGGGCCGGAGCTTGGCTGTCAGCCTGGCTGTCGGCGTCCCGCCCTTGCCGGCCCGAGACCGCGACCTCGGCCCCGATTTCAGACTTTTTTGGTCGAACCGGGGTGCTGGGCCGCTTAAGGGCGCCGGCGTGGGTTACGCGCTCGGCCCCGAGGCCCCATAGTGCCGCTCATCACATAAGGAGAGCGCATGGAAGGTCACGTTTCGCCCGGCGAATATAAGGACGTCATACTGTTCCTGGCCACCGCCGGCGTCATCGTGCCGCTGTTCCGTCGTTGGCGGATCAGCCCCATCCTCGGCTTCCTTGGCGCCGGCGTCGTGCTGGGGCCCTTCGGCCTTGGGGCCTTGACCGGGACCTTCCCCTGGCTCGGCTACCTGACCATCGCCAATCCGCAGGAGATCGCTCAGCTCGCCGAGTTCGGCGTGGTGTTCCTGCTGTTCATGATCGGCCTGGAACTCTCATGGGAGCGCCTGCGGCTGATGCGCAGATGGGTGTTCGGCATGGGCGCCCTGCAGGTGACCCTCTGCCTGCTGGCCATCGCCGCCGCCGCTGTGGCCTTCGGCCAGCCGATATACTCGGCCGCCGCCATCGGCGCGGCCCTGGCGCTCTCGTCGACCGCCGTGGTCATGCAGATCCTGACCGAGAACAAGCGCCAGCATTCGCCGGCCGGTCGAGCAACCTTCTCGGTGCTGCTGTTCCAGGATCTAGCGGTCGCGCCGATCCTGGTGACCTTGACGATCCTCGGGCGCAGCGGCGACGGCGAGGCGTTTTCGCCGCAACTGCTGCTGGCCTTCGCCCCGGCCGCGCTCGGCGTCATGCTGCTCGTCGCCTTCGGCCGGATCCTGCTGCGTCCGATGCTGAAGTCGGTGGCGCGCGCCAAGAGCGAAGAGTTGTTCATGGCCGCCTGCTTGCTGGTGGTGATCGGCGCGGGCCTGGTCAGCGCCCTGACCGGTCTCTCCATGGCGCTTGGCGCCTTCATCGCCGGCCTGCTGCTGGCCGAGACCGAGTACCGCCACGAGGTCGAGGTCACCATCGAGCCCTTCAAGGGCCTGCTGCTGGGCCTGTTCTTCGTGCCCGTCGGCATCGGCCTGGACCTCTCGATCCTCGCGGCCAAGCCCCTGATGGTCCTGGGCATGGCGGTGGGGCTGATCGCGCTGAACGCCTCGGTGGTCTAT
>NZ_JAURWM010000073.1 GCF_030654915.1 Phenylobacterium sp. | reverse complement strand
CCGGAAGCGCAGGGTGATGCGCTTGTAGGAATAGGCCAGGGCGTCCACCGAGGCCTGGTCGAACTTGGCCATCTCGAAGGCCTTGCCGGCGAAGGCGCGGACCACGCGGATGCCCTGGAGATTCTCCTCCATGGTCAGGGTCAGCTGCGCCATCAGCTCCTGGAAGCGCAGCCAGGTGACCCGCAGCAGGAAGCCCATGCGGCCGAGCGCCAGGGCCGAGAAGGGCACGAAGGCCAGGCCGATCAGGCCCAGGGTCTGGTCGATGGCCAGCATCTGCCACGAGGCGAAGACCAGCAGCAGGACCAGGGTCAGGATCGGCATCAGGCCGCCCTGGATGAAGACCCGCGCGCCCTCCAGGTCGAGCATGCCCCGCGTGATCAGGTCGCCCGAATGGATGCGGTCGTGAAAGCCGAACGACAGCCGCTGGAGTTGCTGGAAGAACCGCAGCCGCAAGTCATAGCCGACCCGCTGGCTGACATATTCGCCGAGGTAGCCGGACATCATGGTCAGCAGCCCGCGGATCACCGTGGCGGCGATCACCAGCATCGCCGTGCCCCACAGGGCGGCCTGCGCCTCGCCGGCGTGGGCCGCCCCGCCCTCCAGCAGCATCTGGGCCTGGTCCACGGCGGCGCCGAACAGCCTCGGCAGGGTCAGGCTGGCGACCGCCGCGCCCAGCGAGCAGCCGATCGCGATGGCCATGCGGCCCGGGTAGCGTAGCGAAAGCGCCGTGATCCTCTGCAGCACACGCGGCATCTCGCTGACGTCGACCTTGATAGAGCCGGAGTCAGAGGGTCCCGCACCCCGCCGGGAGGGGTGTGACTCACTCATCAGAAATTCCATCTTCAAGTATGGAAATCATTCTGAGGCGCCGTCCCAGCACACGCCAGAAGTGTTTTGACGTATCCGGAGAATATTCCCGAACCGAAGCGGCGCTGAACGATCAAAATCATTGGGCTTTCGCGCGCCCTCTCGATTTGGACCAGAGTTTCTATCCGCGCCGTTTAGTGGGTGGATAGCCGCCATTGTCCTGGTCTACCGAGCGCGGATTTTCTAGCCCAGGCTCGGCCGTTCCTGAGGCAGGGGGGCCGTCGCGATATGGGCGCTGAATCTTGGACGATTTGGGGGATTGTCCAGTGTAGGGAGAGCCAGACGCCTACGCCTTAGGCTCGGGCTGAACATTAAAGCTCAGGCGCACACTTGCCCGAAGGACCGAAGTTCGAATGCTCGCCGTCTCTCTCGCTGCAGCGGTGGCTGCATGCCAACCGGCGGCGACCGCCCTTACGCCTGCTCAGATAGCCTCCGTCGATCGCTACGTCGAAAGGGAGATGGTGCGCCAGCAAATACCAGGGCTTGCGCTAGGCGTTTATCAGCACGGTCAAGCGGTGCTGCTCAAGGGCTATGGCCTCGCCAATGTCGAGCATGCCGTACCCGTCACCGCCGACACGGTGATGCAGTCTGGCTCCATTGGAAAAACCTTCACGGCCGCCCTGGTGATGAGGCTGGTTGAGAACGGCAAAATTCGCCTCGATGACAGCATACGTGCGCACATGCCTGATCTGCCCACATCTTGGAAGCCGATCACGATTGCGCATCTCCTGTCTCACACGTCAGGTCTCGGTGAGTATGACAGCCCGGAACTCACGAGTGACGGTGGCCCCTTCGACGTTCGCCGCGATTTCTCTGAGGATGAGTTGATCCAACGGGTCGCCGCGCTCCCGCTAGCCTCCGCGCCGGGAGAAGTCTGGGCTTATCGCAACGCCAACTATCTCGTGCTCGGCGTGCTGATAAGGCGTGTGACGGGAAGCTTTCATGGGGACATGCTGAAAAGGGAAGTATTCGACCGCCTGGGCATGTCTTCCTCGCGGGTCATCTCCGACAGTGAAATCGTGCTGCATCGCGCCGCCGGTTACCAACGACGGGGTGGCCAATTGTATAATCAGAACTGGGTTTCGCCGACCTTCAACTCGACCGCCGACGGGACGCTCTACTTTACCGTTCGCGACCTCGAGAAATGGGATCGTGCCCTTTGCGACAACAACCTGCTCAAACCCGCGACGAAGCAACAGATGTGGACACCGTTTCCTTTCGGCGGAACCGCGCCCCGCCAAGGCTATGGTCTGGGATGGTTCGTGCGGGATGACGGAAACGCGCGCGTGGTCGAGCACGATGGCGCCTGGCAGGGTTTCACCTCCTACTTCGGCCGCTACCTCGAAGCGGGCCTCAGCGTCGCCGTTCTGACCAATCTGGACGCGGACCATAGCCAGCCGGATCATATCGGGCATGTTGTCGTCGGCCTGATTGAGCCGGCGCTGATGCCTGCGACAGCGGCCGCCATCGAAGACGATCAATCACAACTGACTCGATCGCTGTGGGCTTACTTCGGCGAGGTCGTCAGCGGTGAAAGGGCGACGGGTTCATATGCGCCGTCCGCGGAAGAGGTGGCCGATTTTCGAGAACTGCTGCCGGATGGGTGGGAGGCCGCCGCGCCATCGCTGATCGCGCGTCGCATGGAAGGGACGGAGCTGATCTCAACTTACAGGATCGGCCCTGCTGGAAACACCCGGCGGCTAATCGCAGTGAGTGATGCGAACGGCCAGTCCACGGACTTCGTAGTGCTGCACGACCCCGATAATCGGTAGTCTTCTGGCGGTCTCGTCCGGCGGCCAGCAGCGGAAGCTAGCCCTCGATCCCGCGACGAGCGCGCGTTCGGCTACCGCAAACGGACAACAACCGCCCGATTTTCGAGTGATCAATTTCGGACCGTGACAGCGGCTTCTAGGCCGCGGTGGCGCGCGCTCCGCGGACCACCGTGACGGAGGTCGCCGGCGGCGCCGGACGCGCACGCAGCCGCCCGCCCTTGCGCCAGATTTTCAAGGCTTCCCAATGGATCGCGGCCATGACGCCCAACGTCATCAAGGGGTAGCCAAGCCAGGCGCGCAGCAACGAGGCGTCAGTCAGTTCTCGACGCCGGCCTGAGAACGCCGCGCCCATCACATGGCCATCGGCGTCATGCACATCGACGATGATCGAGACGGCGTCGCCCGGCGGCCGGATCCGAAAGGCGTAGGCCAGGTCCATGTCCATGAACGGCGAGACATAGAAAGTCTTGTCGCAGGTTTGCATGATCGGCCCGCGCCCCTCGACCGGGATCAGATAGATATGGCGCTCGCCGAAGGTGTTGGTCACCTCGTAGAGGATCGCCGACAACGCCCCGTCCAGCCGGTGACAGAAATAGACGGTCAGCGGATTGAACACGCCCCCCAGGATGCGCGGCATGCACAGCATCTTGACCGGCCCGCCATGGGCGATGGCGGCGTCCGCCAGGTGCGCCTCGACCTGGGCTTTCAGGCAGCGCCCCGAGCCGTCGAGGTGGTCGGCCTCATGGAAGCTGGTCAGGGCGAAGCGCCGGTGCGCGAACAGACGCAGGGCGCCGTCCAATCGCCCGAGCTCGTCGAGATCGAGCAGCAGCATGAAGACGCGGTAGCGCATCCGGTGGACGCGCGGCTTCAGCCGCGCATGGGTGACCGCGCCGAGATAGAGCCCCGACGCGAGCCCGGTCACGCGGCCCGCTCGCGCGCTGGCGCCGCGATCTGGATACGGCCGGACTCGGCCTCCACCCGCCAGGGCCGCCGTCCGCCGCCCATGGCCTCGGCCACCGCCAGGCCCGATTGCAGGGCGTCCTCATGGAAGCCGTGACCGAAGTAGGAACCGCAGAACCAGGTCCGCCGCACGCCCTGCAACGACCACAGCTCGCCCTGGGCGGCGATCGCCCCGGCGTCGAACAGCGGATGGTCGTAGACGTCGGTGTGGATCACCTTGCCCGGCGCGATCTCGCGCGTGGGATTGAGGGTCACGAACAGATCGCCCGCGTCGCGGATCGATTGCAGCCGGTTCATCCAGTAACTCACGCAGCCCTCCCCTGGCGCCTCGCGCCGGCCGATGTGGTTCCAGCTTTCCCAAGCCGCCTTCCGCCTCGGCATCAGGCGAGCATCGGCGTGCAAAACGGCAAGATTACGGTGATATTTGAACGCAGACAGCAGCCGCCGCTCCTCGCTGTCGGCGTCGTCCAGCAGCGATAGCGCGGTGTCCCCATGGGTGGCGATCACCACCTGATCGAAACGTTCGACCCGGCCGCTCGCGTCGCGAATATCCACGCCCAGAAGGTCGCGGCGCACGGCGCTGACCCTGGCGCCGATTCGAGTTTCGCCCTGGAAGGCGGCGGCCAGCTTGGCGACATAGGCGCGGCTGCCGCCGCTGACCGTGCGCCACTTGCCGCGCCCGAACAGGCTCATCATGCCATGGTTCTGGAAGAACCGGATCAGGGCGGCGGCCGGATAGTCGCGAATCGCCCCCAGCGGCGTCGACCAGATCGCGGCGGCCTGCGGCAACAGATGGTCGTCCCGGAAGGCCTGGCAGTAGCCCTTGGTCTCCAGGTAGTCCTCCAGCGAGGTCAGCGGCGTCTCCAGGTCCGCCAGGTCCTTCGGGCCCTGCCGATAGAACCGGCTGACGTCGCGCAGCATCCCCCAGTACCGGGCGCTGAACAGATTGCTGGCCTGGGCGAACAAGGCCCCGGACGAATATTCGAAATCGCCGTCGTCCAGCGAGACACTCAGCGCCATGTCCGCCGGACGACTCTCCACGCCCAGATGCTTCAGCAGAGCCGTGAAGTTCGGATAGTTCGGCTCGTTGAAGACAATGAAGCCGGTGTCGACCGGGACCGGTCCCTTGAGGCCCGGCGCCTCGACGGTGTTGGCGTGGCCCCCGACCCGCCCGTCGCTTTCGAACAGCGTCACCTCATGACGCTGGCTCAGCAGCCAGGCGGCGGAAAGTCCGGCGACGCCCCCGCCGACCACGGCGATGCGCGACTTTGGGGTGCTGGTCAAAGGGTCGTTTCCTCAAGGCTCCGGCGGACCACCCCGCCTGGCAGGAGCTACGGCGCGGGCGCCTCGCCGGATGCATCCGGCGGCCCACCTGGCCCGTATCCCTGGAGAACACCGCAACCGAGAGACCCGAATGAGCCTGGTCGCATCCGCCATCCACGCCTTCGAAGGCGCGCCGCTGCCCGACGTCATCCGCCGCGCGGCGGTCGGCCTTCTGGTCGCCAACGCCCGTCGCAATCTGGAAGCCGCGCCAGGCGCCGCGACTCGTTTCGCCCGCGACATGGAGGAACGTCCGATCGCCGAGCACGCCGCTTCGGCCAATCGGCAGCACTACGAACTCCCCGCCGCCTTCTTCCAGGGCGTGCTGGGTCCCCGGCTCAAATACTCGTCGGGCCTGTTCACCTCGGGCGCCAGCACCCTGGCCCAGGCCGAGGAGAGCGCCCTCGCCGAGACCGCCGCGCACGCCGATCTGCGGGACGGCCAGCATATTCTCGAACTCGGCTGCGGCTGGGGCTCACTGTCGCTCTGGATGGCCAAGACCCTGCCAAACGCCCAGATCGTCTCGGTCTCCAACTCGGCCAGCCAAGGCGATTTCATCCGCGAACGCGCGCGGGCCGAGGGCCTGGCCAACCTGAGGGTCATCACCGCCGACATGAACGACTTCGAGGCCGCTCCCGCCGCCTTCGACCGCATCGTCTCGGTGGAGATGTTCGAGCACATGGCCAACTGGCGCGCCCTGCTCACCCGCGCCAAGGTCTGGCTCAAGAGCGATGGCCGGCTTTTCCTGCACGTCTTCACGCACTGCCGCACGCCCTATCGATTCGACGTGAACGACGAGGCCGACTGGATCGCCCAGCACTTCTTCACCGGCGGCGTCATGCCCAGCCACGACCTGGCCCGCCAGTTCCCCGATCTCTTCGAGGTCGTCGCCGACTGGCGCTGGAGCGGCGAGCACTATGCCCGGACGGCGGAGGCCTGGCTCGCCAACTATGACCGCAACGCCGCGGAGATCCGGCCGATCCTCGCCCAGGTCTACGGCGACCAGGCGCTGCTCTGGGGCCGCCGCTGGCGGCTGTTCTTCCTGGCGACCTCTGGTCTGTTTGGCCATCGCGGCGGGTCCGAATGGGGCATCAGCCACTATCTGATGCGCCCGGCGGGAGAATCGCCATGCTGAAATACCTCGCCGCCTATCTGGGCGCGGGCCTCGCCTTCGCGGTGATCGACGCCGTCTGGCTGACCACCGTGGGGCCGAAACTCTACCGGCCCGCCCTGGACGACGTGCTAGCCGACCAGTTCAACCTGCCCGCCGCCATCGCTTTCTACCTGGTGTTCATCGCCGGCGTGCTGATGCTGGCCATCCTGCCGGCCGTGCGCGAAGGCGTGGGATGGACGCGAGCGCTCGCCAACGGCGCGATGCTGGGTTTCGTGGCCTACGCGACCTATGACCTCACCAACCAGGCGACGCTGAAGGTCTGGTCCCTCAAGGTCACCCTCACCGACATCGGCTGGGGAACAGTGCTGACGGCCTGCGCGGCCGCCGCCGGTTTCGCCGCCTACCGCTGGACAGAGAGCCGCCTGGCCTGATCCGAGCCGCGTTCGGATCGCGCGCGCCGTTGTCGGGCGCGCAATCGCCTGTCATGGTAGGTTTCCGAAACGGAAACGGTCACCCTCGCCGCGCATATTTCGCGCCGCGATCGCCGACGAAACGCCGTCTCGGACCATAGAAAAAAGAGCCGCGTGTTCCGTTCCTCCGGTCACCGGCGACGGGAGGATTTGATGGAAGATTTAAAAGAGCGCTTGAGCCTGGACGAGGCCCTCGAAGCGGCGGCCGCCAATGGCATGACCACGGCGGTTTGGGCCAAGGTCCACCCAAACAAGGCGGCGGTCGTCGATCCAGACGGCAAGGTTACGACCTTCGCCGAGATCAACGCAGCGGCCAATAAGCTCACACGCCTCTTCCGTCAGCACGGCCTGGGCGCCGGCGACAGCCTGGCCCTGGTCTGCTCCAACCGCGCCGAGTTCGTCGCGGTCCAAGCCGCCACCCTGCGGTCAGGCCTGCGGATCACGCCGGTCAACTGGCACCTGACCACCGACGAGATCGCCTACATCATCAATGATTGCGAGGCCAAGGTCCTGGTCGGCGAGGCCCGCGTGGCCAGCCTGCCCGCCGCCTCGGCCCAATGCCCCGGCGTGGTGCTGAGGCTCGCGGTCGGCGGATCGATCGAAGGCTTCCAGGACTATGACGCCGCCCTGGCCCCGCTCGACGGCTCCGACATCACCGATCCGGTGCTCGGCAACCAGATGATGTACACCTCCGGCACCACCGGCCGGCCGAAGGGCGTCTTCCGCCCGGCCGCGGTGGTCACGCCCCAGGCGATGTACGCCATGCGCGGCTACGATCCGGCGACCTCCATCCAGCTCTGCGCCGGCCCGGCCTATCACGCCGCGCCGCTGGCCTTCGACATCCGCGCCGCCATGGGCGCCGGCGTGCCGCTGCACTTCATCGACAAGTGGGACTCCGAACTGGTCCTGCGCACCATCTCCGAACAGAAGGTCACGCACCTGCACCTGGTGCCGATCATGTTCCAGCGTCTGCTCGCCCTGCCGCCGGAAGTGAAGGCCAAGTACCCCGTCGACCACGTCAAATACATCGTCCACGGCGCGGCCCCCTGCCCGCCCGAGGTCAAGCACGCGATGATCGAGTGGTTCGGCCCGATCCTGTCGGAATACTACGCCGGCTCCGAGGGCGGCGCCGGCTTCGCCATCACCTCCGAGGAGTGGCTGAAGAAGCCCGGCAGCGTCGGCAAGCGCCCGGCCCTGCTGCAGGTCCGCATCCTCGACGAGGAAGGCAATGAGCTGCCCCCCGGCACGCCCGGCGGCATCTATCACCAGCTCCCGCCCGGCGGCGGCTTCACCTATTACAAGGATGAAGCCAAGACCAACTCCAACCGGGTCGGCGACTTCTTCACCATGGGCGACGTCGGCTATTTCGATGAGGACGACTACCTGTTCCTCACCGGCCGCAACGCCGAGACGATCATCTCCGGCGGGGTGAACATCTACCCGCAGGAAGTCGACAACGAGCTGATCAAGCACGAAGCCGTGGCTGATAGCTCCACCGTCGGCATCCCGCACGACGAGTGGGGCGAACAGGTCCGCGCCGTGATCCTGCTGAAGCCCGGCTACCAGCCGTCGGACGAACTGGCCCAGGAGATCCTGGCCTTCGGACGCCAGACCCTGGCCGCCTACAAGGTCCCGCGCGGCCTCGACTTCGTCAGCGAACTGCCCCGCTCGGAAGCCGGCAAGATCCAACGCAACAAGGTCCGCGCCCCCTACTGGGAAGGCCGCACCCGGCAGATCTAGTCCGCTGAGCCTTGTGATCTGAACGCACGGTGATGCGGCGGCGAAATCGTTTGCCGCCGCATCACCTGCGCCCCACGCTCCCGCCAGTCTGGGAGCCTCCACATGACCGACGAACAGCAGGCCCTGCTCAAGCGCCTGACCGCCGCCCTGGCCGCTGATCCCAGGGTTCACGCCGCCTGGCTCGGCGGCAGTCTGGGCCAGGACGCCGGCGACGCCTGGAGCGATGTCGATATCGTCGTGCTGGTCGAAGAGCCCAACCGCCCCGCCTGCATCGCCGACTATCGCGCCACCCACCCCGGCCTCCCGCCATTGGTTCTGAGCCACGTCGTCTACGGGCGGGTCCTGGCCGCGATCACTCCCGACTGGGAACGGTTCGACCTCAGCTTCCTGACCGCCGGCGAATTGCCCTCCCAGGACGGCGCCGCGCTTAAGCTCCTGCTGGGTGATCCTGCTCTCACCCCGCCGCCGCGCATCCAGGTTCCAGGCGCGCTCCAGCCGCTCGGCCCGCTCGTCACTGAGTTCCTGCGCGTGCTTGGCCTGGCGCCAGTGGCCGTCGGCCGGGGCGAATGGCTGACCATGCAACAGGGCGTCGAACTTCTGCGCCACATGCTGATCGATCTCATGCTTATCGAAAACGAGGTCCCGCCCGGCTCGCGCGGCGCCAAGCGCCTCAACGCCTTCCTCACCGACGACCAACGCGCTTGGCTAGAAGCCCTGCCGCCGCCCCTGGCCGAGCGCGAGGCCCTGATCGCCGCCAACGCCGCACTCGCCCGCCAATTCCTAGCCCGCGCCAAACCCCTGGCCGCCAAGCTCGGCGCCTCTTGGCCCACGGCATTTGAAGACGCGACGCGACGGCATCTGAAAGTTACGCTGTCGTTGGAGATCTAGCCCACCGCCCGCCGCGCCTGGTCGAGGAACCAATCCACGCCAGCGTCCTGCGCACCACTGCGCCGCAGCGCCGAAATCTTGAAGCTCAGCGGCTCGAACGGCGGGTCCAGCACCTGTAGCCCGAACATTTCGGCATGCCGTTCGGCCAGCTTCCGCGGACAGGTGGCGATGGCGTCACTGGAGGCGACCATCACCAAAGCCGTCAGCCACTGCGGCACCGCCGCCACGGCGGTGATCACTTCGCTGGTCGGCCAGCGGGTGTCGCCGCCCGACTCGCTGCCGGAGATGGCGTAGACGTGGCCGATCTCGGCATAGGCCTGAAAGTCGATCTGGCCCTTCACCCGCGGGTGCCCCTTGCGCGCGGCGACGCAATATCGGTCCTCGTAGAGCAGTTCGGACTCGAACCCTGGCGGTTCGGGACTAAAGCGCCCCAGCGCCAGATCGACTTCGCCTCGGCGCAAAGCCTCCAGCGCCTGGGCCTGGGGCAGAAAACTCACCGAGAACATCGCGCGCGGCGCAGCCTCTTTCAGGGCCGCGATCAGCCGGCCGCCGATCAAATCGGTGACGAATTCCGGGGCGGCGATGGTGAAGGTCCGCGTGCTGACCGCCGGATCGAAACCTTGTTCGCCGCCCAGGGTCGCGCCGACCAGCTTGATCAGCGCCTCGACTTGCGGTCCCAGCTCCAGCGCCCGTTTGGTGGGCGTCAAGCCATGCGGCTTGCGGATGAACAGCGGATCTTCGAACAGGTCGCGCAGCCGCGTCAGGGCATGGCTGACCGCCGACGGGCTCAGCCCGAGCACCTCAGCCACCTCGGCCGCCTTCCGGCGACGTAGCAACTCGTGGAACACGAGCAACAGGCCGCCGTCCAACCGCCGAACATGATTGATATCGAATTCACTCATGAAGCGATTTCAGTACATCGCAATTCAATGATCACCTAGCTCTTTCGCCGACAGAGCACCTCGGGCGGCAAAGGCGACGACATGAAACATCTGGGGAATTCGCGCGCGCTGCGGAGTGGTTTGCTGATTGTCGCCCTGCTCCCCGCGGCGGCCCAGGCGCAGTCGAGCCGAGGCGCCATCATCACCTCGATCAATGTCGCCAGCGAGTACCGCTACCAGGGGGTCAGCAATTCGAACCGCAATCCAGTCACACAGGCCTCGATCTACTGGTGGCGGCCCGACAACTTCTACGCCGGCCTGTTTCTCAGCGGCGTGGACTTCGACGACCCAGGCCACACCTCCTACGAGGTCGATCTCTATGCCGGTCGAAATTTCGACCTGAACGAGAAGAAAACCCGCATCACGCTTGAAGGCATGTTCACCGCCTTCCCCGACGAACATGTCTACGGTCCCACCTACAATTTCTTGCAGGCCAAGGTCGCCGCCCGTCACACGCAGGACAAGCTCACCCTCGGCGTCCTGACCAGCTATGTGCCGGAGGCCTCCTACGGCTCGGGCGTCGCCTGGCGGGTCGAGGGCGAGGCGGCTTACGCCTTGACGCCGAGCCTCACCCTAAAGGGAGGAGCAGGCCGGCGCTGGATCGAGCGCGGCTATGACCGCAGCTATTGGAACCTCGGCGCCGTCGCGACCTGGAAGACGCTGGCCCTCGATGTCCGCTACGTGGACACCAACCTCAGCCGCGCCGAATGCGGCTATCGCGACTGGTGCGCGCCGGCCGTGGTCGGCACGCTCACTGTCAACCTGCCGCCGCTGTACTGAGGCGGGGCGCGCAATGACCCGCTCCGAAATTTTCCGAAAACAACCGTGTGTGGTTTCGCTAGAGTCCGCGTGTCATGAAGCGCGCCGCTTCACTTCGCGGAAATTCCCATGCCGATCCCGTTCATCGACCTGCAAGCCCAACGCGCCCGCCTCGGTCAGCCGTTGGAAGATGCGATCCTCAAGGTGGTCCGTTCGGGGGCCTATGTCATGGGGCCGGAAATCGGCCAGTTCGAACAGGCGCTCGGCGAGTTCGGCCAAGCGCCGTTCGTGCTCTCCTGCGGCTCGGGCACCGAGGCGCTGCAACTGCCGCTGATGGCCTGGAATATCGGACCCGGCGACGCGGTGTTCTGCCCCTCCTTCACCTTCGCGGCGACCGCCGAGGTCATGCCTCTGGTCGGCGCCAGCCCGGTGTTCGTCGACGTCCTGCCTGACACCTACAATCTCGATCCCGCCAAGCTCGACGCCGCCATCGAGGCGGTGAAGGCCGACGGCAAGCTGACGCCCAAGGCGATCATCGCCGTCGACCTGTTCGGCCAGCCCGCCGACTATCCGGCGATCTCGGCCGTCGCCAAGAAGCATGGCCTGAAGCTGATCGCCGACAGCGCCCAGGGCTTTGGCTGCACGCTGAACGGTCAGCACCCGATCCATTGGGCCGACGTCACCACCACCAGCTTCTTCCCGGCCAAGCCGCTCGGCTGCTACGGCGACGGCGGGGCGGTGCTGTGCAAGGATGAGCGGCTGCACGACATCCTCGTCAGCCTGCGCGTCCACGGCCAAGCCGTGAAATCGGACCTGGTCGGCAAGACCTTCGACCATGACCCCAAGTACCTGAACCTGCGCATCGGCATGAACAGCCGGATGGACACCATCCAGGCCGCTGTCCTGCTGCAGAAGCTGACCATTTTCGAGAGCGAGATCGAGGCCCGCAACAAGGTCGCCGAGCGCTATGCGGCGGGCCTTTCCGATGTCGTGACCGTACCGAAGGTGATCGACGGCGGGGTTTCGGTCTGGGCGCAGTACACCATCGAAACCGCCGACCGCGACGGCCTGGTGGCGCATCTGAAGAGCCAGGACGTGCCGAGCGCGGTCTACTACCCGATCCCGATCCACAAGCAGGGCGTCTATTCGGTCTATCCGACCCCGGGCGGCCTGCCAGTGACCGAGGCCAAGGCCGATGTGGTCATGAGCCTGCCCATGCACCCCTACCTGACCCCCGACCACCAGGACCAGGTCATCGCCGCCATCCGCGCCTATGTGAAGCGCAACGGCTAGCGCCGCCCCATTCCTCTCCCTCGGGAGAGGTTAGGTGAGGGGGCGGCGCGCAGCGGCGCTATACTGGCGGAAAATCAGCAC
>NZ_JAURWM010000289.1 GCF_030654915.1 Phenylobacterium sp. | reverse complement strand
TCGACCCCGGCCAACTACTTCCACGTCCTGCGCCGTCAGCTGCGCCGCGAGTTCCGCAAGCCGCTGATCGTCATGACGCCGAAGTCGCTGCTGCGGCACAAGAAGGCCACCTCGACCCTGGACGACATGGCCGAGGGTTCGTCCTTCCACCGCGTGCTGAACGACGACGCCGAGCGCGGCGTCAACACCACGGTCAAGCTTGTCGAACCGGACAAGATCCGCCGCGTCGTGCTGTGCTCGGGCAAGGTCTATTACGACCTGCTGGACGCACGTGAGGAAAAGGGCGTCGACGACGTCTATATTATGCGCCTCGAGCAGTTCTATCCGTGGCCGGTGAAGTCGCTATCGACGGAGCTTTCGCGCTTCCCGAACGCTGAACTGGTCTGGTGCCAGGAAGAGCCGAAGAACATGGGTGGGTGGACCTTCGTCGATCCGTGGTTGGAACTCACGCTCGACCGCCTCAAGGTGAAGGCCAAGCGCGCCCGCTATGTGGGTCGCCCGGCCTCGGCCTCGACCGCGGCCGGCCAGATGAGCCGGCACATGAAAGAACTGCAGACCTTCCTCGCTGAAGCCTTCGCCTAGGCTTCGCGAGACCTAAATAAGAACAGAACGAACAAAGAGAGACAGGACTTCCAAATGGCCGACATCATGACCCCCGCCTTGGGCGAGTCTGTTACCGAGGCGACGGTGGCGCGCTGGACGAAGAAAGCCGGCGACGCGGTCAGGAAGGACGAAATCCTGGTCGAGCTTGAAACCGACAAGGTGAGCCTCGAGGTCGCCGCCCCCGCCGACGGCGTCCTCGAATTCATCGCCGCCGAAGAAGGCGCGACCGTCGAGCCCGGCGCGGTCCTTGGCCGTCTGGCCGAAGGCGCGGCCGGCGCCAAGCCGGCCCCCGCCGCCGCCCCGGTGGCAGCGCCGGCTCCGGCTCCCGCTCCGGCGCCGGCCCCCAAGGCTGAAGCCCCGAAGGCGGCGCCCGCCGCTCCGAGCGCGCCGCGAGAAATCCACGAACGCGAAGAGCGGGACCGCATGACCCGCCTGCGCCAGACCATCGCGCGCCGCCTGAAGGAAGCCCAGACCAACGCCGCCATGCTGACGACCTTCAACGAGGTCGACATGAGC
>NZ_JAURWM010000057.1 GCF_030654915.1 Phenylobacterium sp. | reverse complement strand
GAGTGGACGGTTAGCCGTCTAGGCGACAAGGGGATGGCCCGCGTCTGGACCACCGCCTAGCCCGGCCGGTGGTGAGGGCGTTTGGCGACTGACAAAGAGGCGGCTCAGCCGGCGCGTCGCGCTCACCTCAAACCGAACCGCCACGCCAGGATATGCCCCCGACCATCGCCGCACGCGTGCCGACGACGCCCTGCTCATCCATGCCGGCCCCATCACCAGCGCATAGCTTGCGGCGCTCGTTCGATAGGTTGGAATTCGCCTGATTTAGTCAGGTCGCAGAATGCTCTGGCGAGTAGGAACCCGCTTCTAGCCAGTCCTCACATCTTAGGCCGGCGACACGCGTAAACTCCGCAAGATTTCCCGTGACAACGATAAGTCCACGACTTCGTGCGTGTCCGGCGATCAGCAGATCGTAGCCTCCAATCGGCTGGCCCTGACGCTCCAAAGTGGCTCGTATGTCCGCGGCATGGTCTGCAGCTGCATTGTCGAAAGGCAGCACCTCCAATCGAGCGGCGAACCGTTCCACCTCACCTCGATTGTGCTCTGGCCTGGCAGATTTGGCTGCGCCGTGCAGAAGCTCTGTGAGTACGATCGTCGAAATGCACAGGGCGTCGGCCGCAAGGTTGAAACGATCACGGACCACCGTCGGCCGATCCCTAAGCACGCGAATGCAAAGGTTCGTGTCGAGAAGGTAGCGGAGCACTAGAGTCTCTCGCGATTTTGCGGCGTCGGCTGCGTCCGATCACCGAGATCGATTCCCGGCGCGTCAAAGAAGTCGTCCCATGCAGCGTCCGACGGGACGATCACGCGACGTTTTCCATCTCGAAGCACGGTCACAGATTTGACGCCCTCAGGGAACGCGACATCCTTGGGTAGGCGGACCGCTTGCGAACGATTGGATTGGAAGAGAGTTGTTCGGGTCATGTGAGCCCTCTTGGATATCCCAAATGTATATCCCGGTCTGGTGGCGTGCAAGGGGCTCAGGCGTGCCTCCTGAGCCCAGGCGGCTCGACTGCACCATCTGCACTTGGCGAGATTGGCCTGCTCGGTCTATGCCTGCAGGCTTGCGGCGGGGACGAGGCAGCGTGATCAAGCGGGCGTTCGATATCGCGGCGGCTCTGGGGGGACTTCTCGTCCTCTCGCCAGTGCTGGCCGTGATCGCCTTGGCTGTCCGACTGGATAGCCCTGGTCCGGCCATCCATTGGTCGCGGCGGGTCGGGCGGTTCAACCGCATCTTCTTGATGCCGAAGTTCCGAACCATGCGGACCGACGCCCCGGACGTGGCCACCCACTTGCTGGCTGATCCGCAGGCCTGGATCACGCCGCTGGGCCGTTTCCTGCGCCGCGCCAGCCTTGATGAACTGCCGCAGCTCTGGAGCGTGCTGATCGGCGATATGAGCCTGGTGGGGCCCCGCCCGGCGCTGTTCAACCAGGACGACCTGGTGGCGCTGCGGACCGCGGCCGGGGTCGAGGCGCTGCGACCTGGTGTCACCGGCTGGGCCCAGGTCAACGGACGCGACGATCTGCCGATCGAGGAAAAGGCCCGGCTCGACGCCGATTATCTTGATCTTCAAGGGTTCGTCTTTGACCTGAAGATCATCTTCACAACCCTGCATGCGGCGTTGTCAGGACAGGGCGTCCGGCACTAGGACACAACCACCGGCGGTCTGGCGCGTTTCGGACTGACCTCCGGAGCCAGATATTGCCGTTTGAACCCCCGATCCAAGCGCCACAGACCTTCCCGAACCGCTTGCGCGACTGGGCGCGGCGCCATCGGCGTGGGTTGGCCTGGACCGGCGGAACGCTTGCGGTCGTGGTCGGCGCCTTCGTGCTCTTTCTGGCTTTCTTCGATTGGAATTACCTGCGCGGGCCGATCTCGCGGTTCGCATCGATGAAGGCCGGGCGGGAGATCGCGATCCTGGGCGATCTGGACGTGGATGCGCTTACGTTCACGCCCAGCGCCACGGTGCGGAAGATCCGTATCGGCAACCCAGCCTGGGCCGGCAAGGCGCCGATGGCTGAGATCGAGAAACTGGAGGTGCAGGTCAAGGCGCTGCCTCTGCTCTACGGCCGGGTGGTGCTGCTGCGCTTGGAGATCGACAAGCCGAAGGTAGCGCTGGTTCGCGACCGTCAGGGGCGGTCCAACTGGGACTTTTCGAACGGCAAACAGAAGAACAAGGAGCCGTTCAAGATGCCGCCAGTGCGCCGGTTCGTCATCGACGACGGCCGCCTGAAGTATTCCGACGCAAAGCGGCGGCTGAGCCTGGATGCGACCATCAACGCCACCGAACGCTTGGGCGCGGCCAACCAGGGGTTCGCCATGGCTGGGCGTGGTTCAATCAATGGGGAGCCATTCGTCCTCGATCTGGCGGGCGGTCCCCTGGTGAATGTCGATCCGGACAAGGCCTATCCGTTCACCGCCGAGGTGCGCGCGGGCGCCACGCGGATCACCGCCAAGGGCGCGATCCCAAAGCCTTTCGATCTTGGCCGCTTCCACGCCGACTTCACCGCTCGCGGCCCCGATCTGGCCGATCTCTATGACCTGATCGGCGTGCCGTTGCCGAACACGCCGCCGTACCGGTTGGCCGGCAAGCTTTCCCGGGAGGTGAAGCTCTGGAAGATTGGCGGGCTGGGCGGGAAGGTGGGCGACAGCGACATGGCCGGCGACCTGTCGGTGGACACCGGGGGCGAGCGCCCGTTCCTGCGCGGCGATCTGCGGTCTAAGCTGTTGGACTTCGACGATTTAGCCGCGGTCTTCGGCGGCGCGCCGTCCGCTGCGCCCGGCGAGACGCTTTCCGATGATCAGAAGGTCGTGGCGCGGCGGATGATCGCTCAGCAGCGTCTGCTGCCGGACGCCACGCTGAAGGTGGATCGCATCCGCGCCATGGACGCCGACGTGAAGTATCGCGCCGCCAGCATCCGGGCGCCGCATCTGCCGCTGCGCTCGGCGTCTGTTCGCGTGAAGCTCAACGACGGCCTGCTAATCGCCGATCCGCTGCGCTTTGATCTGCCCCAGGGCAACATCGCCGGGCAGGTGAGGCTCGACGCGCGCAAGGACATCCCGGTCTCCAGCATTGACGTGCGCCTGTCGAACGCCCGCCTAGAACAGCTTCTGCCAATCAAGACCGGCGGCGGGACGCCGCTCACTGGGAGCTTGGTTGGCAGGGTGAAGCTGACCGGGGCGGGCGCCTCGGTCCATCAGGCGGCGGCCAACGCCAACGGCGAGGTGTTGGCCGTGGCGCCAGGCGGCGAAATCCGCGAGGCTTTCGCCGAATTGCTGGGAATCAATGTGACCAAGGGCCTTGGGCTGTTGCTGGCCAAGGACCAGAGCAAGGTCGGCATGCGCTGCGCTGTCGCTCACTTCCAGGCGAAGGACGGCGTGCTGACCGCCAATCACATCGTGTTCGACACCGAGCCTGTGTTGGGAACCGGAAGGGGCACGATCAATCTTCGGACTGAGAAGATCGATTTCCGTATTGTCGGCCAGGCCAAGGAGCCGCGGCTGATCCGGGTGATGGCGCCGATCACCATCAAGGGTCCCATCAAGGGACCCAAGATCGGCGTGGAGGCCGGAACCGCCGTGGCTCAGGGCGGCATCGCCGCTCTCCTGACAGCGGTGACCGCAGTGGCCGTGATCTTGCCGTTCATTGATCTGGGCCTTGCCAAGGACGCTTCGTGCGGGGCGCTGATCGCCGAGTCCGGCCGGCAGGGCGCGCCTGTTCGCACGGTCAAGCCGCGTTAATGAGCGCCCGTTGAGCGTGCGGAGCGATGGTCGATTGACGCCCTGGTAGGGTCACCCCAAAGTTCGAATATCTATTTCTGAATGATCAAGGGGAGGCCGTTGATGTCCGAACGCCATGCCAAGACGAGCCGCGCGGCCATTGCGCTGGTGCTTGCGTTGACCGCCACCGGCGCGCTCGCCGCCTCGGCCGCCGAGACCGCCATCGCCACCCGGCAGGCCGGCTACAAGAAAATGGGCGGGGCGTTCAAGGCTATCAACGAGGAACTCAAGAAGGCCTCGCCGGATATGAAGCTGATCGCGGCCAATTCAGCGGTGGTGAACACTCAGGCCCAGCAGATTCCTAAGTGGTTCCCGAAGGGCTCGGGCTCCGAGGCGGGTTTCAAGACCAAGGCCAAACCGGCGATCTGGACTGAGCCGGCCAAGTTCGCCGCCGCCGGCGGCGCGTTGCAGGCCGAGGCCGGCAAGCTGCAGACCTTCGCCGCCGCCGGGAACCTCGACGCGGTCAAGACACAGGTCCGCGCGGTCGGCGGGACCTGCAAGTCTTGCCACGATGCCTATCGCGCCGAGGACTAGGGTGGCGAGTGGTGCGGCGTCCCGCGAGGGCGCCCGGTTGTGGGATGGCCCCACACGTATCTTTCACTGGGGGCTGGTGGTCCTGCTGTTGGTGTCGTGGCTTACGGCTGGCGAAAACATGCAGGTTCACCGGTGGTCGGGCTATGGCGTGATCGGCCTGCTGGTGTTCCGCCTCTGGTGGGGCGTGGCTGGCGGTTCGACCGCGCGGTTCGCGAGTTTCCTCAAGGGGCCGAAGGCGACACTGGCCTATGCGCGTACGCTGGGGTCGAGAGAGCCGAGCGGAACGCCTGGCCACAATCCGTTGGGCGCCTGGAGCGTCCTGGCGATGCTGGCGGCTTTGCTGGTGCAGGTCGGGCTGGGGCTGTTCGCCAGCGACATCGATGGCCTGGAGTCAGGACCGCTGTCGCATCTGGTCGATTTCGATGCGAGTCGCGTGGCCGCTGAACTGCATGAGACGACGTTCCGCGTCGTCCAGGGGCTGGTCGTCCTGCACCTGGCGGCCATCGGCTACTATTGGCTGTGGAAGCGTCAGAACCTGATCGGGGCGATGATCACCGGCAAGCACCAACTGCCCATCGAGGCCCTGCGGCCGGCCTCGATCATTCGCCTGGTGATCGGCGTCGTCCTCGCGGTAGCGGTGGCCTGGTTCATCGCCAAGGGTGGCCGACTTTAGGGCGCGGTCGGGGCGCGTGGCGGTCCGGAGGCGCGGGCGCGGGCGACGGCCTGGGCCAAGCGCGCCTCGTTGAGTCCGCCTTCGATCAAATGGGGTCCGACCAGGTAGGACGGCGTTCCGCGCAGGCCCAGTGAGAAGGCCTGGTTCGCATGCCGGGTGAGTTGGGCGTCGATCTCCGCCGCGTAGGTCTTTTCATTCGCGGCGAGTTGGTCGACGTCGATGCCGACCGAGAGTGCGATCCGGCGGATGTGGTCGGCGTCCAGCCTCGTCGGCGCGGCCATCAGGGCGCTGTGAAAAGCCAGATATTTGCCCTGGCGGTGGGCGGCCAGGGCGGTGCGCGCGGCGAGCGTGGAAGCCTCGCCGAGGATCGGCCAGTCCTTGAAGATGACCTGGACCTTCTTGTCGTCAGCCAGCAACTGCATGAGAGCCGGCGCCGTCGCCTTGCAAACAGAGCACTGATAGTCGGTGAAGACGACGATGGTGACGTCGGGATCAGCGGCGCCGGCGCGCGGCGAGCCCGGGTCTTCGAGGACCGTTTCCACGACAGGGGTCAGGGCGAGCTTGCGCCCTTCCCGTGGAAGGTTTTGGAAGATGGCGGTCGCCGCCAGGCCGACGAGGACCGCCATCAACAGGGTCAGTTTGGGGCGGCGCTCGACCAGCGATAGCAGGCCGCGCCGCGGTGTAGCCGAAGTCACCCGCCGTTGGCGGCGCCACGTAGGCAGTTGAGCCAGGCGTCTTCACGGGCCTTCTCGGCCTCACGAAGCTTGGTTTCGGCCTCGCGGACCTCGGCGTCGTGCTTGCGCCATTCCAGCACCGCACCCTCGCGGGCGGCGCGGGCGGCTTCCATTGTCGGGAAGCGGGCGAGCACGGCGCGGACGCTGTAGTTCACCGGCGGACCGACGGTTTCGCGATCAGGATAGAAGCCCGTGATCGAGTCCGCGCTCTCGCTGTCGATGTGGAAGACGTCGGCCCAGCCCGCATGGTGGCGCATCAGGGCCCAGGGCCGTTCGATCTGGTCGCTCATCGATCACTCCTAGAATCTGGGGCCAAACTAGCGCGCGGCGAGGGCCGGGCCAACGGCTGAGGTGATCTTCCTGTTGAGAGGCGTGTGGATCGGCAGGCGAACCGGACCATTTCGCCCCTCACGAATTTGACGACCCCTAGAACGTGGCCTGAAGGAATAGGGCGGGTCCGCTGAACTTGTAGTCGAGCCGCCCCGTCCAGCGCTTTTTCTCCACGTCGAAGTCGTAGTCGACATAGCGATACATCGCGCCGACCCCGACGTTCTTCCAGACGCGATAGCTGGCCCTGGCCTCAGTGTTGAGGATGCTGCCGTCGTACTTCCCGGAGCTGAGCGACATGTAGTCGACGCGTCCGGCGAGGGTGAGGCGCGGGGTGACCTGGTAGCCGCCATAGAGGCCGACCGTGGGCATGGGCGCGATCAGGTCGCGTGTGCGTCGCTGGTTCTGCACGGGAATATTGCCGACCTGTCCGTCCCCAGACAGGGTGGCCTCGAAGTTCGTCGCGTGCAGCCCGATGGCCGCGCCCAGTTCGAGATTTTCCCGGCGGATGAACGAGTAGCCCAAGGCCAGGCGGTAGACGTCGGACTCGAACGAGCTGTTGACCCGCGCCCCAGCCGGGTAGGTGACGTCGTCGAAGGTGATGTCACGCGCTACCGAGGCCGATCCGCTGCGATTGAGAGCGTAATACTCGCCGATGATCGTCACGCGATCCCAGAGCCTGGCGCCCGCGAGAAAGGCCGGCAGGGTCTTGCGATCGCGCAGGTTAAGATCGGATTCCAGACTGATATCGGTGCCGACCCGGCCGCCTGGCGTCGAGACGCTGACGTTTGTGTCGATGTCCGGCCAGAAGGCCGAGGCCTCGACCCAGTAGCGGGACTGCAGCGCCTGGGCGCTCGCCGGGACAGCGAGGAGGCTGCTGGCCAGCAACCCGGTGGTGAAGGCGATACTCAGGGAAATTCTGTTCATCTCTGCTCCTGCTCGATCCGGCCGTGCCGCCGCTAGCCCCAAACCATCGGCTTGCGAGCCTTCCACGGCGCCTCCTTTTCCAGCTGGGCGGCCAACCGGAAAAGCGTGGCCTCGTCGGCGAAACGGGCGGTGAACATCATGCCGACGGGCAGGCCGTTCGCGGACATCTCCAGCGGCAAGGAGAGCGACGGCTGGCCAGAGAAGTTGAACGGCGGGGTGTAGGGGAAGGCCTCGCCTTGGCGGCGGTTCACCTCGCGCGGCTCCAACGCCACGGGGTCGATCAGCCCGACCTCAGGGACTGGCGTGCCGAGCACCGGGCAGAGATAGACGTCCCAGTCCTCGAAGAAGGCGAGGGTCTGGCGATTAAGCACTCGCAGGTCCTGCCAACCGCGGAAGGTTTGCTCGCCGGTGACCTTGCGGCCTCCCTTCAACGAGGCCCAGGTCAGGGGCTCCAGTTCGTCCGGCTCGGGCTCGCGGCCGACCTGCTCGATCAACCGGGCCATGTCTGCGGCGAAATTAGCGGCCGAAACTGGCGTGCGGGCGGCGTAGAGCGCTCGATAATCGATGCCGAGGCCTTTCTCGACCACCTCGTGACCTAGACCCTCCAACAGGGCGGCCGTGCGTTCCAAGGCGGCTTGGATCTCGGGGTGGATCGGGCGGCCGGACGGAGTCTCCGACGACCAGGCGATGCGCAGCCTGCCGGGGCTGAGCTCGATCTCCTCGGTATAGGGGCGTTCCTTGGGCGGCGCGGCGAAAGGGGAATCGGCCCGTGGGAGTCCGGTCGCATCGAGCATCGCGGCGGAGTCGCGCACGGTGCGGGTCACCACGTGGTCGACGGTGAAGCCCATGGCGTAGGCGGTGTCCTGCGGCCCGTTCGGATTGCGGTCGCGGGTGACCTTCAGTCCAACCAGGCCGCAGCATGCGGCTGGGATGCGGATTGAGCCGAGGCCGTCTGAAGCGTGGGCCAGGGGCACTATGCCGGCCGCGACGGCCGAGGCCGCCCCGCCGGATGAGCCGCCGGAAATGTGGTCGGGGTTCCAGGGATTGCGGCAGGCGCCCAGATAGGCGCCCTCGGTCGTGCCGGTGATGCCGTATTCCGGGGTGTTGGTCTTGCCGAGCGGGATGACGCCCGCCTCGCGGTAGCGACCTGTGAGGTCGCCGTCCTCGGCGTCGACCACGCCGCGGGCGAACCTACTGCCATAGCTGCGCGGCCAGCCGGCTACCGGCATGCCCAGGTCCTTGATCAGGAACGGCACGCCCTTGAACGGCCCTTCCGGCAGCGGCCCCTTGGCCCTGTCGCGGGCCTCGTCATAGGCCTTGTAGACCACGGCGTTGAGGGCTGGGTTGTGGCGCTCGATCCGCGCGATGGCGGCGTCCACCAGTTCAAGCGGCGTCACCTCGCCCCTGGCGACCAGGGATGCGAGCGAGAGGCCGTCGTGTTCGGAATAGTCGTCGATCGCCATGTCGCCCTTACCTTTGACCGCCTGAGAGGAATGCGAGTTTCTCGACCGGCGCGAGACTCGGAGCTTCGCGCTTCAGAGCCGCGAAGGCGCCGTCGGCGGCGTCCAGTGCCTGGTCGATGTCGGCCGGCGTCATCGCCGCGCAGAGGAACATATTGTGCCAGGGGTGCATGTAGACGCCGCGCGCCAGCATCTCTGAGACCCAGCAGAAACCCTTCCGCAGGTCGGGATCGTCGTCGAACAGATAAAGCGGCATCTGCGTGGGGCCAGAGCAGCGCAGGCTAAAGCCCGCCGCGGCGGCCCGCTCGACAAGCCCGGTCGCCAAGCGGTCGCCGAGGGTTTCGATGCGCTCCAGATAGTCGGTGTCTCGGACCAGGCGCAGGGTCTCAAGCGCCGCGGCCATCGGCGCGGCCTGGAACCAGAACGAGCCCGTGACATAGATCGAGGCCGCCGCCGCACGGGCCTTTTCTGACCCCAGCAGGGCCGAGATCGGGTGGCCGTTGGC